>CAMBQV010000007.1 GCA_945870145.1 Akkermansia muciniphila
TCGGCCTTCTCCTTGCGCGGTTCGTCAATGTGTTCCAGAGTCTGGAACGGGAGGATGGCGGTACAGACCTCGCGGGACTTACCGTTCCAGACGAGTTCGACCTCGCGCTTGTCCTCGAAAAGAAGAAAGCGGTACTTCTCCGGGAGCGGCTTGCCCTGTTCAATGAGCTTGATCAGGTCGCGCTTCTCGGCATCTGAAAATTCGTAACGTTCGGTATCATTCGGGCGTGCCATTTGATTTTTCCTGTCGTTTTCTTTCGTTCAATTCTTTTGTTTTATTCTGCACAAAATAGAGTGAACATATCGTCATATCAAGGAGTTACAACTTCTTTATTCTGCAAACGGGTGTTTTTATTCTGCATTTATTCTGCAACCTCCCAGCGGGGAGACTTTTTGGACGCGAGATTCTTGATTTTGCCAGTTCGCCTCATGTTGGTCAACAGATTACCGATTTTGTTTCCTTTTTGAGCCTCATCCAGCCCCTCGCTCAATTTCGACTTCAATAATTGGTCTATCTCAGATCGAGATGCGCTTCCGAACTTAGCTAGGTAATCGAGGATCAATTGGGCATAGAAAGTATCATCCTGTGCTCTGGTTCGTATATAGGAGGCCTTATTTCCCGTGATCTGCGCAATCGTGGCCGCAATATGCAAATTAGGTCTATGTCCCTCGACGAGTCCAGCCTTGCGCAAGTGGGCAACAGTGGTTGCATCCACTGGGAACTTTTTCTGAATGCGGTCGAGTGCCTGAATGTCGGGCAGACTGAGACCTGTCTTTTGGATCAGGAGGCGGCTGTAGGCCGGATCAACGATTTTTCCATAGAGCGTCATCTTGACAGCACCTGGATCGGAGAGATCATAATCCGGCAGAGGGAAGAAGCGTTTGGCTTGTCCTTCGAACATGCCGTGGATGCCGTATCCCATGGTGTCTATCATATTCAGTTCGACCATGGCTTGGACCAGAAACGGATTCCGATAGTTACGCGGGGTTTTTGTGCCCGAAACATAGTCCTGAGGAACCCCCTCGAAAAATCCGCCACTGTTTTCAAAAAGTAGGCGGTCAGAGAGTTCCGTTACAAGGATCCGGCTATTGCGGTGATAGTCTTGATGGGCAATGCAATTGTGCAAGGCTTCGAGAACGATTTTCTGGTCGTATTTGGACATTTCCAAGGCGATAAGTTGGTCTTCGGGCAGAATACGCATTTGTATGTTACGAATCTTGCGGTAGATCGCGCCCGTGTTCAGAAAGAACGGGGCTGAAAAGTGCTCATACGCCCGCTCCTCACCTTCGAGCTTCCACGTGATCTGGACCGGATAGGGCAGGAGATGATACGTGGACTCCCTTCGTCCGAGCAGCAGCAGGGCGGTTCGGGTCAGTGCGCCATGGATGGTTATTTTAGCCCGATCCAGAAATGCTGTGTCCGACCAGCCCCTCACTTCGTCGGATGAAAAGCGGTTGGCATATTTGCGGGTAAAGGCTTCGCGTGCGGCAGCAATTGCAGCGGGATCAAGATCGCTCAGTCGCGCATCTGGAACAATGCCTGCACTCCAGTCGGACGCCAGACTTTGGGCGCGAATAGCATCCTGCTTGTCTATGCTCAACGCCATCAGGCTTTCCCCTGCCCGTGCGTAATAGTGACCTTTCCAGGAAATGGGAATACCCTTGGGCGCAGCAGGAATCTCAAAAAGAATCACCCTGCCGTTTTCATGGGCAAGTTCGTGAATTTCCCTGAAGGTCATGGACGGTTGCGTCCCGTCGGCGATCTGTTGTTTCAAGCCGTGCAGCCGTTCCGTATTCGTCCGATAATCACTTCCCGCCACTTTCCGAGATTTATTATCCACCCCGAACACCAGCCACGCTCTTTCGTTGCCGCGCAGATTAGCTTCATTGGCCAACGCAGAAAAATATTTCCCGATATCGGAAGTCGAATAGGAATCCCCGACGTTCTTAAATTCCACTGTTTCGTTTTCCCAGCGGTCAATGAGCAACTGAAGTAAATTTTGAAGTTCTACAGAGTTCATGTGTTTTATTTATACTCCAAAAAGCTATCTGCCAGCGCCGCGAAGGTCGTTGGTGTATGCTTCTCGAAACTCTCTTGATCCACAAAGACAAAATCATAAATCGTGCCGTTGTCCTCGGCAACGGTGGCCTCGGTGCACCATTGTTTCAGCCGTTCCATTTTCTGGGGCAAATCAAGTTCTTCTCGTCCTTTGGTTTCAACAATCCAGACCTTGCCATCACTCGTGCGGACCACGAAGTCGGGTGTGTACGTTGAGAGGTCGCCGTCGGCTTTGATGTAGTCGAATTTGAAGCCGATGGCCAGATAGTTTTTTGCAAAGGCGGCTACATCTGGCGCGGCTTCCAGAAAAGCGGCAAAGGAGAGTTCCAGCCCACCGGAATGAGCCTCGCCGACTGTTTTCGTGAAGATACATTTTTTTGCAGAAAGGAAGGGGCGATACTCTGTGCGGAAGGGTCGCATGTCGCGCAGACGGATGCGGTCTTCGATGCGGGTTGTACCGGCCTCCTGAATGGTCAGCGCATTGATGGCTGTCTTGAAGGCATCGTAGAGAATTTTCCCTACGTCCGGCTCTGACAGATTTCGCAACACAACAGGGTCTTCGAGATCGACAGGTGACGGACTGAAGAGCTGTTCGCGCACAAAGGTTTTTACCTTGCCATACAGTAGGTCATAGCCGCCGACCAGCCGCATGTCTTTGAGGAGTTGTCGGGCAAAAAAGGCAATGACTGAGCGGTAGTCCGCAGGTCCCGAGCCATCGAGATGGATGGTGTGATGAATCTCAGCGTCGAGCATAGTCTTAAAAACAATTTCGCGGGTCTCTTCCGGCGTAAACGGTTTGAGCAACAGCCGCTTGTTTCCAAGCGCAGCGGGATCGAGGTCTTCGAGGTTCTTAAATTCACGTTGGAACCTTCGGGTCAGTCTCGGAAGGGGAATGTCCAATACATCCAGATTTTTAGCCTCGTTGGTTTCGTCCACTTCCACAATCAATGAATCCTGACGCATTGCGCCGCCGCCCATCGGAACGTGCTCGAAGGCAATGTCTTGCTCCGACTGAATGGATTCGACGAATTCCATGAAGGCCGGAGTACCCAAAATAGAAACCGTCTCTTTCACATCAGTCCCGAAATACATTCGGCGCAATCCGCGACCGATAGCCTGCTCCGGCAGGATATTGCTAGGCGCATTGAAGGGGCGCAACCCGACCACCGTGGTGACATTGCGTACGTCCCAGCCCTCTTTCAACATCAGTACAGATACAACAGCCTTATAGGGTGAACTCCAAGAATCGATTTCATTGGCTTGCTTTCGCAGGAGTTCAAGTTCTTCCTTATCTTTTCCTGTTGGGTTCTCGCCTATCTCCCCGTTTTTCTTGGTATGGATCACCAGCACGGCACCTTGCAACTCCGAACAGATCTTTTGAAGATGTTCGCCGACTTCGTCACAATTTCTGGTATCATCCACCATGACGAACAGCACAGCCTTTTTTCCAAGTGCCTGGTGTTCAGCATAACTCTTACGCCACTCTTCAACACCCAGTGCGAGATAGTCGGCGTACTTTTCTGAAAAAATGGCACTCTTGTGATCATGGAGCTTCGCTCGGCTGGCGGCATCTGGGAGGATAGGATGTTTGACAACATTCTGATGAATCGCCTCGACCAGCGGATAATCGGAAACCGTCTGGACAAAGATTGCACCATTGTCGTGTCGCGGTGTGGCCGTAACATCAATCTGGAGTGTCAGGCGCAAATCCTTCTGCAGCAATTTGTGGTGAATGTCCTGAATGGACTTAAACCAAGCCATTTTCGGATTGTGAATATGATGAGCCTCGTCGTTGAACACAGCCAGCTCTTCAACTTCTCGGACGATCTCACCGAGGTCGGTTTTACTGTCCGTGGTTTTTCCAGACGGTTTTGCGCCGAACGGGGCAAGAAAATAGTTGCGGAGATCATCGTCTTCCAGCGAAGGATCGACGACATCGCCAAGAAATACGCGGTGGATGTTGGTCAGAAAGATATTGCCCGTATCCCGCAACACGCGCACATCATCCTGGATATGCAACGTCATCTGAAAATCGTCGCGCCAATTGTGGCCATTATGGCCGTTTTCAGGAAGAATCGGGTCATTGAAGAAAATGCGCAGGCCGTCAAAGTCGGCACGCAAACGATCCAACACGATAATATTAGGTGCAATCACGAGAAAATTGCGTGAAAGCGCAGACTCTGGTTCATACAACTTATGAAAGAAGCTCCAAGCGATCAGTAGCGACAATACCTTTGTTTTCCCTGCACCCGTTGCCATTTTTAGAACATAACGAGGCCAGTCTTCTGAAAACATCCCAGAGGAAACAGCGCCAGAAGCGTCAAAACGAAGCAGATCGAACTTGTCCCGCGCTTGCCGGACATCATACAGCCAAATGACGGTTTCAACCGCCTCGCGCTGGGCAAAATAGTAGCGAAACGGTGAGAGCGTTCCGTCGGCGTTTTCGATGAGCTGTTCTGTCTCAAACCACCAGCGCAATAGAGAGATTGAAGTCGCTGATGCGCCAGGATATCCGTTGTTACGCCATTTATGTACCTCTTGCCGGACGTTTGCCACCAACGGCGGAATCAGTTTTTCGTAGGCGGTGCTGCGAAGCATCTCGTCTGCCGGAAACCAGCGCTGTTCTGGAATCAACGGCGCATAGGGGGATGTCGGAAACTTCGGATGGAGGGCCATAGTAACCTTTAGGTATTAATGATCATTCAGAAGGTTGTTATAGTAAACCAGATGTGAATGAATGTTGCAATCCCCTTTTCAGCTTTTTTAGCTATTTTAGCTATGAAAAAGAGAAAATAAGCAGAGTACCAGAATGAGCCCCTATTTACTCGCGAGCGTACCGACCCAATCGCGCATGTTGGCGACTGTTTTCTGCCATTGGCGGGTCGCCATAGCTTTTGGACGGATCCTCAATCAGGATGCGAGGCTCCAGAACAGGCTGCTCGTCCTTGCCGATCCATGTCAGTTCCAATTTCTGTTTTTTTATCATTTCAAAATTCCGTTTGCGCGCATAATCGATTTGCCTGTTTAAATTGCTTTGCCTAGCAAAGGACGAACTTCCGGCTTTAACTCGTGGAAGCTGGTCCATGAGGCCTTCTTGTGGTGCTGAAGGCATCCTGCAATGATACCTGGATGAAGTCCCAGTTCCTGTGCAACCATTTGGATACGGAAAGAGGAAGGGCGCTGAATCTCTCTGAACGCGGCGAGGATATCCGCGCTCTTGAGCAGCGAAGCCGCAAAGTCGTCTGCCTCTTTCTCACGCGTGTTCGTCAGGTCAAGATGATCCAATGAGTCAATAAAGACTTGGCCTTGATTATCCTCGTGCAACAGGACATGTCCCAGCTCGTGCGCCATCGTGAACCAGAAGTTGTCAATGCGGTCATAGCGGGCTGTGTAGACAATAACCGGACGCCCTTCAGAGAAGAACGAGGCACCATCAGTATATGTTTTCTGAAAGTGATCCACCTGCCGAAACACGACACCACACTGTGTCAGTTCCTGAATGAAGAGTCGAATGCCATTGTCCAGTTCTGTGAATTCAGGTATCCGTTTAGCCAGCGTCTCCAACCGAGTTCTGTTGTATTTGCCAACCGAAAGTTTTCCTCTCAACGAGTTCCTAGCGAGTTGCAGCCATGTAAGCGCGTAAAAGGGGTTAAAACCTTTGTAGGCATCAGACTTACTGAAGCAGGCGGCCTTTTTTTCCAGAAAACTAAAGTCTAACTCGTCAATGCCCCAGAATTTTTTAATCGCAGCGACCAGCTCATTCGTCTTACGAGGCAAATCCAAGACCTTCCGCAAATCTCGAATCGGCATATAGCGATAGATCAAAGCTTTTGCCTCGGTCTCCATCACCTTCGCTGACTCTTGAAGACGTTGGCGATAATTGGCATCGAGATTCAGCCAGAACTGAGGAGTCTGCTTGAATGCCTTCGACAATTGGCAGGCGGTCTCATACGTGACAGGGACTTTATTCCGCACCAGTTGACTGATGTGTTTCTCCGTCATGCCCATGATATCGGCTAAATCCTTCTGCTCCCATCCGTAATGTTCTAACTCTTCACGGATTGAATCTCCCGGCCCCACATTCGTAAATGGTTTATATTGGCCCATGCTCCACCTCACGCGTAATGCTTGCTGACTGTTACGATCCGAACGAAGCCCTCTGTTTTTTCTTCGTTCTCAAAGTCGATCTCGAACTCCAAACGATGCTTACCATCCAAGCGGATGGAGAATCGGTTTTGATACCCTTTCAACGCTTCAAAATTCATTGAAGGTGGCTCCCTCAAATCATAGATACTGACCGCCGCCTCAATGCGGCCGACACGTTCGACAAATTTTTTGGCCAAAACCTTGTCGATGAATTTAAACTTGTTGCTTCGCCCCTTTTCATAGAGCTCCTGCAGATGTCGGTCTGAAAAGTCCCATTTCATTTAAGATTGTTCTTTTTTACCATATTCTTGATTTACCTGCAAGGTTAATCATAAAATATGTTAGCTTTGGTAATAAAAAATAGATCCTAGTAGGTATTAGCGCGTCGGTTTCGTCTTGCGGAAGGCATCGACGTAGAGGCCGATTTTTTCAACTGGGATTTCAGCGAGCGCGGGCATCAGGCGGAGGATCGCAGCGCTCTTTTTAAAGCAAAGGATGTTGCGGTCTGGCAATCCCAAGTCGATCGACTGCCCTGGCTTCGCCACCTCACTTGAAAAGCCTTTGAACTCAAAGGCGAGCTGTGACGCCTTGTTGGTTCCCACGGTATCCACCACGCGATTGTTCTCACTGACGAGCTTCGGGAAGACCTCCCGGACCTGCTTGTCAAAGGCGAGTGTTTCCTTCTTGGAGTCGATGAGCAGATTGTTTTTCAGGACATTACCCAGCGGTTCGCGGGGTGAATTATTCATGGTCGTTGCAAGGCGCGGATAACGTGTGCTCCACGGCGGGTTTTTGTAATCCATATTCTCAGCCTTCTCCTCAAGATTCCATCCATCGCCAGGCTGGTTCCATTGCTTCCAGGTCATGCCGCGCGCATCGAAGTGAAAGCTGACCACACTGTCCATGACGAGGTTACAGGTGACGGTGTTATCACGTCCGCCGCCAATGAAGAGAGCGCGGCCCGCGCGTTGAAAGAGATTGCCGTGCAGTGTATCACCCGAATCGCAGTCATCGAGGTAGATCCCCATGAGATGTTCGTTCTGGCCTTGTCCGCCACCGCCCAGGTCATGGAAATAATTATATTGGATCACATTGCCCTGGCTCGTCCAATCGCGGCCCGTATAAAAGGCGCCCACATCGCCGGTTTCCTGCTGCACGTTGTAGATTTCGTTAAGCTCGATCAGCTGCTCATTGCCACCATAGAGAATCGCCAGATGAGGCGCATCGTGCATCACGTTATGGCGCACGACATTTCCGCAGCCTTGCACCCCGAAGGCGCCTGCGTATGTCCGGCTGAATTGTCCAAAGCGATAGACATGGTTATTCTCTGCTATATTGTTGGCCTTCACGAGCGTCTTTCGATCTCCCCCGTTCAAGACAATCCCTGCTGCGCCGACATCAAAGACATCACAGGACTGGACACGATTATTCTTTCCATGGACTGAAATCGCAGTTCGGGCGACATTGCGTACCGTGCACCCAACAATGGTCACCGACTCGCACTCCTGAAGGCTGATTCCATCTCCGTGATTGTAGGCAAAGGTCACTCCCTGGATCTGGACATGCGTCACCTGTTTCGCGACAAGGAGAGGCTGCTGGAGCGTGGCTAACACGATCTCCTCATGCTTCGCATCTGGTTCAGGATAATAATAAAGCAGTTTCGCTTTGCGGTCCAGATACCACTCGCCCGGCGCATCGAGCTCCTCTAAAATATTTAACGCGTAGAAGCGTCTCTCCTTCTTTCCCCACGTGCCGGATGCAAGACCATAACCATGAATGCCTGCGAGTCTGACGACGCCTTTATCCGCCTCATAACTCGCAACCTTCAAGACCTCCTCCGACCAGTCATGCGTCCAATAGCCATGGAACCAGACACCGTCCGCCATGTTCCACCTAGCCATGCGCACATCCTTAAATTCAAACGCCCCGGGGTGTTTTTTAAGGGACTGTTTCGGGGCGTGGCGCTCTGAGGGTTCGATTCCTTTGTCGATCACCTTGGAGAACGTGACCCACTCGCCCTTGTTCGGCCAGCGGGCAATCGTCTTGGGCTGGCCATCGACATACAGGAACGGTCCAACAACAGCACCTTTATAGGCGACAGGAATCTCAGGAAGGTCGCCCTTCAATTTCTGTGACACGTCACAGACCAGCACATGCTTTCGGGCCTGTGGCCGCAAGCGTGCGAGAATTTTTTCGTCCGCGATCAGATTGAAGTTCTTCTTGTCCAACAACGCACCACCATACAGCTTGGCACCGCCCTGCTTACTTGACGTGTAGTTGACGGGATACTGCTCTGTACCACTGTCTGCTTCGTTCAACTTAAAAGAGCCTGACAGCAGATAGACGCCTTCTTTGACAATCACAGTAAAGGCTTGATTTGAATTACTTTTTTTCGCTATGCGGATAGCATCGCGCGCCTGTTCAAGGGTCGCAAACGGACGTCCTGAGGAACCAGAGCCGTCCGCGCTGCCAGACGGTGAAACATAAAAACATGTTTCAGCGAAACTCGTTGAGACGCTGTTGACCACTCCCAAAAGACAAACCATTGCCAGACTTGGATACTTCATATTTCCCCCTTAGTAAAGCATTAAGGGTTGAAGTATATGCTGAAAGGCGAAACGTTTCAAGGCAGCATTTATTTATTTGAGAGCGTGCCGACCCAATCACGCATCTTGGCGAGTGTTTTCTGCCATTGGCGGGGATCGGTGCGGAGATCGAGGAAGGTATCGAAGAGGTGAAGCCAGGCGCTCCAGAAGAACTCGATGAACATCATCCGTTCTTCAATCTTGCCTGTGTCTTCCACTTGCTCACCCTTGGGCAGTTTGAGTCCGCGGAAGGCAAAATCTGAATCCATATTTGCCGTATAAGACGCTCCTGCATGGGCTAAAGTGACTTTTGCGCGCTTCAATTTCTTACCGCAGATCAAGGCTGTACCGGCTTCGCGGCTGTTCAGCGGCAACCCTTTTCGCAAGGCGACTTCGTGGGCGCCTTGACCTTCACGGAAGAAGGTGACAGGCCCTTCCAGCATGATACCGAATTCACGTCCATCCGGCAGATGATAGACGCCACCGTCCTTCTCCCAGGCGAACCAGAGCCATGTCATAAAGTCCATGCCCAACGTACCTTCAATCGGTGGATCGATGGTGTCATCTGGCGTAAACATCACAGGATCGAGATCCTTGGCATTCACCTGTTTCCGGCGCATCGCAGCGGTTTCGGCGGTCAGCAGGATCGGCATCGAGTCGAGTGTCTCTTTAGCATAAAGCACAAAGGCATCAATCTGTTGATCGCTCAGTGCGCCTGCGATCAGCAGGTCATTACGAAAATCAAGCACGGTCGGGATGCTCTGCAAGGTCGGCGGCATCTTGGGCTGAAGCATCGCGATCACGCGTGCCTTTACCTCTGCCTTGGCCTTCCGTGAGAGGTTTTCCACGCCACGTGCCTTCATCTCGATATCCTCTTCGAGCTTCTGATAGGCACGTAACAGAGAGGAGGGGATTTTCTTCTCCGCCTTCAACAACTGAACACTCAAGAAGGGTCCCGTAACACACTTTTCATCTGTAATTTCACGGTCGAAAAGATGTCGGGGGCCAACCCAACCTGAGATTGGATCGCGGTCCAATTTCTCAATCGGAGGGGCGAGTCGCTTGGCAAACTCCTCAACAATGGCGGAGGTAAATTGCTGCGTCAAATAGAAGAGACGAAAACTGACATTGCCTGATTCAAAACCCATACGACTCCTTAGCTATAACTTCAGAAGAATTGCCTTATTGCCTTATTGCGTCATTACCGCTTCGCTTTCGGCTTTCGCCGAATGGTTTCCGCTTCGCTCCAACGAGCCTTATTGAAATGCAACTACCGGACCACAAAGACACTAAGATTATAAGAATTTAAAGTATTTCTCTTCTTCGTGGCTTAGTGGCTTCGTGCGATACGGTTACTCATTCGTTTATCCCCGGGGGATTAACTGCCAACTGGTACTGCCGACTGCCGACTGCTACTGCCAACTGCTACTGCCGACTGCCGACTGCTACTGCCGACTGCCACTGCGCCGCCTCGGGCGGCGGGATTGCCTCTATTCGTCCTTCTTATCCGTCGCCTTCTTATTCAAGCCCAACTGCTCAGCATAAACTTCAAACTTCGAAATCTGGCCCTTGTAGCGGAAGACCAAACGCTTCATTGCCGCACGCTGACGGAAGGTCAGAGACTGCTGGCGCGCGAATTGACCTGCGAGGCTATCATAGAAGTCCTTGTCGTTGAAGACCAACTTGCCCCGTTTCACGGGCTCTTGCCACTCTGTGACCTGCCCGAGCATCTCTAAGAGAAGCGGACTTTCATTATCCTGTTCCGGTTTTGCTTGTTCAGCAGAGAGGCCTAATTGCTCAGTGACCGCTTGAAAATCTTTAAACTGGGAGGCATTCTGAATAATGATACGCTCCAGCGCAGCCATTTGTTTGTCGCTGAGTTTGCGGCCATTCATCATTTGACTCCGTAGCGACTCCACAAACTCGGTTTGCGATTCCGAGAGCTGCACCTGGGACAACAAGTCAAAACGCATCATGGAAGACTCTGTCGTGGCCATGGACTGATCAGAGACAACCAAGTCATTGTACCCGAGTGCCATCAACTGAGCATCCAGATCCGGGATCTGCGAACGGTAACGCATCGCAATCTTCACAAGTGCCTCTACCTGCTTATCGGTAATCGGCTTCTCCTTGGTTTCAATCTGCTCAACGATCGAAGTAACAAAGCGCGCATCGCTGTACTTACGTTTCCCCCGTTGAACCTCGGGTCCCCATTCCTTAACAAGGCTGACCAAAGCCATGACCCCCTCCACCTTTGCCATTTCTGCAGGCGGTTCCTTGGCCAGCTCCATCCACGTTGAAAAACGTTGATAGAAATCAGCCATCATCTGGGTCCACTCCGTACGCCCCTCCTCGACGTGATCCAACTCCTCCTCCATCGCAGCAGTGAAGCCGACATTAAACAGAGAATCGAGTTTTGCCACAAGGAGATCATTCACCTTCAACCCTAACTCGGTGGGTGTCAACTGACGCTTCTCGCGGGTCGTGTATTCGCGTGAATTCAATGTTTCGATAATGGCCGCATACGTCGAAGGACGCCCCACGCCATTCGCTTCGAGCGCCCTGATGAGCGACGCTTCACTATACCGTGCAGGGGGCTTGGTCTCTTTGCGGTCACTTAACCAGTTGAGAACATCGAGCAGGTCGCCTGGCGCCAATGGCGGAAGATGGTCAACCTCTTCAACTTCCTCCTCCTCATCATCCTCTTTTTTCTTATGGATATTGATGGCCATCACCTTCAGGAAGCCATCGAACAACACCTCAGAAGCCGAGGCAAAGAATGTATAGATATGGGAAAGCCCCTCTTTACTGGGCTGAATCTCGACCGTCTTCTGCTGGAGTTTCGCAGCAGACATCTGGCTGGCGACAAAACGCTTCCAGATCAGATCATAAAGCTTAAGGGACTGCGCATCCAGAACCCCTTTCAGGCTTTCAGGCGTACGCAGAATATCCGTTGGACGAATCGCCTCATGGGCCTCCTGCGCATTGCTACGGCTCTTGTAGAAATTAGGTGTTTCTGGATAATAAGCAGCCCCATACGAGGCGGTGATATAATCCTTTGCAGAGGCCTGAGCGTCACGCGCGATATTGAACGAATCCGTACGCATATAGGTGATCAGACCCACTGCACCCGCATTGCCAATCTCGACACCTTCGTAGAGCTTCTGCGCAAGACTCATCGTACGATTGGGCGAGAACCCACAAAAACTAGAGGCTGCCTGCTGAAGCGTCGAGGTGATGAAGGGAGGCAAAGGCCTGCGGGAGGTCTCGCGGATGCGAACATCCTTGACCGACATCCGGCTTCCCTCGATCTCCGAGAGCAGTGCACGGGCAGCGCCTTCCGAGTTGATGGCCGGCTTCTCGCCATCAATCTTCACCAGCTTAATTGAAAAGGGATCTTTCGGCGGGGTCTGACGGGAAACATTAGCGCCCATAACCCAGTATTCTTCAATCTTAAACGCCTGAATCTCGCGCTCACGTTCAGAGACTAAGCGCAAGGCCACGGACTGCACGCGCCCCGCACTTAAACCGCGCTTGATGCGACTCCAGAGCATCGGACTGACTTTATAGCCCACAATCCGATCCAAGACGCGGCGTGCCTGCTGGGCGTTGACCCGATTCATATCAATAACGCCTGGATTATCAAAGGCGGCCTTGACCGCCCGCGACGTGATTTCATTGTACTGAACACGATAAAAAGGCGTCTCCTTGGCCTCACCCAAAAGCGTCTCCTTCAAATGCCAAGCAATGGCCTCTCCTTCACGGTCAGGATCGGGTGCCAGATAGATCACATCAGCCGTCTTCGCGGCCTTCTTGAGCTCTGCAACCGTCTTTGTCTTATCTGAGGAGACGACATACTTAGGAGTAAACCCATGTTCAATATCAACGCCCAACGTACGTTCTGGCAAGTCGCGGATATGCCCCACGGATGACTTGACCACATAGTCAGAACCTAAAATTTTTCCGATTGTCTTGGCCTTCGCTGGCGACTCGACAATGACAAGCTTCTTTCCCATTTAATCTCTTCCTTTCTAAAAACGTTGTTACAGCCTTGTGAACCTTTACGACGCCCGCATGACCGAGCCACCTGGCATCAACTTCACAAGCCGTTTAATCTGCAAACTCACCAAAAGCGCATTCACACGTCCAGCCGGCAGCTCCGTTTTACGAATAATCACATCAATCAGGGTTCCCCCCTCTTCGATATTCGCCATCACGGACCGTTCCTCTGCCATCAAAACAGGTGCTGGACGCTCTTCCTTCAGGGCCGCCTTTTTTAAGGGGTTGGCCAAACTGGCGGAGATGCGTGCACTTTTCCCGACAAACAAATCTTGAACCTCTTCAATAACCTCTTCTGGCGAAGTCACCAAGCGAGCCCCCTGCTTCAGCAAGGCATGACACCCTTGGGAGGCCGCCGAGTCAATCCGCCCCGGAATCGCCATTACCGACCGGTTTTGCTCCATCCCCTGCCTCGCCGTGATCAGCGTACCACTATTCATCGGGGCTTCCACAACCAACACACCCTTTGAGAGCCCGCTCACAATGCGGTTTCGCATCGGAAACGTCTGCCGATCGGGTTGACGACCAAACGGATACTCGGAGATAACCGCACCCCCTTGAGTCGCAATCTCACGCGCCAAGGTCGTGTTTGACTTTGGATAAAGACAGTCCAAAGCACCACCCAAAACAGCAATTGTCCGCCCCTTTGCCTTCAACGCGCCTGCATGCGCCTCAGTATCCACCCCTTCAGCAAGGCCGCTGGTGATGGTATAACCTGCCCCTGCAAGCTGATAGGCGAACCGTCGCGCAGTCTCACGTCCATACATCGACGGATGACGCGTTCCCACAAGGGCGATTGCCGGCGTATCCAAAACCGCGACCTCACCTGCTATATAGAGAACTAGCGGCGGATCGGCGATCTCCTTTAACAAGGCAGGATAGCCTTCATCATCCCATGTGATAATCTTTACACCCGTCTTTGAAGCCCGCACCAGCTCCTCTTCGGCTGAAACCTCCTTTAATTCGCGTGTCAGCAAAAGCGCACGTTCACTGCCAATCCCTGGAATTTCCATCAATCGCTCTGCCGAGGTCTCAAAAACAGCTGCCAGCGACCCCAGCGCTTCAATAATCTGACGCGCCGTTACAGGGCCGAGTCCTTGAACCCGGTTAAACGCTATCAATGCTTCTCGTTCCGTCACGCTTTCCTTTTCCTCTGAAAAATAAGTAGATGCGCTATGCCTCAGCGCTCAAAAGAATTTAAGGAAATATCATAATTTTTTTGAATTGGCAAGGGTGGAGACGAAAAAAAAATGAAATTTTCAACGGTTAACAATTGACCAAGCCGCAAAATAAAGGTAATATTATGCACGTTTTTACTACGAGAAGAGTATCTTTAAGGAGCAATGTTTCATGGCGAATATCAAGAGTGCAGTCAAGCGTGCCAAACAGGCCGCCGTTAGTCACACGCGTAACAAGGCTGGCAAAAGCCGTTGTTTGACCTCCCGCAAGAAAGTTTTAGCGGCGATCGAGTCTGGCAACAAAGAAGAGGCGTTAAAGGCGTTTTCCGCCTATACCTCCGTCTTAGACAAGACAGCCAAGAAGGGCATTATTTGCAAGAATAACGCTAGCCGCAAGAAATCGCGCATGGCAACGAGCATCGCAAAGCTGGCTTAACCCCGCTTTGTTGTTATAGCGAGCAAGACCGGTCACTCTACGTAGGTAAGGTGTCCGGTTTTGTCATTATGAGCAAACCCGCATGAGAGTGCTATCCATACAGGATTTAGGGAACGACCAACCCTACTCAGAAGTCTTGACCCTCCAAGAAAAGACGCACGCTGCGCGCTGTACAGGAAACGTACCCGACACCCTCTTCCTCCTGGAGCATCGGCGTGTCTATACGTTGGGACGCTCGGCTGAAGCTAACAACATCCTTCATTCCGATGAGGATTTGCAACACGCCGGTTTTGATTGTGTCAAGACCTCGCGTGGCGGGGATGTCACCTATCACGGACCTGGACAGCTCGTTGGCTACCCCATCCTTCATCTTGGAGAAGCGAACCTGCGCGTACTCGACTATGTCACGTCACTCGAGGAAGCGCTCATCCAAGCCTTGGCGACCTTTGGCATCCAAGGCAACCGCGACCCCCGAAACAGAGGCGTATGGGTTGGCAATAATAAATTGGCGGCGATCGGCATCCGTGTCGCCCATTCAGTCACCATGCACGGCTTCGCGCTCAATGTGAATACGCAACTTTCGGATTATGGCGGCATTGTTGCTTGCGGACTTCAAGATGCCGGGATCACCTCCATGAACCAGCTTCTGGCTAAAACAGTCGACATGCAAGAGGTTAAACAGTCTGTAAGCTTAGCCTTTAAACGTCTCTTTCATTATGACTGACATCCAGACACCGGGAGTATCCTCACATGAAAAACATCCTCAAATCAAATGTTGAAGCAGCAGTCGCCATTCTTCTGTTCCCGCAACTTTTCGTCTTTCTCTACTTCTTTTTCCCAACCCTCCGTGGTGCAGACTGCCTGAGCATGATGAAAACACTCATGCTGTTAGGGTTGACGATTTCACGTCTAGCAGGGCCCATTCTGTATATCCTGTACTGGGGCATCACCCTACTCAACCGCGACAAACGGAGAGTTGGCCTCTCCTTTCTCCTTTGTGCCGTAACGGGCTATCTCGGAATCATCGCCTGGAACCACTTTATCTTTGAAAACTTTTCCTATTCCTGGGGCTTGCTCCCTGTGCTCATCTGCAGCGGGGGCGTCGGGCTCTACCACTATTTCAAGGACAAAGATCACATTGCCCGGCCCAAGCCCGAACTCTTCCTCGCAAGGGAATGATTCTTGAAAACCCCCGATTCTTTTGGCTTTTCTATCCTCCCTCACCCCTACACCTTCCTTCCTAGGTGCGATTTTATTTCAACAAAATAAAATCGTATCCGCCATCACCCCAATCTGGACAAAATTCGGATAAAAGGGTATAGTAACGACTCTTTTTTGAAAGGAAACGATCCACTATGAGTAAGAAAACACTTCGCGACGTCTGCCTCAAAGGTAAGCGTGTTATCATGCGCGTTGACTTCAACGTGCCGATTAAAGACGGTGTCATTGCCGATGATACCCGTGTCAAGGGTGCCCTCCCCTCAATCAATTATGTCCTGGAACAGGGTGGTTCCGTTGTTCTGATGAGCCATTTGGGCCGTCCTAAAGGAAAAGGTTATGAAGCCGAATTCTCTCTGAAGCTCGTCTCTGACTACCTCGCCAAGATGCTGAACAAGCCTGTCGTCTTCGCACCTGACTGCGCAAATGCGGATGCCGAAGTTGCAGCACTCCAGCCCGGCGGCATCGTGATGCTCGAAAATACCCGCTTCTACAAGGAAGAAGAGGCCTCGGTCAAGAAGACCGACGAGATGACTGATGAAGAATACAAGACAAAGAAGGCCGCACTGAAGGAAAAGCAGAAGGTTCTTGCTCAGAAGCTCGCCTCCTACGGCGATATCTATTGCAATGACGCTTTCGGTTCCGCACATCGCGCCCATGCCTCCACAGCCGTGATTTGCAAGTACATGAAGGAGAACGTCTCTGGCTTCCTGATGGAGAAGGAGATCGAATATCTGGGTAACGCGGTTGAAAAGCCTGTCCGCCCCTTCGTCGCCATCCTCGGCGGCGCCAAGGTCTCTGACAAGCTCGCAGTCGTCAACAACCTGCTCGACAAGGTGGATACCTTGATCATCGGCGGCGGCATGGCCTACACCTTCCTGAAGGCGATGGGACATAACATCGGCAAGTCCATCTGCGAACTAGATCAGCTCGAGTACGCGAACCAGATGATTGCCAAGGCCAAGGCCAACGGCAAGCAGCTCCTGCTGCCTGTTGACAATATTGCGGCTGACAAGTTTGATCCAGAAGCCAACACGCAGATCGTCGGCAACGACATCCCTGATGGTTGGATGGCCCTGGACATCGGACCGAAGACCACGGCAAACTATGCAGCGGCCATCAAGAGCGCCAAGACAGTCGTTTGGAACGGTCCTATGGGCTGCTTCGAGATGAAGAAGTTCGCGGCTGGCACCACGGGTGTCTGCCAGGCTGTGGCCGACAGCGGTTCCGTCTCCATCATTGGCGGCGGTGACAGCGTCAACGCGGTCAACAAGAGCGGTCTCGCTCCCAAGATGACCCACATCTCCACCGGCGGCGGAGCCTCCCTCGAGTATCTCGAAGGCAAGGAACTCCCCGGCGTGGCCGCGCTCAGCAATAAATAAGCTGCGTCAGATTGCTCAAACAAAAGACGTCCGTTCCTTGCCGGGAGGGACGTCTTTTGCTATTCTGATACCAGAAAACGCTGGGTTGACGGAGACGACTATGAAAAAATGTCCTTATTGTGCTGAAGAGATACAAGATGCTGCTATCAAATGCAAACACTGCCATGAGTTCTTGAATGGGCATATCCGTTCGCAACCTGTTCAGCAGACTGTCGAGAATACGGTTCCCTGGTATTGCAAGACTGGCTCCATCGTCGTCACGTTGCTCTGCGTACCGCCTTTTGCGTTGCCATTAATCTGGTTGCATCCGACGATGAAACTAGTGACAAAAGCCATCTGGACGCTTGTCACGCTTGCCCTGACGGCTCTGACCATATTTAGCATCATCAAATTCATCCAAGTCTTCAAGGAATTGAATGCGATGCTGCAGGGATTTTAGACTATCACTCCAATGTCGGACGGACAAGTTTGCCAGCGATCTGTTCATTGGTCTCGCTGTGGGCACTGAAAAACACGCTGTTGCAGTCCAGCCACGTGGTGATGCGCCGCATCTCCTCAGAAGACAGCTTCACGTCATGATGGCCTTTGCAGAGCATCTGATAAAGCTTGGAAGCCTTCGCACCGAATGCGCCTGGCGTTGTCTCCGTCGGAAGGCGGTCTGGCGGACGGGAACTAAAGGCAAACGCGAATCCCTTGATCGGATCGGCGTCGCTGTATTTGCCTGTGGTGAGGGCGATGTACGAGGCGGACCAGATCCTCTTCCCACCGCCATAGCCTGCCCGACTCCAGGTAGCAGGCGCACCGCTCAAGTCAGGCGCCTTGCCTTTGTTTTGGGTGTGACAGGCGACGCAGTGCCGGTCCAGTATCGGCTGGACCAGTCGCGGGAAGGAGACAGGGCTCGAGCCTTCGACCTCAGGCGAGAGCGCCACGGCAGGCGACTGCAGGGCCATCGGCGGATGGATGGGCGTACCCGGCGAACCGTGAGTCTTTTCGTGGCATCCCTGGCAGGTGAGCCGCTCTCCGGGATGCACGTAGGTCTCGGATTCCATGGACTGGATCGCGCAACCCTTTTCGTCTAATGCTTGCATGTAGAAGGGTTTCCCAGCCGGAACAATGATCTGGACGCTTCCGTCCGGAAAGACCGGTGCCGTGCCTAGCACGTTGCGGGCCAGTGATTCGCTGCCAATACCGATGTCCGGATTATTGATCGGCGCGGTGGCCTTCGGGTAAACCTGGATGAGGCGGATCTCCTTGATCTTCACACCCTCGGGCCACGCTTTGCGACTGTTGTAGAGATTGACGCACAGAACCGTCCCGTTCGTCGGTATCTCGTCTACCCCTTGCTTGTCTGCTCCACTGGGCAACCCGACGGCGGTCGCATGCGGAATCACGGGCGGGCACTCTCTCGGAGCAACTGGGATAGGGCTCATGCAGTTGATCCTGGGATCTTCGTGAATAAGCTCCTTGTTACCAAAGCTATCCACCAGATAGATGCCGTGATAACGGCCACTTCCTCGGACGTTCGCAATGCTCGTCGCATTCGGCGGAGCGTACGCGCAAAGAAAATAGTTTTTATTCAGCGGCCAGGCCGTACCATAAATTTTTTGCCCTCCTTCGACCTCGGGGAACTTGGCTTCAGGCGTGAGCCGTTTGAGGGGCGCCATGGCACCATCGTCTTCGATGCGCGGGTCGAAGATGACCAGCGAACCGAACGACTGACCGTGGTGCGGTGCCGCCGTTGCCACGTAAAGCGGCGAATCCGGGATCGCGCGCACATCCATCTCGGCATCCGGACGCGCCCGGCGGGCAACCGGATAATTCCCATGAAGCGCCCGAGGATCGCGTCCATCCGCATAAGTGATCCACGGATGGTGCGCAATACAGTCCCCCCTGTCAATGTAGTCCCACCGTGTATAGACGATCATTCCGTCGTGATTGACGCTGGGATTCCATTCATTGGTCTCATGAAAACTCAGCGTCACAATATCACTTCCATCGGGATTCATGGAGTGCAGCGT
This sequence comes from Akkermansia muciniphila, assembly GCA_945870145.1. GTDB lineage: Bacteria > Verrucomicrobiota > Kiritimatiellia > RFP12 > UBA1067 > CAIZQW01. The sequence goes on from CAMBQV010000007.1 coordinate 19,081, forward strand.
GTACGTCGGCACCGGTCGTCCATGGCAACGGCCGAAACCGCCTCGGCGCTCGGAGATGAACGCGACACGGCCACTCGGCAACACACACGGATCGAAATCGTTCCACGCACCATCGGTCACCTGCGTCAGCGCCGAGCCGTCAAGATTGACCTTAAAGACATGGTATACCGTTTCTGGAGTCCACACACGTTTGCCCGGAGCACACTGGGTGGCGGCAAAGAAAATCTGCTCGCCATCGTAGGAGAGTTCTGGCGCACGGAACGAGCTGCCCCAAAGTGTCTTGCCCTGGAGCCGTCCATTGCTGACGGGCGAACTGGCCAGGATGTCACGTAATACCGGTTTTGCGCCAAAAGGGTCATCCAGAATGTACACACTTCCGCCAGGGCGGGTGGTGTTGCCGAAAAATTGGTCGCAACAGTGGCTAGCCCCTAAGTAGCTCTTGACAAAGAGCAGCTGTTTGAAGTTCAGCAGCGGGTTAGAAAACGCAATCTGGCGGCGAAGCTCGGCGATTGACATAAAGAGCGCCTTGCGCGCTGACAAATCCGCAAGCTTACACGTGGCAACCTTAGCCTTGAGCTGCGCCAAAGCTTCTTGACGTGCCGTCAGGTCCGGCGCATCGGGAAGTTCCTCGATATCAGCCAACAGTGCTTCGGTTCGACGAAGAATCACATCTGTCGGGTCACGGTCTTCCTTGGCGATCAGCGCTTCCTTGCAATAGGTCTGCGCCGCCAACGCTTCAAAACGCGTCCGTTCGCTAAGCTCTGAACGGATGAGATTGAACTCATTTTCCCATCGGCGCGCAAGATCTGGCACAACCGACGCAATCGGCACAGCTGGTGCCAGTGGCACAGGCGGTTCAGAAGACGATTTTTCTTTCCTTGCCCAAGCCGGCCCGCAGGTTGCCAGTATAAGAGCGAAGAGCACGACTAACAGAGATCCGTCCACATAAGAACGGGATCTTGGCAAACTAGAAAACTTCACGTTAGCGTCAACGCGCGACAATGCGATCTTCATGGCAAAAGATGTCCCCTGTTATTTAATATTTTTTATACGACATCGGCCTGACAGTCATTATCACTTGCCAAGCCAACATCTCCCCTTCTCTGACACGTTGAAGGATGTCAGAAGTCGGAGAAGATGTCAAGCGCATGCCTTGGCCATGGGAGCGCACTTTCGATTCAATGACTTGCTCGTGAAAGCCAGGCGTGTGTTGTTTTGGTGCTGTGATCCGATCCAAAAATAACTAGGATATTTTTTGAAAGATTAAGTTCGTCTAACGTGGCCAAGACCTTGCCGATCCCATCATCAAGGTGCTCAATCAATGCCACAATGCCAGCTCGCTTGGACAACATTGCGGGCTCTCTCGCCTTGACTCGCGTTAAATACTCAACTGGTGGCTGAATCGGCGAATGGGGTGCATTGTACGCCAGATAGAGAAAGAAGGGCTGCCCTTCTTTGGATTGGTCCCAAATGTAGGTACACGCCCAGTCCGTGAAGAGATCCGTCGCATGACCTTCGGGGTTAATGACCTCTAGGTTCCTGCGCATATAGTTCTGACCATCCCTCATGTGTGTCGTATAGATCTCCATCATATCACCAAGGAACCCCTGAAAGAGATCAAAGCCCCTGTCGTTAGGTAAATTCGGCGATTGCAACCCCAAATGACACTTGCCTATAACTTGGCCAAAATGTCTCACACAAAGCCACAAAGGGCACAAAGAAATTAAAAGATAAAACATGTTTCTCCTCTTCGTGGACTTAGTGGCTTCGTGTGAGAAAGTTATTCATTCGTTTATTCCCGGAACCCCGGGCGGCGGACTTGCCTATAACTTCAATGAGAATTGCCTTATTGCCTCATTGCCTTATTGCCTTATTAATCTTTGTCGCGCCTGCCCACCGTAGCCGTATTCGCGAAGGTGGGAACTTTGTCGATTCAAAAACTCTGTGAACTCTGTGGGCTCTGTGAGAAAAAGTTACTCTCTCGTTTATTCCCGGGCCCCCGGGGGGCGCGCTTGCCTATAACTTCATGGTTTTCTATCCTTCTTGAGTTCCGCAGGCAACAAACTGACTTTGGGATTCAAAAAACCAAATGAACTTTCCGAACGTGTTCGAATGACACCGGGCACCCCTACGCGATCCGGATAGCACCCCGTGAGCACAGCCGCACGGGAGGGCGAACAGACTGTACAATTGGACCGCATATGTTCAAAGCGAATTCCCTCTGAGGCAATACGGTCAATGTGAGGTGTCCGCACATCCGTCTACCCGCACATCGAGACATCCGCATAGCCTTGAGCATCCGTATAAATGAAGATAATGTTCGGTCTCGCTGCGGAGAAGGTTGTGAGTCCACCGAGCAGGCTACATAGACTGACGAGCGTATTTACCTTCATAGATAGCAATTCCCCTGATTACTGAGCATCGCTAACACATGACGCTGATAACCCCATTACGGTTCGCAGTAAAAAATTTGGGGTGCGGTGATCCGGGAAATCCCCGAACCAGCGCACCCCAATGGAAGTGATATCTTAGACGCGCTTAGCGAGAACTTCCGCTTCGTAAGCCTTGATCTGATCAAACCAGGCTTCGGTCGAGGGAACCTTGGACTTCGCGCAGAACATTGCCCAAACATCGCTCAACGGATAGGTCTTCATCTCTTCCTGAAGCATCAGCATCTCGGTGAACTGCCGCTTGTTTTGCAGTTTCGCCAAGGTTGCCCGAGGCAACAGGAGTGCAGCCAGAAGAGCCTTCTGCATGTTGCGCATGCCGAGAACCCATGCAGCCACGCGATTGATGCTCGCATCAAAGTAGTCGAGCGCCAAGATCACGCGATCAGAGCCATTCTTGATGATCTCTTCCGCGATGGAACGGGTCTCATCGTCAAAACGGACCACATGGTCGCTGTCCCACCGAACGGGGCGAGAAACATGTAGTGCGACTTTGTCTGCAAAGAGCAGCATCGAGGAAATTTTGTCCGCGACCGATTCTGTCGGATGGAAGTGACCATTGTCCAACAGGCAGAGCACATTGTTCTTGGCTGCATAGTTCATGTAGAACTCGTGCGACCCCACGGTGCAGCTTTCAGCGCCGATACCGAAGAGCTTTGATTCCACCGTAACGATGACGCTCTTCTTGTTGTACTTCATCTTGAAGACCTCATCCAGCGAGGCTTTCAGACGAGCGCGGGGGGCCATGCGGTCAGAGGGGACATCCTTGAAGCCATCTGGGATCCAGATATTCAGGGCGCTATGGGTCTTCAGCTCCTTTGCGAAATATTCGGCGATCTTGATGCAAGCCTGGGTGTGACGAACCCAGAAGGCGCGAATCGCAGGATCTTCATGGGAGAGCGTCAGACCATCTGCCTTCGGATGCGAGAACATCGTTGGATTGAAGTCCAGCCCGAGGTTACGCTTCTTTGCAAATTCTACCCAACGCTTGAAGTGCTTCGGCTCCAGTTTATCACGGTCCACCTTCTTGCCATCTTCAAAGATCGCATAGTTGGCATGCAGATTCACGCGATGGGTACCAGGGATAAGGCTCATCGCCTTGTCAATGTCCGCCATCAGCTCATCAGGTGTGCGCGCCTTACCCATGTAGTTGCCCGTGGCTTGGATGCCCCCCGTGAGGGAGCCAGCGTTCTCAAAACCTGAGACGTCATCACCCTGCCAGCAGTGCATGGAAATGGCGATATTCTTCAATTCCTTCAATGCTGCATCGGTGTTCACGCCGAGCTTTTTGTAGATTGCCTTTGCCTCTTCATACCGTTGTGCCGTACTCATGCTCATTCTCCTTTTATTGAATTAAACATCCTTCACTTATGAAATTAACCTGCAAGCTTTCCGCTGTATCCCGCGATCACCGCTGAGATTAACAGGATACCCAGACCCGCCCAAAGCAGTCCTCGTGTCTTGGCGCTCGTCCCCTTCCATTCGCCCAAAAGAACACCCAGTACGCCGCTAAACATGATCGAGCTTCCCATCAAGACAGCCCATCCAACATACGCCTGTTTGCCCATCAGCGGTTCGCCAGTCTTGAAAGCCACAAACTGACAGACCCAGAGAACACCTGCAAGTGATGCCCAGAGGATATTCGTCAGGCCAGGTGCATCCTTTTTCAAATAATCGCCCCCTGTCTTATTCTTGATATTGAGGACCAGGCAGAGGATGCCATTCACCGTGAAGCCACCTAACAAACAGACAACCAATACCGGCATTCCCTGCCACGCAGAAGATGCCCCATGATCCAATGCCAATTTTGCAAGACTTTCGCCCCCTTGCAAACCAAAGCCTAATCCCGCGCTGGCCAAACCAGAGAAGATGGCAACCATGATGCCCTTGTTAAAGTTATACTCAGCAACAGCTTTCTTCTTTACTTCTTCGGGCAGCTCGCCTTCCTTGGACATGCCAGCCATGCCCACCAACACAATACCGATAATAGAGATGACAACCCCTGCGAGAGACACAATACCAGCACCGGGCTCCAAGAGCGTGCTGAAGGTTCCCTGGATGATTTTCGGGATCAACGTACCGGCCGCAGAGCAGATGCCGCAACCAATAGCCAAGCCCAAGCCAACACCCAAATAACGGATCATCAATCCCCAAGTGATGCCGCCGAAGCCCCACGCCGCACCACAGAGATAACAATAGACAAGCTCTTTTGAAGGAGCGGCAATAAATAAGCTACAGAGCTTGGGCACTGTCAAGAAGGCAAGAGTAACAGGGGCAACCACCAGAGCAATGATCGCATAGACCATCCAATAGCTCTCCCATGCCCACCCCTTTTCCTTCTTGAACGGCAACGTGAAGATAGCGCCAGCAAGACCGCCCAGCACGAATATCATTGTTCCTAATACAGGATTCATCTTTCAACTTCCTTTCTTATAAGCACAAGCGGACATCACAATCCGCTTCTACAACTCTTTATTTACCCGCCAACATTTGCTGGCGATACTTTTCATCTGGACGTCCCAGCAGGTGAGAGACAACCTCAGGAGAGAGCGGATTGATGCCCCCTGCCTGAAGTGCCCCCAACCGCATCCGTGCGGCCTTGATCGCCATCTGGGTCACATTCAGCGCCTCAGCCGGATTCGCACCCAGCGCGATCACGCCATGGTTCTGCATATAAATTACTTTGGGGAACTGGCCCCACTTACTCATATAGGCATCGACCCCTGACTTGATACACTTGGCTAGGACCACGCCCGGATCAACATACGGAACAAAAACAGAGTCCGGCCCGATCACGACCGCTTCGTCAGGACACATCCGGCCAGCCAAAACGGTAGGCCACCCCTTGCTACACGTCAATGCGTTAACAGCAGTCGCATGCGTATGAACAACTGCCTTCACATTCGGGTATCCGAGCAACAGCGCATGAAAAATCGCCTCAACAGAGGGACGAGCCTTAACGGTCTCATCCACCTTGGATAATTTGTAGGTCTCTTGGAGTTCCTGCTCGCTGACCGAATCCTTCTCGAGGAGCGCCATCAAAGGGGCTCGTCGCAGGTGAACTGCATGTTCCGCACCCAACGTCAAGAGGTTACAGCCTGAGGCCTTGACATAAAATGTATCGCCCTCGCCAAGCACGGAGGTGTTACCTTCACCTAAAATAACAGCATCAAGCTCAGGCGCACCTGCAGCATGAGACATAGAGACAAAATCATCAACAATACTCATACATTCCTTTCCAATGTTGAAAACTCCTTGCAATCAACGTTTTGAAGTATAGCGAAACAGAGTCCGCTTGTTAATCAATTTTTCTAACTTCACGTGATCTTTTTTGCACGTTTATTCCACAACCACATCCTTGACCTTTTCCTTCGCCGCTTTTAATTGCTTCTGAAGGTCCTGCAAGGTTGGATCCGCGTTGATCACGGCGGGAGGGGTCGGATTCTGCTCTTTCCACGCCTTGTAGCTCGCCGCCTCTTTGTCTGCCATGATTTTTACTCGTGACTGTTCATATTTTAACGTACGCAACTCGTCCACAGCCTTGCTCTTAGCCCCGCCTTTGAGTGTGTTGAACTTCTCCTCCAACTCCGCTGCCGCAATGATAGAATCCGCATAGCGTTTTTGCCAGAGCTTTGCAGACTCAAAATGCGGATTTTTACTCTGGTTTCCCAGTTCGAGCTCTTCCTTGCGGGCCTCAACCTTTCCAAGTAATGTGTAATAGTTCTGGATGTTCGCAATGAGCTGCTCTGGCATCTCCGTCAGCTCCCCGCTAAAAAAGACCACATCCGGAGACTGAATAAGAAAGGGGCCTTCCCATTTGCCTGATTTACCTTTGATCTTGGCAACAAGGACAAAACAGCCTGTCGCATGCTTCACCCCTGAATAGGTGAACAATACCCCTGCCGGCACCTTGCCAATGTTCTCCCCCGCCTCCGTAAAAAAGGCAGAGGACTTGCTGACCACACCCCAGCCACTCTTGGGTCCGGCAAAAATAGGTTCTGCCACGGGCTTTTCCGTCTTAGCCGGAGCAGGCGTCTTCACAGCATCCTTCGGCTCCTTCTTCGCCTTCAACGATTCGAGCGGCTTTGTGCTACCCCCCGTCTTCAAAGGGGTCAGCTTTATCTCCGCAAAGAGATTGAGATGCGCAGCTATTAAAAACCCGAACAGAACGAGCATCTTTCTCATGCATAACTCCTAATTCTTAACATCAAAAAAATTGCCTGCTGTATTTCGGTACTACGGCACTACGGAACTACGGGACTGCCGACCCTGGCGCGGCGTAGCTTACAAGCGAAGCCGGCTACTCCCCTGGCCGCCGTAGCCTTGGCGAAGGAGGCTGCCACTGCTTGACCAGTTGAACAATTCGCTCGACTGTCTCCGACTCAGGGATCTTCCCCGTCGGCTCTCCCCGAACAAACAACATGCACTCGCCCTCGCCACCTGCGATAGCAATGTCCGCACCCTTAGCCTCGCCTGGACCATTGACGACACAGCCCATGACCGCGACATGCGGGCGTGGCGCCTTTGGATGCTCGCGGTAAAACGCTTCGAGACGCTCCTCCACCTGCATCGCCATGCCTGCGACATCCACCCGTGTGCGACCACAGGTCGGGCACGAGGTCACGGCTGCACCGGGCGCACGCAACCCGATACACCTTAAAAGCTCCACACCCACACGCACCTCTTTGGCTGGCGAATCCGTCAATGAGACCCGGATCGTATCACCGATGCCTTCGAGCAAGAGTGCGCCCAAAGCAACCGATGAGCGGACGGTCCCCGGAATAAAGGTCCCAGCCTCCGTCACCCCTAGGTGCAACGGATAGTCTGTTTTTTGTGACAACAGACGATAGGCCGCAATCGTACGCGGAACATCCGAGGCCTTCACCGAAATCTTGATCTCATGATAGTCTTCGGCTTCCAAAACAGCGACATGCCTCAGCGCACTCTCAACAAGCGCTTCTGGCGTCGCAGCTCCGTGTTTTGCAAGAATATCCTTTTCCAAAGAACCGCCATTGACCCCGATTCGGATGGGAATCTGCCGCACACGTGCTGCAGCGACCACCGCACGGACGCGATCTGCCCCGCCAATATTCCCCGGATTAATTCGCAACCCATCCGCTCCAGCCTCCAAAGCAGCCAAGGCCAGACGATAATCAAAATGGATATCTGCAACAAGAGGCAAAGGAGAAGCTTGCCTCACATGCTTAAAGGCCTCTGCTGCCTTAACATCAGGCACTGTCAAGCGCACAATGTCGCAGCCTAAGTCAGTTGCCTCCTGAATTTGAGCAAGCAGTGCCGCTGCATCATGCGGATCTGCATTCACCATGGTCTGCACACTTACCGGCGCACCACCCCCGATTAACACGTTTCCGATCTTAATTTGCCGAGTCAACTTTCTCATCAGACTTATAATGATACAAGATACGCTTCATTCCCGTCAATCCTTAGCGAGGCAAAAAAAGGGTTTTCTGGCATCTTTCTCATTGACCCATGCGCCCGACAAACGATATAGTATTCGCCTATCTGCACAAAGACTGAAAGTGGCCACGATGAATAATGATGATAAAGATGCTGTTTTAGACTTAAACTTCGATTTGACACCCAGTTGGGCACGCGCGACTCCAGATGCCAGCGCGGAAAGCTTCAAGGGGCGTCACTACGATGATGGCGACCGCGGTTCGTCGCGCCACAATCAAGACCGACGCGACAGCGGCAATCGCCGTCCGATGCGTGATCAGGGTGATCGCCCCAAAGGCGGTACTGATCGCCGTCCCCCGCGTCGTGAACTCGAACGTAAGGGTCCACCCTCCAGTATGCCACGTCCAGAATCACGTGGCGCTGTTGTTGACTTTGGTGCAGCCAGACCTTCCGGAGACAACCGTCCTCCGCGTCGGGATGATTTTCATTCGCGTGGCGAGAGACCCTATCGCCAAGAGTATCAGCAGCCCATGCTTCCGCTGGAGATTCGCGTTCTCCCCGAGCAAAAGGCCTTAGGTGCTGTTATCCGGCGCGTGCAAACCACGCACAGGGCCTTCCCTCTCAGGGATATCGCCTCGCTCTTTCTGGACAACCCGAACTCTTGTTTGGTCCGCATCGAGCCTCTTAAGGATCAGCCACTCCCGTTGTTCCAATGCAAGGTTTGCGGCTTCCCGGCTCTGACCGAAGAAGAGGTCCGCTCACACTTGATCAGTCATCACATCAACGATTTCTTTGACACCGAAGAGGTCGACTGTGATCCGCCAACCGGCGTCTTCACCTGTGTTGCTCGCTGCACCATGAGCGGTGAGTTGCTCGGCCCGACCAACCATCACAGCTACAATGCCAAGGTCCAAGAAGTCTTGCGTACCAAGTTCCCAAGCATGACCGAGGAAGCCTACCGTTCCCGCATTGAAGTCGTACGTGACGCAGAGGTCATTGAACAATGGCGTCAGCAGTGCACCAAGAAAAAGATCTATCGCCGTAAAGGCGTCGTGACCGAGACAGCCCCCGAGGTTCCACCAGCCGAGGGCACAGAAGCATCCCCTGAAACAGCTGTAGAACCGCCACTGAAGGCACCGCCTCTCTCACGTGAAGTTGCAGAGCTCGTCTTTTTGCGCGAGATTGTCCCTGAACAACTGGCCAGCGTCAAACATCTGGTTTGTACGGTAGCCGTGGCGCTCAACACCTCTAGCCGTCCGTTAGCGGGTATGTTGCGGGATATCTTGAATCGCGAGCGCCGTTTCCCGGCTTCGCTCTTCTTCGCCTTGCGCGGAGCCTTCCGCCATCGCAAGCTCCATCTCTTCCGCGTCAATGACGCGAAGGGTCCGGACTTCGTGATGCTGAAAACACCGGTTCCCTTAGATCCTGTCCACACGGTGAAGGCCCTGCACGATGTTCTGATGTTTGTAACCGAACATCCCGCCTGCACCAAGATGGAACTCGTCAACACACTCTCTGAGAATGATGACGAGAAGAAGAAGGAAATCCTGATCCAACTGGCTTGGTTGCTCGAAAAGGGACATGTCATTGAGTTCTACAATGATGTCTTGAGTTCTCCGACAGAATATCCAACGTTCCGATATCTGCCAGGCGAAAAGAACTACAACAGTGGCAATCAACGCCCGCAGGCACCTCGTCAGCAGGCTCCAACCCCTGCGACTGTTGCCCCTGAGGCACCTACATCAGAGGTCGTTGAGGAAGCTCCTACGGCCCAAGAGGAAGTGCCGACTGCTGAAGCATCCACGGAAGCTCCGACACCCGCTGAGCAACCTACGGAAGTGCAGTAGTTTTTAGCATCCGAAAGACGCGAACAGCACGAATAATACGTTTTGTGCTTTTTGTGGATTTTGTGGTTCCAAAAAAATGCCAAACAGAGCGCCGATTTAGGCGCTCTGTTTTTTTGCCAGCTTCGCATTCCAGCTGAGTGCATCAATCGCATCTGCGATTGCAAAGAGGAAGGTCTCCTCCGTCTCTGTCATCTCGTTGTCGTACATAACAATAATTTCACAAGCTTGCATGAACTCCCGCTTGAGCAGCGGAGCAAGCGCTTCCAGCTGCCGCAGAGAACGATCAAGTTTTTGAGCATCGACGGTTTCCGGAATCGTTCTGAGCTGTACAGCTCCAATAAAGGGAAGCAACCGTTTGACCCCCGTTTCTAAAGCCGGAACAATCGAGCGTCCCTCTTTTGCGCCATACAGAGCAATCACGGAGAGGACATCGACGATTTCATTAACCATCTGTTTCGGGGACACAGGCGGCCTGCGTGACGCCTCAAGTGATTCATCCGGAAGCAGGCGGCGACGGATCATGCACCCCACAGCAAATTCAAAAGGCTCGATCTGATCATCCGCACTGCTCAGCGCCTCGACGGAATTCGCAAGTCGCTCCCTCAAATCACGCGGTTCGTTTCGCAAGCCCATCACTGCGAGTTCACACAATTGCCGCTTTTCAGAGACTGTCCGTTCGCGGATTCGTTCAGCCCAGGATTCAACCCATTGACGTACGAGTGCATCATTGAATGAAAGCCTTGGCAACATGCCCATCTGACGCTCGCGCACAGATTCATCAGTCGAGAGCAAGCAACCGCAGATACAGCCGATTGCAGCAGGAACGGTCCGTAACGTCTCACGGTCCGCCTGGCTCAGCCACGCCAGTGAAAACAGAGCACTCACCACGGAAGCATCTTCGTCCTCAAGTCCAGGAATTGAAAGGGTTGGATGAAGTTTTTTCAGAGGATTCAAGTCCTCCTGACTGGTCGACTCATCGGCCACCACCGCCCCGCTTACCGCCCTAACAAGCTCAGATCGCCGCGCGTCCAGCATCAGCCGTGCGTCTGAAAAATTCCCGTTAAACTGTGGATCCAGACGACGAATGCGATTGTTAATTGGCGGGTGGGTCGCAAACAGGGAGTTCAAGCCAGAGGCAAAAAGCATGTGAGAGACCTCTGACGTGTTGGGGTTTGCCAGATCACTTCCTGCGGCGCCGATCAATTTCAAAGCCTGAGCAAGGCCTTGTGGATTCCGCGTGAACTGGACTGCAGAAGCGTCTGCCAAAAATTCGCGCTGACGCGAGATGCCACTTTGAATAAGTCGCCCGAAGAAGAAACCGACGAGTCCGACAATCCAACTGGCAAGCCCTACAAGTGCGAGAATTGCTAACGGATTATTGTTTTTGCGCGAGGAAGATGATGAGCGTGATGAGGAACGCAAACCTATTTCAATCAACACACGCCCTAAAATGGTCAGCGCAAAAATGCCATGCAAGACGCCGACAAGCCAGATATTAAGTCGCATATCCCCGTTAAGAACATGGCTAAACTCATGACCGATCACGGCTTGTAACTCATCTCGCTTAACAACCTCCAAAAGACCGCGTGTCACCGCGATCGCGGCATCTTTTGAGGAAAAGCCTGCGGCAAAGGCATTCATGCCACGCTCATTATCCAAAACAAAGACACGTGGCATCGTAATTCCTGAAGCAATGGCCATCTCCTCAACGACGTTCAAGAGGCGGCGCTCCAGGGCATCTTGCGTACCGTTCGTCACCTCGCGTCCACCCAACTCCTCTGCCACAGCCGAACCTCCTGCCCGCAGTTGGGTTATTTTATAGAGGGAGGAGAGAAAAATAATGAGCGAGGTGATTCCCATAGTCGCAAGAGCTATCTCCGGCATGAGCACATATCCCAGAAACTTCCCCATTGCAATCCCCTGCCCCTCCGAATCTCCATAGCTGAAAACAGCACAGAGGCTGAGATGCAAGAGCAGGCATGTCGCCGCCACGGACAAGATATAGAGCAAAAGCAAGCCAAAGGTCGCTTTACGGGATTTCTCCTGTTGTTCAAAAAAATCTGTCATACGTTTTAAAATCTCTCCAGCTCTAACTGCTTCGCATTGCCCTAAATGTTACAGAATCACCCGTCCCAACGCAAGTCTGTTTGTCCGTACGTGGCCGTGCGCATTTCTGTTTGATTGACTCGGGCATAAGCCCGTCATTATTCGGAACCAGAAAATCCAAAAACCATCACAAAAAGGTTGAAGCAGGAGGATTCGACTACATTTTTTCTCTTCACACACTGCGCGATAGGAAGATCAGGGCTGTACCCGCCCAGACACGCCACGCCGAAAGACGGAAGAAATAGGGTACGGCGAAGAGGCATAGCCCCAATACACCGAACGCGACTACCACAGAACATTCCCCGCGTGCAGAATCACACTGAATCGCGGCGATCAGCGCGCCGGTTCCGATCAGAAGCGACCCCAGCAGGCTCTTAAACTGCCAAGAACGCAACTCCCGAGGGGAGCAGACGATCACATCATGTGGATTATGAGGGAAAAGAAAGAGCATCGCTGCGATGCTTAAGAGAATCCACCCCTGAACAGAGGAAACGGGATGGGGTCGAGAAGACATGTCGATACTGCTGGCATACAGTGCTGGCAGCAAGATAACCAGTCCCAGGGCCCCTGTAAAGGCCACAAGCCAAGCCCTGCGCAAGAAGACCCATGCACGCGGCATCAGGATATCTTCAGTGCAATAGGGACAGGTCACGACATGGGGCCACGGCGGATGCCTGCCACACGAAACACACTGCCCTTGCGGATGACGGATCATCATCTTAGACATCGCACAACTTCACCGCATCACGCAGACTCTGCATGGCATCAGGTTTTTTGGGGGAGAACTCCTGTCCAAGGAAGCCTTTATAGCCACTATCGGCAATCGCCTTGGCAATCGCGGCATAATCCAATGTCTGGATACCAGGATCAATCTCGTTGCGTCCGGGCATGCCGGCCGTATGGTAGTGTCCCCAGCAGGAAGCATGCTTCTGGATATCCGTCAGCGGATTTTCCTTCATCATGGCAGCGTGAAAGATATCATAAAGCACTTTGACGCGCGGCGAATTAACCTTGTTCACCAGTTCGACGCACCAAGCTGTCGTATCCGCCATATAATCCTTATGCCCGATCGAATTCAAAAATTCCAAACAGACGGTGACCTTCTTCTCTTCCGCATACGGCGCGACCTTTTTGAGCGCAACCACACACTGCTCAAGTCCTTGTTGCTTGTCTAGTCCCCCGCAATTTCCCGAGAAGGTGATCACATTGGGGTAACCCCATGTCGCCGCCTTATCAATGTTCTTACGCAAGCTGTCCAGGCAGGCGTCATGATTTTCCGCACGATTCAGGCCTTTACCGATGGAATGCGTTGAAATCATGGCACAGACCATATTTTGCTTCTTCAGAAGCGGCCAATGCTCTTCATCGATCATTTCAACACCCTTGAGGCCCATTCCTGCGCAGGACGCAATGAACTGCTCCATGGAGATATTATTCTTCTTCATATAGCCGGCATAACACCATTGGCAGACTGACTGTTTGATGTTGCCCTTGAGTGCCTCAGCACTCCAAAGAGACATAGGCGACGACATGGCGCTTACGGCTGTCGCTCCTGCGATTGTCTTCAAAAGATCACGACGTGATGTGTTCATTTTTAACTCCCTCATTCTGTTTTTGTATACTTTATCGGATGTTTTTCTCCCTGTCAAACAAGCTGTTCCAAAAAGTTCTCTTTCACCACCCGATTACTTAATTTTAGGGCTTGCTTTAACGCAGATGGGGCTGGTATACTAAACGCTTCTTTAACTCATGGGGCGATAGCTCAGTTGGTAGAGCATCACGTTCGCAACGTGGGGGTCGGGAGTTCGAATCTCCTTCGCTCCACCATGTATAAAAAGCCGCCAGCACCGGCGGTTTTTCTCTTTTATGAAAACGCTTCATCAAGTTTTTGACTTAATTTCTGCTCGTTTCCACCCTGCCCTCCTGTCGGTTTTTAAAGAAAAATACACTTTTCACAAATTTACACAGGATCTGCTGGCTGGATTGATCGTTGCTGTTGTTGCATTGCCGTTGGCAATCGCCTTTGGTATCGCGTCCGGTGTTTCGCCCCAGCAAGGCCTCATTACGGCCGTCGTCGCTGGTTTCCTTATTTCATTTTTCAGTGGCAGCCATGTGCAGATCGGGGGTCCAACAGGGGCCTTTATCGTGATTATCTATGGGATTGTCCAGCAATACGGCTATGACGGACTCGCGGTTGCAACCATTCTCGCAGGCATCATGCTGATCTTGATGGGGGCTTTCGGGTTCGGAACCATTATCAAATACATCCCCTACCCTGTGACGGTCGGGTTTACCTCAGGAATTGCGCTCATCATCTTTACAAGCCAGCTTAAAGATATTCTGGGGCTTGATATCGACAAGGTACCAGCAGATTTTGTCGCGAAGATCGAATCCTATTACCACCATATCCATACGATCAGCCTCATGGATATCGCCATCAGCGTGGGCACCATTCTCATCTGCGTCTATTGGAGGCGTGTCACCGCCAAGATCCCTGGTTCTCTGGTCGCTGTCATCGTCATGACCGTGATTGTCACCATTTCCCGCCACTATGGCTTTCTCACAATAGAAATAATCCAGACTATCGGTGATCGTTTTCCGGATGTTTCCAAGGGCATGAGCATTCCGATGCCGCACTGGCCATCCTGTTCCTACGAAACGTTCCGCGCGATGATGTCCCCTGCCATCTCGATCGCGCTCCTTGCTGGCATTGAATCGCTCCTCTCCGCTGTTGTTGCGGACGGAATGACCGGCAAGCGCCACCATTCCAACACCGAACTCATTGGTCAAGGAATCGCCAACCTCTGTTCACCGCTCTTTGGTGGCATCCCTGCCACTGGCGCCATCGCACGTACAGCGACGAATATTAAAAACGGTGGCGTTTCTCCGATCTCTGGCATCGTGCATGCGGTGATCCTTGTTCTGATTATGCTCTTCCTCGGCCGGTTTGCCTCGTTGATCCCCATGGCAGCGCTGGGGGGTATTGTAGCTGTTGTTGCCTACAACATGAGCGAGTGGCACAGCTTCGTCAACATGTTCCGCAGCACCCGAAGCGATACTGCCGTCATGGTCATTACCTTCCTCTTGACGGTCTTTATTGATCTCGTGGTCGCCATTCAGGCTGGTATCCTGCTGGCGGTCTTCCTCTTCATCCGCCGGGCAAGTGAAACCATGGTGACCAAGCGGGTGACCTCGCGGACAGATGAAAAGGATTTTGCTGACGCCGAATACATACCGAACCTGCCAAAAGATGTTGAGATTTTCAGACTTGAAGGGGATCTTTTCTTTGGCGCAACAGACCAATTCAGTTCAACCATCTCACAGATCGGGCGCTATCCGAAGGTGCTGATCTTGGAGATGACGCATGTCTTGAACCTTGATGCAACAGCGTTGCATGCGCTTGAAGATGTGCATGGCGTGCTCACAAAACATGGCACGCGCCTGATCCTCTGTGGTGTCCACAGCCAGCCCATCCTTGTCATGCAACGGGCAGGATTCCTTGAACGCGTCGGCGACACCAACACCTTCGGCACGATCAAAGAAGCGCTAGAGACCCTGTAATAACTTAGGGGTCAGGGGTCGGGGTTTCCGCCTTCGCGATGCCTACGGCGGACAAGCAGGGTTCAGGAAATACTTTGTCTCGAACTTCGTCGATTCTAAAACTCTGCGCCCCTGCGCCTCTGCGGGATAAAGTTACTCGTTCGTTTATTCCCGGGGCTATCCAACTGCCAACTGCTACTGCCGACTGCTACTGCCACTCAATCCTTCTTCGCCTTCGTGGGCTCCAGATGGATCATGACGTCATAGACGAGCTTATTCGCGTCCATGATCGCCCCTTTGATTTTGTGGCTCAGAGCATGGCCTTCGACAATGGTCATCAGGGGTGAAACCCAGACATGCATGTCCACATACCAACCAATCCCGCTCTTACGAATCTTAACAACCTCGACATTGTCGACAGAGGGGATCTCGCTCGCGAGCTTATAGACCGCATCAATAGAGTCCTGCGCAACCGTTCCATCCAACACATCATGCATGGAACCTTTGATGATCAAAATCCCGTTGATTAAAATAATGAAGCACGCCAGTAATGCCCCCCAATCGTCAGCCATCTCGTAGCCTTTACCACCAAATAAGGCAATAGCAATGCCGATCGCAGCAGCAGCAGAGGTGATCGCGTCCGAGCGATGGTGCCACGCATCCCCTTTCAGGGCTTGACTCCCGACATCGGTATTGGCCCCAAGCACCTTTCTCGACAGGGTCTCCTTGACGATGACTACAATGATTAAAACAGGCAAAGTAAACCAAGAAGGCACTAGATGAGGAGTCAAAATCTCTTTTACCGACTGATAAGCGATAACCCCAGCGGCTGCAATCAAGGAAAAACCCGAAAAGACCCCCACCAACGATTCGATCTTACCGTGTCCGTACGGATGCTCTTTGTCTGCTGGCTTTAACGAAAAATGGAATCCTACCCACGTAATCAATGAGGTGAAAATATCAGAGGCGGACTCGATACCATCTGCGATCAGCGCATAGGAGTTTCCAATAACGCCCGTAATAATTTTAACCATCATCAACGAAACATTGACGACGATGGTCAAAATTCCGAGGTTAACTAGCTCATTTCTCTGTTCTGTTTGCAACATAATATTAATGTAGCATACCATAAGGGCTCCATTTCCGTCAGCAAGAAAGATATGCACTATTTGTCAAATTGACGAATGGTGCTAGGGTTGTTAAACTGACCTCGATGAAATTTCTCCTCCTTCTATTGATTGCGTCTGTCATCGCACTACCCTTTCTCTTTAAGCGTACTGCCTCTGAGGATTCGTGGAAGCTTGGCGATCCGGAACTGATTATCATCACGCCGCAAAACGAAGCCATCCGTCAGGAGTTCAGGCATGGGTTTTCAGCGTGGCATCAAAAGAAGTACGGCCAGCCGGTTCGCATTGACTGGCGAGCCCTCGGTGGTACGACAGAGATCATGCGCTATCTTGCAGCCGAGTATGTTCGCTCCGCCAAGCACTATTTCAAGGCATCATCTAAGCCATGGCCTGCCAACGGACCAGAAATCGTGCTTGCACCCAAACAACCCACAACCGCTGAAGATCTCTACTTGTGGAACCGATTCCGTGACTGTGACAATCCCCAATCGATCTCCTGTAACATGGATATCTTCTTCGGCGGCGGACCTTATGACCACAGCAAAGCCCAGTCCCAAGGGTTAACCGTGCCGGCTTGGGGTACGAATGCCCCACCTTCAGGCCTCTTCGTTGATGTGGAGAACCGCATCCTTATCCCTGAAGGGTTGCACGGTGAGGTCTGGCGGGGGCGAGCCTTCTATGGGACTGCCCTCAGTGCCTTCGGCATCTGTTACAACAGAACCCGCCTGCGCGACCTTGGCATCCTGGATCCGCCACAGACCTGGGAAGACCTGAGTGATCCGCTCTATTGCGGCCAACTGGCTCTGGCCGACCCCACCAAAAGCGGAAGCATTGCAAAAGCCTTTGAGATGATCATTCAGTCTCAGTGCATGAAAACGATGATCGAAGCGGGCATTTCCGCTGAGCAAATTGAACATTATGAGAAAGTGATTGCCGAAGCGAAAGGCAAGCCAGAAAACGGTGCGTCTCTACTCCCTGCCACATACCAAGCGACGCTCGAAGAGGGATGGCGCAAAGGAATCTCGCTTATACGCCTCCTGAGCGCCAATGGTCGTTACTACAGCGATTCCGCCTCTAAAATTCCAATTGATATCAGCATGGGAGTTGCAGCCGCAGGGATCACCATTGACTTCATGGGCCGTTTTCAGGCAGAGATGTCCACCCCTGCCGGGAAGGAACCGGTTGTCTGCTATGTCAACCCCAAGGCCGGGTCCAGCGTCAATGCAGACCCCATCAGTCTCCTCCGAGGGGCACCCCACCGCAAACTGGCGGTTCGCTTCATCGAGTTTGTCCTGAGCGCTGAAGGACAGAAACTCTGGAACTATAAACCTGGAACACCTGGCGGCCCCAAGCGCTTTGCCTTGCGCCGCCTGCCGATCCGCCGCGATTTTTATCCATCGACTGATCCGGTCATCCAACAAGCCTTTGAACAACACAAGCCCTTCCTCTCAGACCACCTATGGCTCCCTGAGAACGATGCCTATCATCTCGCGCAGTCCTTCCACTACATCCCTCGCTGGACCTCCATGCATTTCGGAATCCAGCGCGACTTAATTCGTGCCATGTGCATGGACTCGGGTGAAGAACTGAGATCGGCATGGCGCTCCATCTTGGCGCATGGAGGTCCTGAGGCCAACCCCAAAGCCATGGCCCTGCTGGAAGCAATGCCAGACACCCCCTATCCGCTGACCTGGAAGAGCGCCATCACCGACTATGCAAGCGTCCCCCGTGCAGAAATCCTTCGCACTTGGACCGCTTTCTTCCGCACACAGTATCGCCTCGCTGAGGCGGAGGCAATTGGCAGTCGACAGCCTCCTTCGCGGATACGGCTACGGCGGCCAGAGTAGCAGTTGGCAGTGCCTACTTGCGTCCTGCTGTCCTTACGTCCTTGGGTCACACTCTTCTCGCGTGCCTTCCTGCGCCTTCCGGCGACCACACAGTAGTCACTGGGAAGTGATTAAAAGGGCGAAAGGCCAAAGTAAAAAGAAAAGCCAAAAGTTTTCACTTTTGACTTTTCATTTTTTACTTAAAATTGGCGGAGAGAGAGGGATTGACGCTCTTTCGCTTACGCTCATCGCTCCCGTCCGTCAGTAGCCGGACGGGCCTCAAACGTGCGGTCGCCCTGCGCGACTACGCTGGGGCTTCGCGCGCGTTTGATCGAACCGGGGGTTCTCATCCCGAGAATAAGAAAAAAACCAAAAGTTTTCACTTTTGACTTTTCATTTTTCACTTAAAATTGGCGGAGAGAGAGGGATTGACGCTCTTTCGCTGTCGCTCATCGCTCCAGGCTGGACGAGCCAGCCTGGCCTCAAACGAGCGGTCGCGCTACGGGGATACCCTTGCGCTTTGCGCGCGTTTGATCGAACCGGGGGTTCTCATCCCGAGAATAAGAAAAAAGCCAAAAGTTTTCACTTTTGACTTTTCATTTTTTACTTAAAATTGGCGGAGAGAGAGGGATTCGAACCCCCGGTGCCTTGCGACACACAACATTTCCAATGTTGCGCCATAGACCAACTCGGCCATCTCTCCAATTAAAAAAGAGCAGTATTTATAGCGTTTCCTGCTGCAAAAGACAATTCAAAAGATGCAGGATACGCTTTTTTATTCATGGTGCACCTGGCGGGGATCGAACCCACAACCTTCGGCTTCGGAGGCCAACACTCTATCCAATTGAGCTACAGGTGCAAAAAAGAAGGGCTTTACTATAATCGGTGGGACTCTAAAGTTCAAGCACGTATATTTCCGATATGAAAATAATTCCTGTACTTACTTACTGCTCCAC
>CAMBQV010000008.1 GCA_945870145.1 Akkermansia muciniphila
CCTTCCAGAGGAGCTTCACCTTCAAGAAGGGAAGCTGGCGCTTGGCTGCAGTAAAGTAGCGAAAATCGGTATAGAAGACCGGCTCATCCTTCGTAATCAGGAGAATACCGGCGGAGGCGCAGAACCCTGTGAAATAATAGCGATTCACCGCCGTAGCAATCACGACGGCATCGAGTTTCTCTTTTTTACGATAGGCGACTGCGGCACGTAAACGTTTGATAAATTCAGTGGCGGGAAGGGAGTGGGCCGGAAGGGACTGTTGTTGTATCATAAAACCTCGTTACTTTAACTGAACCTCTAAGCGGAGGAAACGTTGCGGCGCATTGGTCGTTGGAGTCGTATGAAAATTAGTGACCCACGACCACACGCCTGTCTGTCCAACACCCCAGGGCGTAAGCTGGACAATATTATTCGTCGTCCACAGGTCTGCACTATCTGCGAGATTCGTTTTTCCCGTCACAAAAAAGTCCAAGTCTGTAGCTGTCAGCGAACGGCGATAGACAAAGTATAGGTAATTCCCATCTGCCACACTGGGAACCCCTGTTGCATTTGTCAGACCTCCGAGTATATAGACACCGGTATTCTGGATCGTGGGGTCCAACCCCATGCCGTACTTGATCAAATTAGGGATGCCGTCACCAGAGTCCACCCCGTCACCCGGATAACTACCTGAAACAGGATAGTAATGTTGTATCCACTCTTGATAAGGCGTAAGGGTGCCACTCCAAATCCGCAAGGAATACATTTGCGTGGTGGTCACACTATTTGGATCCTGAACCGTTACGCCAAAGGTGTATAGTCCATACTGCGTAGGAGTTCCACTGATGACACCATTCGTGGGATTGAGCGTCAAACCTGGGGGGAAGATATCCGACGTCACGATGCGCCAAGTATAGGGAAGGGCTGTGCCTCCCATCGCTGCAAGCGTGACATTTGGGTAGATCACCCCATTCGTCCCGGCCGGCAACGGATCAGGCGTCGTAATCACTAAGGGTGGCGCTGTCCGTTCACCAAAGACAATCAGATCGTCGATACAGATACCACAACCACCCTTTGTCACACCTTCAAACTTCAGTCGATACGTTGCGGTTGGCTCGGGCAATGCGAAAGTTTTGTTTGTCCAATGTGAGAACAGAACAGCATTACTACTTGAAAAGTAAGTGCTGTCATAAGCCACCAACGTTTTCCATTCCCCAGTTTCATGTGCACGATAAGAAACTGTCAACCAGTCTTGGTTATCTTTGCTACCGTTATACTGCCTCATGGCCAAGTTGAAAGAGACTGTTGTGTTGGAACACCCCCCCAAATTAATGGGCGGCGTGATGACTGCGGCAGAATGAATTTGTGGAACCTTCGCCCACAGACAGAGGTTATTCGACTCGCTCACAGGTAGTGACGGGTAATGATAGGGTGATGGATAATCATTATACGTTCCGCTCACCGATTGCCAGGTAGACGTACCACTCACAATCGTCTGCTCCCAACCCGACGGCAGGGTTGTTTCATTAAAACGCTCAACATAAGGGATGAAGCCTGGGGGCAAAATATTCAGATAAAAGATGTTTGTTGAGGCCTTATTGTCCCAACCTGTCACCGCCACACGGAAGACCGTCTGCGTACTTCCGACTGGTTTACCACTGATAACCCCCGTATTGGGGTCTAAGACTAGACCGCGTGGCAATGCATTTGAAACAACCGTCCACTGATAGGGAGGTGTCCCGCCCACGGCCTGGAGCTGTGTCTGGTAATTAAAGTTTTCAAAGCCAGAGGGAAGCGTATCGCGCGTGAGAATGATGGGAGCACTGGCATCATCCGTAATAGAGACACTATCCACGCACACACCATATCCCGATCTAGCCGAACCCTCAAACGCGATTTGATAGGTGCGCGAGGGTAAAGGCAATTGAATGGTCCGCTGGGTCCAACTGGTCACGTTGTTCGTATAGACTGCTAATCTTGTCCAAGGTGCGCCCGTGACGTTCCGATAGTAGACACGTAACTCATCCTGTCCACTCCACTTTTGCATGAAGTGCCAGAAGATGAGCCTTGAGTTATTCGGCATTTGCGTCAGATCAAAGACAGGAGAGACCAATTTTGACACCATATATGTGCCGATACTTGGCGTTCCGAAGAAGAAAGCATATTGGGAATCACTTTGGGCCGCTGAAGGAGGTGATATACCATCCTTACCCCCTGGACGCCCAATTTGCCAATCAACTCGATTGGCCACATACTCGATAGTCCAACCCGAGGGCAGGCTACCATTGCTCGTCAGAAAGTTCTCTTGAAGGATCGGAGCACGCAGATACTCCACCGCAAAGGCCAGTGTGTTCGTGGCCTTTGCTCCGCTCACGAGATCTGTCACTTCCACATCAAAAGAGGTCACGACAACTGGGATGTCCCATCGGCCAATGATCAGACCATTTGTCGTCAAGGTGAAGCCAGGGGGGAGCAGCGAGCCTCCTACCAACGCATACGCATACGAGGTTTGCCCAGAGCCATTGGTATACCCTCCCACGGATTGCAGCGTGACAAAGGGTGAGGCAAGCGTATAATTAGTCCCACACAACGCTGGATTCAGAGGTGACGGGGTGCTGATTTGCAAAGTGGGGACTGGATCGTCAATCCGTATGTCATCCAAACTGACGCCATGGCCACCTAACGCATACCCTTCGATTGCGAAATAAATGCCCTTACCTGCGGCGGACTCGGGCAAGATCACGTGATGTTCGAGCCAGAGAGGGGCCGTGGCTTCATAGGTTGCAACAGGTCCGGTCCATTCGTTGGACCAAGCCGTCTTATAATAAATCTTAAAGGAATCTTTGAGAATCGTATTCCGATCTTCCAAGTAGTAGGCAAACGAAATACGCGCCTCACGTGCAGTGGGCGCGAATTGAATCATCGGTGAGATGAGACGCGTGATATGATTAGAAAGGGTAGCACTGCCATTATCATTGTAGATGCCCAAATAGGCATTCTTATCACCCTCAAACGGTCGTAACGGACGCTCCGAAGGCGAGCCATACCTTGTACGCCAGGGTACCGTGTTTGAAACACTCTCCTGATTCCATCCGGTCCGGGGGGCTTCCATCACGCCATTAAAGCCCTCTGTGTAGGGTGCCGTATAGGCTGGAAGGATCACCAACTCAAAGGTATTTGTTGTCGTAATCGGCGAACGCCCCGCCACCACAATATCGAAGAAATTAGTTCCGGCTACCGTTGGAACACCACTCAGCAGTCCAGAGGGAGCCAACGTCAGCCCCGGGGGAAGGGTCACTGGATTGACAACGCTCCAGATATTACCTTCCTTATTTGCCACGGTTAAAAATTGGAACCAGTAAGGATTACCCACGCGTCCCTCTGGCAATGGACTCTGGGATGCAATCTCATCAGGCAACCTGGTCAGGCTCATGGTCATCGACTCGCCAGGAATGCTAAAATCACCGACAAACAAGTCAGAGAGAGAACCATCCCACCAGCGTGAGCTCGGAGCCGACTCGTCAAAAAACTCATTTTGATAACCTGCAGAAATATTGCCAGCGTAATAAAGATCCTGTTGCTCGCCAGAGTTGCTATATTTATTTAGATGCCAGAGGTTATCCGCCTGCATGAGCTGGACTTCGTAGTTCTCGTGCGCTGTATTATAGGCATAGCGCTGATCATCTTTATCACCGAGCTCATCGCAGTGCCAGATGGCAATACCGCTCCCCGGTATATTCGCATCTCGGCCGCTCCTCTGGCGATTTTCAAAGAGATAATACTCCGTAGTTGCTGTGGGCTTTGTATACTTATAGACAGAGGTATCACTGATCGTCAAGGTCAATTGATAATCTGGCACGGTTGCCAAATCCACTGCATCGAGCCAGCCTGAGTGCATGCGCAAATACGCACAGGGTTTGACAGGGTTGACTCCATGACCACCAGAATTCATTAAACAAAAAGCGCCAGCACCACCCGTTGAATCATACCCGTAATCGTAGATGTCGGGATAATCACACAGCATGTGTCCGTTTTCATGGCAGAAGGTTCCCAATGTCAATTGGTCGCCAATATCCGTCATCTGATATTTATAGACGCTGACCCCTGGGCCTAAGGACTGGGCTCCTACTTGGTACAATGACCAAGAATGCGGCCAGAGACCTTGCGCCCAACCGACATCGGGATGGCCCGCATAATACACATTACACGCGACAACGCTACCGCCACCATCCACTGTCAACGTTTGCATTTGTGGCCAGATCTCGTCTTGGTAATTCGGAAGGGCCTTCAAGGCATCAATCGCATCCTTGACTAATTGATTGGCAGCATTCGTAGTGACTGGATTATTGTAAAACGTTTTAGGATGGGGAACCCTGAGATAGACCGTCACAATGTTGTTATACGTCAGCCGCTGGTTCGAAACATCAAAAAAATACTCTTTAACTGAACCATTATTGCCATAGCCTGTATAATTATCCCCGTTGCAAAACGCATCAATATTGGCCTGAGAAATCGTTGCGCTGTCATCAGAGAAATCAACCAGCAAGCAAAGGCCAACCTTATTTCCAAGCGTGGTTTGACTTGGAGGCGCAAAAATTGGGCCCGCAACTGTTGTGAGGAGCGGCGCAAGAGTCAATGTCGTGGCTGTTTTACGAGCCTTCCAACGACTACTGCTCATTGTTGCCTCATCCCAGCGTGTGTACCGTTCGAGGCGTTCAGCCTTTAGAATGGCAGCATCTGGACGCAGATGCTGCATCAAATTCAATGAGGCTGGATTATCACGTCCAGCGACAAGTCCAGACGACTCCAACTTCCCGTCCACCGTACGGGTTGCATAGACATAGAACTTCGTTTTAAGATCACAAATGACGGTATACCCGCCGACCTCCATGTTTGCAGAGAAATCGTCTCCCTGTCCATGGACCTGAACCACACGTCCATCGGGTTGTTTGACATTCCACGTGCGATCAAAAGGCGCAGCTAAAAGACTCCCGCTTGTCACAAGTGACAACGCGAGCAATAACCCCAACCGACTTTTATTCGCTAAGAACTTCATGTAAGATCAGCCCAGTCTACAAGGCAAGGAGTATTGAGCGAGGGGGTATCAGCCCCCTCGCTCAATCGTTCATTATTCAATCTCGACATAGAAGAATCCGTTCGCTCCTGCTACGGGATTCTTATAATCTGGACTCTTGATTGTCTCTCCGTTCACAACCGACACCGTACCTGATTCAGCGATCGTCGTCCACGGACGTGGCGCATTTAGCGTTTCAGAGAACCTCACATTATACCTGTAGGTCGTCTGGGCGGCTTGTGCGCTTATGGTATCCATCAGCGCTGTAAACAGGGCTGACGTGTATTTCGCGGGCTGAGCTGGGGTCAGATCGAAAGCCAGGCTCGGACCACTCTTGCCGAAGCTAAGATTCTCGATTATGACGGATGGCTTCACAGCGGGTGTTACCACTTGGCCCTCCGTTGAAACCAGCTTGATGATTGCCTCCTGCTGCTCACTCGAGCCAGCGGACATAGCCATCATCACTTCTGGGAAGGATCCGGGATTCAACAGGCTGAAATTGAGCTCCCCATCACCTCGATTAGTAGAGGTTTGGTCTGGCCCCGTTTGTTCCAGGAAGTTCGAGAAGGCCCGATATTCTTCATACTCGTAGGCATCTGGGAACCAATCTTGATCTGTATCAGCATCCTCAATATAGACAGTTGCCAGCGGAGTAATCGAGGAATAAGAGACCGTGACCGGGCGAACATCGTAATACGATTTTTGCTCACCCAGGTAGTTGGCATAACCCCACGACTCCCAGCTATCCAAGACACTATTGGTGTTGGAATCTATAAAGGCGCGCACATAATAGACACCTGGTTTGAGGCCTCGCATTGGGATAGCATTCGTCGCGGAGAGACTCAGGTTTGTCAGCATCGTATTCTGGCTCGCAGAGAAGGCATACTGAGCAGCAGGCTGTCCAGTGAAGCTTCTGTTCTGGAAGGCTTGGAGGATGACGCGGTTAGCAACCGTATTCGTCACCGCACCAAAGTACTTCACAACCGCACGAAGTTGACCATAGCCTGCGGATGAACCATTTAAGTTCGTCGCTGTCCCTACCGGAGGAAGAGGTGTATTCACATCCCAACGGAAGATCCGCCACGGTGACCACTCGGTGCTGCTCCAGGTGCTGTACTTCGAATTCAACATCTGAACGCGCCAGTAGTAAACGCCGTTATTGACCGTGGGGGAGCCATTAACCATCTTGTCACCCATATAGAACGGGGCTTCCCATACATAGTAACCCGTCGAAGCGTCTTTCGTGGGCACTTGACGCGCCGTGATTGGAGAAACCAACGTCCCGGCTTGACCTCCGCTACGCAATTCAAAGGCAAAAGCGTTATACCCATTATTACTGGAGACAACCGACCACGAGAAGGACGGACGTATGGAATACACGTATGCCCCGTGAGCCGGTGCCACAGGAGCTGCCACTGTACGAACCGTATCAAACTGATTCGTGAAGGTAGCAATGAGTGTGTTCTGAGTCAGGACGTCTGCATCGCCGACATAAACCTTGTAGACGGCCTTCCAGGCGTTCAACGGGTAATCAACTTCGATCAATCCCCAGTCCAGGCCATACCCGCCAAACCTCGGCAGGTTCATGATGTCGCCCTCGTGAATATAGTCACGACCGTAAATGACCTTGTCAAAGATTGTATGTTGCGTGAAACCAGAGGTTACAATACTTGACCGTTGAATACGCACACGCCTATACCCCGTACCAGCCGCGACGGCTCCACCACCTTGCGCTCCACCGCCAGCCAAGACGACATCCTCAGAACGAAGTCCTGTGGACAACGAAAGCCTCAGATTATAGGGCGTATAGTCCGTCAATTGCAGACTCAAAAGGTTCTTATCCCAGCCGATTACGGTTGCAAAGGGCGTTGAGATACCTGCTGGCTCTCCAGCATCCCAAGAGTCTGCTGTTCCCCCTACATCCAAGAAGGCGAAGAAGTAGTTTGTTCCCCCCTTGATCATGCCCTCGGTTGGACGTCCCAGATAGAGTTTTTGCGGCCAGCCGCCCAGCAACTTTGTCGAGTAGAACACATCGATGTACGAGGCGTCAACATCCACATACGTGGCTGCATTTGTGACAGCACCTGCCTGCGCCGCCGTAACGATAAGTTGCTCACCTTGATAGAAGCCCATGTTCACGACGATCTCGCCGCTAACATAGTTAATGGTTCCAATGGGGGTATCTTTAGCACCCGCCGTTAAGGCGTTGGCATAGAGAATACCATCCCGATCATAGCCATTGGTGATGCTCAACCCAGACAAGGTGTCTGTGAACTGGATAATAAAGGTTCCAGGAACAACGGAACCTGGTGTCAGATAGGTTTTTACGACCTTATCTTCGTAGAAGCCTAATGGGAGCGTTTGCGCCTCCACATCACCTCCAATAGCCAATATCCATTTAGCATCTGGCGTCCCGTTCATATCTGGATTTGCATAAGCCTGTATGACCACGCTACCAGCAGCTTGTACACCCTTATAGCTCACATACGTCTCAATCAAGGGCACAGGGATCTCTGTGATTGTCCGGCCACCGATAATAACGCGTTCCTTAATGTCGGGCCTTGTACTCATGACTGCTTGACTATAGCGCGCTTCAGCCCAGTTGGACCAGCCATCTGCATCGCTATCTTGGAGCGGATCATAGATGAAGGGACTTGCGACAGAGGGCATATAGTTCCCCTCCCACCAATCCTCTATGAAGTCATGGTCAGAGAACATGAAGCCATACGTCAGTTTTGAACCAGAAGGCTTATTGAAGTAATCTGGCAACTGATTCAGTGACTGTGCACTTCTTGGGTTCACGCCAGCTAACGCATACCGGGTGGAGATCAGATATTCGGCATAATTAGACAGTCCGTCATTATCCATGTCTCCTAGGGAGGCATTCGGACCATAAGGGTCAATACCATTGCGTTTAGACCAAGCATCCGGCATGCCGTCTCCATTGGAATCCTTGGTGTTGATATCCTCGCCACTATAGGGCAGGATCTTCGCACCGGTGCCGACGATCGTGCCTGCATTGCGCCACCCCATATTCCAGTCCTGGAGCGTGAAGTTCGCCAGTCTCTGCTTATTGGCAGGCCAGAAGGTACAGGCGAAATCCTGAACCTGACCAGAACGCCAGCCAGCCTTTAGACTGACATTGTTCTGAATAATATCTCCACTGTTATCCACAGCCGAGGTACCATCATCAAAGGTATAACAACCGTATAAGTTCTCGGTCTCATATCCGAGAAGACCCAGCCTGTTGTTTTCCGTGTCGCGAAGGGTTTTCAGCGTCTGCGCTGTAAGGATCTCACGATAGAAGGCGATATTATCCATCTTACCTTCAAACCCTTCACCGAACCGCACATCCACAAGGCTTAAGCTGTTCTGAGCTGTAATGAGCGATTTTAGTACGGGCAGTGTGGAGAAGCCAGCGACCTCACCATTAATCAGGAGGTTTGCACGCAGAGACTCTGCTTCAACCATAAAGGTGACGGTTGACCACGCGTTTGTCGGCAAGCTCACCGTCGAAGTCAACGTGAGATTTGTCAAGGTGATCGGATCCAAGGTCGTCTTCGCCTCAACTCTGCCATCGGCCAGTAGCTGGAGCGTATAGTTGTAGACGCCATGTCCAAGGTCACACGTTGCAAGCCAGTTTGTCTCGCCCGCCAGCGGATAGCGGGACGGATTGACATCCAAGATGATCGTGAAGGATTTTCCATCGCTCGTCCACCGCATCATCGGGGTAGGCTCCGCGAAATGACGTCCAGCCGGCACCTGCAGATAAGCCGTACCTGTCAGACTGAGATAACGATTGAGCATCGGGAGCAGGCTGTTTTGAGCCCACACGCTGCGCGACTGGGCATCAAAGCCCTCATCCATGTCCAGCATGCCGTCATCATCCGTGTCCGCCAATCCGAGGTTAGTTCCGATGGCAGCCTCGTCAGCATTTGACAGCCCGTCGTTATCGCTGTCTTCCATAGCATCCAAGAAGCCGTCATCGTCGCTGTCCTGATCCCAGGGATCCGTCCCTGCCTGGTATTCAGCAAGATAGCTCAACCCGTCGCCGTCATCATCATCCAAGGGGTCATCAATGTCGTCGCTATCCGTGTCTTTGCTGTACGGATCGAGACCGTTGCTGGATTCCCATTCATCCGGCAGTCCATCGCCATCCGAATCGAGGCCCTCTATCACCCAGAAACCGGCACTGCGATTCGTGAAGCTGACACCCGCACCCAGACGGCCTGCATACGCCGCTTGTGTGAAGGGCTTGAAGCCTTGACGATAGATCCGGTCTTCAAGCGTCAGACCACCATCAATCGCATTGAACATACCCACCAGGGCAACTCCCTGAATGGAGAGCAGCGGATCAAAGGTGATCGGAGGTCCGTCCTGAAGATCCGTGATGCAACGGGCATTGCGAATGTAGATGCCGTACTCAAGGTCTGGATCCCTGATCCCTGCACGTTCATCAGCAGTCTTACCCATCTGGAAGTCAAAGTTGAAGTAGGAGACCAAGCCCGGTTCGATTCCTGCAAGATTCTTCTCCGCGACTTTCTTCAACTCAACGACGGGCAGGGCACGATTCCAAATACGGATTTCATCGAGCGAGGTCATCCATGCGTCACCCGCGCCTTCGCCCAAAATCAACGGCCCACCCTGGGCTCTGACACGTGCGTAGTTCATCGGATCGTCGATAATGTTCGGAATGGGCGGTATGCGAACCCTTGACTGCTTGGTATCCAACATGCCATCCACATAGATATAACAGAAGTTGGCGTCACGCACATACGCGACATGGTGCCAATCCCCGTCGTCCACCGGAATTTCACCCGTGATGTTATTAATGGTCGGATCCGTTCCGGCCACCCAGACAAAGAACGGCTGGCCCGGATCTGTCCAGAAACCATATTCAAGGTTATAGCGGCCTTGGATGGTACCTGCCGGCGTCAAACCGAGCGCATAGTTGAAATCATCATCTGTCTGATCGCTGAGGTTGCGACGGGCGATGAGCCGGCCTGCTACACCCGGGTTCTGGACCCGCACCCAGCATTCGAGCGTCCAGTCCTCCTGCAGCATGTCCACCGTCTGTCCATTGGGCTTGAGGGTCGTTGCAGACTCCTTGACAAACCCATCTGCTTCAACCTGCAGATACCCTGAACGGTTGCCGACATTGCCGCCGAGCAACTCAGACCGCATCATTTCGAAGACGGCCAAATCGCTCTGCGCAATACGCCAGACGCGCGCATTCAGCATCTGTCCTGCAAAGCCACTGGAACCGAGGACCAGATCGCCGGCGCCGGTTGCACACCGCAAGCCTGTACGCGTCTCGCCTACCGCGATGCCATTCGCAAAAAGCGTGAGGTGGTTCATGTCCAGAGGCTCTCCGAGCGCGAAACGGCCCGTGAGATGAGTCCAAGTGTTCAGCGGCACCTGAACGCCGCCATGGCACTCGACGCGACTTCCACCCAGTACGTCAAAGGAGACGTAGGGGAAACCATTACTCAGTCCGAGTTCGTAGTTATACAAGCCCAGCTCAGTCACCTTGCGCGAGAGGAGCACCTGACGCCCGGCGACATAGGCTGTCGGATAAATCCAGGCCTCGACGGTCCACTGCTCTGCGCTGTGGCGCAAGGTATATTCCCCGTTGACCTTATCTGCGATCACAACCGTGTTACTCACGGCGCCACCAGAGAAGGTCAGGGCGATATTTTGCTTGGGCGAAACCGCGTCTGTGGGAAGTGTACGTGAAGCCAGTTCCGCACCATCTAAGAAACCATCATCATCCGTATCCGCGTTACCTGGATCCGTCAGATGGATGTTCTGCTCCGAGATGTTAGAGAGGCCGTCATTGTCGGTATCCTCGTTCGCATCTGTCACGCCGTCACTGTTTGTATCCGACAAGGTCGGACTCAAGCCACGTTCGCTACGAGCCAGGCGTGCCAGGGAAGCGCGATATTCCGAGAAGTTCAAAAGTCCGTCGCGATCATCATCCCGCTCGCCATCGAGGACAAGGTCATCACTCATGGCCTTGAGCGGATCCAGACCAACCGTCTCCTCCCACCAATCCGGCAGGCCGTCAAGATCCGTATCACCGTAGGAGAGATACGCTACTGAATTTGTAACTGCTGCGGAACCGAGCTTACGTCCAGCAAACTGCCAGTTCTTGCGCCAGTTGGCGTTAATGGTGAAGTCCTCGATTGTCGTGCCACCATCGTCAAACCTGAACCAACCCGAGAGGGTACGGACTCGCAGACCACCTGCGCCGCCCTGCATAGCCGGGATGATGTTTCCGATGTTCAGACGCGCACCCGTGAGGATCTTGCCATCCAGCGAGGCGAGGCTATCTGCATTGTTGTAGAGGGCACTGATCACCGCCAAGTAGTTCAGCGAACTATTGACGGAGAGGATGAGCGCAGCCGCGCCTGTCACGTGCGGGGTTGCCATGGAGGTGCCGCTCATCGTGCCGTAGCTGCCCATGGAGACCGGGAGCGTGCTGAGAATGTCTTGTCCTGGAGCCGCGATATCCACCGAGGTGGCGCCATAACAACTGAAATACGCCATCTCATCATTATTATCCGTCGCAGCGACCGCCACGATGTTATCGAGGTCATAACTGCTGGGATAGTGCGGAATCTTATCATTGTCGTCGGAACTATTACCCGCCGCAGCAATGAAGAGGTGACCCTGGTCACGGGCTTTCGCGAGGGTGTCGTAGAGCGCCTGCGAGTAACCGCCGCCGCCCCAACTGTTGTTACTGACCATCACCTTCTTTTCAAGGGCATACTCAATACACGTGATACCATCCGCCGTTGTACCGCCGAACGGACCGAGGAACTTGAGTGCCATGATCTTGACTTTCCAGTTCACGCCAGCCACGCCGACGCTATTATCGCCGATCGCACCGATGGTTCCTGAGCAATGCGTACCATGGTCAATATCGTCCATGGGATCACCGGTCACCACGCCATTCTCCGCCTTCATGCCATAGACATCGTCAATGATGCCGTTTCCGTCATCATCAATGCCGTTCGCGGGAATCTCATCGGGATTGACCCACATGTTTGCCGCGAGATCGGGATGGTTATAGTCAACACCGGTGTCAATGACTGCCACAATCATGCTGTCACTGCCTGTTGCAACTGCCCACGCCTCAGGCGCGTCAATATCCGCATCTGCGGTACCGTTTAGCTGCCCTGTGTTGTCCATGCCCCACAACTCTGGGAATCTCGGGTCATTCGGAGTCTTCTGCTGGGTCGCATGCACGATGTAGTTGGGTTCGATATACTTGACATTAGTATCCGCTTTGATCTTCTGCTTGGCAAGGGTCGCATCAACGCCCTGCGGAATACGCACATAGAGGGCATTCGCCAGCTTCAACTGACGCACCGTGTCAACCTTGTAGTCGGTCTTGAACTTCTGGATCAGGGTTGCGGGATTGATTCCCTGACGCATGCCCACCAAGAACTCATTGGGGACTGCTTCAGTTGCAGGCTTGGTCAAGGTGCTAGGCATCTGGGCGACCGCAACTATATTGGTGTCTACGACCCCGCGGGTATCAATGATCAGTTGCTCACCCATCATATTGCGGATGCCTCTGTAGTCCACGGCATACGAGGCGAAACGCACATCGTCCAGCGCGCCGATAAAGCCGTTTACATACGTCCCAGGTCCCGTGACACGGCGGGCGCCGATCACGAGCTGCGGCTGATCCGTAAACCGTTCGTCCGTGGCAATCGGCAACGGGATAGCGTCTGTGCGATACGCCACGCAATCGCCGTTGATATAGAGGCGCAACATGTGGTCGGCCGGCGCATAGACCGCCGCGAGGTGGGTCCAGTCATTCTGTATCAAACGGATGACCTCGTTGCTAGCTCCGTAGACCGGAATCGATCCGGGGGCCAGGTTTTCGTGGCTAACCTTCACATTATAAGCCACACCGTTCACACCGACTGCCGAGTAACGAGCGAAGGGACGCAGGATGGTACCATCGACTTCGATACCCAGCTCATAGTTCGCAAGGCCATTGCTGAAGCTGCGTGCGAGAACAGTCCCGTTGGCGAGGGCACTGGGATTAACCCATGCACCGAGAGTCCATTCGATCAGCGCATGGCGAGCCTGATTCGTCACAATCACCGCTCCGTTGCCGTCGAGGACTAAGCCGCGAGGGATGAAGGGCGAGAGGGAGTTGAGGGGGTCAGAGAGACCGACTGCCTGCGTGCCAGCAACATTTGTCCCATAGATCTCCTCATAATCCCCAATACCGTCATCGTCGGTATCCGCATGATTGGGCATCGTTCCATTCGCCTGCTCCAACTGGTTCATCAAACCATCGCCGTCGTCGTCACGCTCAATGTCAAGGGTGACACCATCCGTGGAAGCTTTGCGCGGGTTGAGGCCTGCCAGATACTCGTAGTAGTTCGACAGTCCATCGCCATCCGTATCCTCATCACCATCGGCAATCGTATTCCCATTGCTGTCTGGGTTGTAGGGATCAAAGCCATTCGCAATTTCCCAAGCATCCGAGAGTCCATCCTCATCGCTGTCGAGTTGGTCTTCCGTGATGCCTTCGGCGTTGAAGTAAATCATGGTCGCATTGCCGGCGAGCGTACCTGCCGCGCTGAAGCGGTTCAGCCAGACTGGACCCTTCCAGTCTGCAGCCACCGCACTCACCGCAGCTGCTGTATCTTCAACCTGCCCTGCCTGTTCATATTGAGTCACTACGCTTCCGAAGGCGGGCGTTGGTGTTGTCGAATTAAAGGAGCTTCCGTCATCAAAGTTGTAGACGAGACATGAACGCGTTGTATCCGAAATCGACACATTGTCCATATATCCCGCAAAGTTACGACCAACAATTGTTCTCGCCTCTCCGTAGAAAGCCTTTGACCGTGCGATATACGTCGTGGAAACAGCTGCGACCTCTTTACCGTTGAAATAGATCTTCAACGTGTCATTTAAAGGATCGAGGACCGTCTGTACTGAGGTCCACTTGTTCAGTGGAACGACAAAGTCTGTGGTCAACACGATGGTCGTCGAATAATCCTTTGGCGTAAAGGCCGCGGTCACCGTCATGTCACTGTTGAGCGTGAACATATAATTTACGACACCAGGAGTAATTTCACGCCTAATGAGATCAGCGTCGTTTGTTGGCGCAACAAGTGGGAACAGATCTGCACTCAGGATGAAGGATTCTAAGGCCAAGCGGTTCGTATATGCTCCGTACGGGAAGTCGGGCACCTCAATATAACTATTTGCGGTACCATCCAGAGACAAAACGCGACGTTGACCAGGTGACGTGGATAATGTCGGATCCCATCCAAACATCACTTCACGGCTGTCTTCGAAACCATCATCATCCGTATCCGTGAGTTGAGGAAGAGTCTTAAATATCATCTCTTCTCCATTCAACAGGAGATCACCATCAAAATCACGATCGGAATCCAAGATGCCATCATTATATGAAAAGGCTCGGCTGGGATCTGTAAGACTCCAGTACTCATAAATGTTTGAAAGCCCATCATTATCTGGATCACCATCTGCTCCATGCTCTCCGAGTGGATTTACGGCATCAAGTCCAAAAATGTGCTCCCACCAATCAGGCATACCATCCATATCTGTATCGGCAACCGAGGTATAGGCGGCATTGTAATCGTTATACGCTGTTGCCGAGGGCAGCCAGCCAAGCGCCAGGTCATATTGATACGCCTGTCCGTTGGTCAGGCCCAACGCAACGTAAAGGGCGTTGGCACCTGTGTACATCTGGGTCCAGAAGTTTGTATAGTTGTTCGCAGGGTCATACGATCCGTAGTTGCGTCTAATCCAGGAGCTGGGCAGGCCGTCAAACGTGGTGTCGCTATTTTCGAGCCAGGAAGCTGTCGCGCCGAGGTCATCCCAGAAGTCAGTGCACTGCTTAGCCCAGGTCTGCCCCAAGGGGAGCAGGTCCACAGGAATCTGCGAACCATACGTAAAGGTATAGGGGTTGTTACTCATCGGGAAGCTGTTCGTCTGAGCAACACCGCCGGCGCTGGTCCCTGACCAGTAGACTGAATCCAGCACCAGGCCATACGTGACCTCAAACAGGTTACTCGTATTGATGATGCTGTTAATCCGAGGCAGATGCGCAGGGACATTCTCGATCCAGGGCAGGTAGTGATAGTTGGTATAGACGGTATTCCTCAGCAGGAATTCCCTCCACCAACCCACGGCTGCGCCACCGACATCCCCAATCAGGTCGCCATCAGAGTCGGGACGATTAACATTGACTTCCGGTGCGTTAAAGCCACGCGGAACCTGGGCCACATATTGTTCCTCATGCGCACTGAAGAGGTTGTTGAAGGTATAGTAGTTCAACAGGATGGGTGAGAGATAGAGATCGGACGCCAAGTGCAAGGCGGTGCGGCCTCTGCCCTGCCCAAGCTCGATAACCAAGCGGGCACGATTGTCATCAAGGTCTGCGCGTGTCAGCCGTTTTTTGAAGGTGTCCGCGATCTCGGTGTCGCTGCGTGGACCATCCCAGACGCGCACTTCGTCAATCCAGCCGCGATAGAAGTTAGCATAGTTATTAGCCCACGTTGCATCCCAAGTCATGTAGGGGAACATCGGCGGGAAGTTCGCCAGACTGCCGTAACCGAGCGCTAACGAGCTGAAGGCGAGGTTGGCCGCGCCCAAGGTCAGGGAGCCGTTCCGGATGACCGGGGGTTCGTCCGGGTTCGTTGCGAGCGCCGGGTCAATACCCGTAGCCGGGATCAAGGCCGTGGCCATACGTCCCTGCTGCTGGCCGTTGACAAAGAGGGCGAACTCCTGTGTCCGTCCATCCATACGGATGGTAATGTGCACCCACTTATTGGACTGAATAAATTGACCATAGAGGCGCACGGAGTCGGTGTGGGGGTCATGTCCACCTGGATTATCAAAACCACCGAAGAGGCGTCCATCTGGAGCAATGCCGATCAGGAAGTTACGGCGCATACGCGGGGCCCCCGCAGGCTGGCTGGCATCAGACTGTCCATAGTCAAAGGTACGCTCAATCAGGATCTGTTCGTTGGTCGAGGTCGCCCACTCGGGACGTGCCCAGAGCTCAACGGTAAAGCTTCGGAAGGCATCATTCATGCCAGTGAACTGCTGGCCGATAACGGTGGCGCCATCGGTGTAGAGGTCGGGCGTGGTGGCTGCTGATTGAGCACCGGCGAACCAGAGCGCCTGTCTGCGTAGCTGATCTTCGGAGTCGAGCGGATTCGACTTGGTGTTGCGGTTAGCCACCAGCTCATCCTTGTCGGAAACACCGTCATTGTCCGTGTCATACCCTTCGTTCATCTCGAACTGATAGGTGAAGAAGGGCGGTAAACCAGCAGGCCAGAACCACATATCCCGATAGAGGGGCACCAAGAGTGACTTATAGCCCGTATAGCCATACGGCGGATAGAAACGAGCCGTCAGGCTGTTGATGTTGGAGGGATCCGTCATCCAGAGCGGCGTCGGATCTGTGTTGTAATTTTCCGGCAGGGGCATGTTGACAATCAACATCTCCTCCAGATTCAGGAGCCCGTCCGCATCCGGATCAGCCGTCGGCATACCATTGAGCCATGGATAAAGATTGAAATCCATTGTGAAACCGATGACTGGAGTCTGAACAAACATCCACCAGTTAAAGTCATACATGGTAAGCGGGAAGCCATTCACGATCCACGCATAAGCGACGCGATCATCAAGGAAGTCAGGACGGATCCCATTGCCCAACAACGGATTGAGGCCATGGTACATTTCATAGAAGTCATCCATGGAGTCGTAGTCTGAGTCCGGATTATTCGGATCTGTGGAACAGTAGCCGTTTGGTCCTGCACGACGCATCCACCAGAGAACAGAAGCGGGAGCCGGCCAGCCTAACATGCATTGATCCCACTCGTTCGATACAGCTTCAAAGAGGGCACCCACTTCAAACGTGATATCCATGGGTTGACCAATATTTCCAGTAAACGGGTCTACAACCGTTGCATCATTGGGGATAGCTCCCTTCGGAATATCGTAGCGGTAACACCGCAACGATTGCGTCATATACTCTTGATAACTGGCAAGTCCGTCAAGGTCAGCATCCTTGTACTCGTCTGTGACTGTTCCATCCTGTCCATTCGTGATGACCATCGCCACAAAGAGCTCCGGTTGCCCTGGGAGAAGCGCAGGCAAGGTTGTGGCACCTAGTGCATCAACAGGCGTCCCCGCGAACTGATTTTCCCAAGGATCGGGCAGCGCATCGCGATCCGTATCAATCGAACAGGGATTCAAGCCGCCGCCTGCGATACAGGTGCCGCCGATATCTACCGCGTTGCCATATATAAACGCACGTTCCGCACCATCACCCATACCGTCATTATCCGTATCTCCGCTCCACGGATCCGTCGGCCAGAATTTATTGACCCAGTAGTTATCTGGATCATCCACGGGCCTAATGATAGTCACGACACCGGCCATCGGCTGATTCGTGATGCCGAAATAATAGAGGTTAGCATTTGTATACGGTCTAATCGAATCCGTCCCCCAGTACTCCCAATTAGACGCATCCACCCCAACCCACGGGGTGTGGGTAAATACATTTACATTGCCCCCTGCGCCCAAAGGAACGGCGACATAGAGCTCCCAGCCATCAGGCACACCATCCCAGCCGCCCGTCGTAGCATCTGTATCTGGCGTGTGCGCGTGCGTCGTAAAGCGACTCCAGGACTCTTGAATCAGAATACGCCGGGTGTTATTAAAGACGATGGCATTGTTGTTCGAGGTATAGAGATTGATCGCCGTATTAAAGCGCGCAATCCAGCCCGTGTTATTGGTAGCGACCATACCATTCAGTTGAAGTTCGTACATGAACTTCAGTAGCAAGTATTCATCCACTGCGGTAAAGGGCCGCGTATCCGGGGCCATTCCTGCTGCCCAGGGGCCAAAGCGATCTGCATTATCATAGGGCCATCCAGCACGTGGCCCAGGGCCAGCTCCGTACCCGCCAAAGCGAGGGACAGTACCAATCCATGCGGTTCGAGGATCAAACAAGTACTCATTACGAACCTGGAAGTGCATGATCAGAGGATTTTCATTCGTGGCTGCAGGACTTGCAATCATATTGGTAGGCGTCAGAACAGCGTCGGCCACTGGACGACCTACTGCCCAGGGTCCATTCGCATCATTACCATAGCGATAGGCGGTCGTCACTCTACCAGGATAATTCGTAAACGTGAGCGGGTCAAACGCTACAAAGTAGTGGTTCGTGGCAATGATCAGAATCGGATCATTGAACACATCGAAGCCTCCGTTGGTGGTCACAACCTGAATGTGACGACGCGGTGCTGTGGAAATCGCGAAATAGTCTGCGTCGGGATTATTCTGCATGGGCAGATTTCCGTCGCGACCGTCGCAAGGTTCGAAGCCATTCAAAACTTCCCAGCCATCCGCCATGATATCGCCATCGGTATCCCAGTTCGTGGGATCTGTTCCAAGGACAAGCTCTTCAACGTCTAAAAGCCCGTCATTATCAAAATCGTCTCGCCACAGGGGCTCTGAATATGCACTACGAGGCGACCTCGGATCAAAGGCGGTAACGATCTCCGAGTCATCAATCAAGTCGCCCTGCGCGATATTAAACGGATTATAGCGGGAACCCACGCGTCCGTGAATGTTAGATTCATACCAGAACCAATACTCCCAGCCATCTGGGTAACCATCGTTATCGGTATCGTTTCGGGTCGGATCCGTCTCACGATCATCTGGCGTCCCCAAATAACCATCGGTGCCGCGAATTTCCTTAAAGGCGGTAAAGGCATTCACCGCTATACCACTTGGCAATGTGCTCGGATTAGCCACTGGAGCGAAGCTTAAGACCCCCTGATTATCACCCGTCGGATAGACTGGCAGGTAGTCCTCGTCCGCATTGTAACCACCGAGATTTTGGAACCAAATTCCGCTCAAGCTTGTAGCACTTGTGGCTCCGGCACTCGTGGCGTTCGTACCACTCACAAAATAGCTCTGCACCAGACGATCGGGCACACCGTCCTGATTCAAGTCGCCGTTATTGACGCCTACGGGATTTTCCACGTCATTTGCATTATATTCAATGGTAAAGATTGCACTCACCTGTACGATATTACCATTGAGAGTTGTACCTGCGGCGCCCCCGGTGCCAACCGTTCCTGAGGGCAAGTTGATGATGGTTGAACGCGGTGCCAAGGGTTGGGTCACGTGCGTCGGGTCCTGGAAGGCTACAAGAGGTCCGTTCCACGCAAAGAAGTAACTGCTCTTACCGACGTCCTCTGGCAACGCATTCAGTATCGAAAGCGGGGTCGGCGACGGTATGGCCAGCAACTGTGCCGACATGTCGTCAGCACCGAAGTAGAAGGTATAGAAAAGACCCGCCGTATCATAGACTGAGGGGCTTGCATTCGTGGCGATGATGGTACCTTCTCCCAGTCTCGTAAGTCCATTAAAACCGGCTGTATTGGGCCTGATCGGCAGGGCAATGATCTTCTTGGAGTCCTTAACAATGACAATGAAGTTGATAATCGTAATAGCACCATCTTTGTCTGTAGCGGTCAAGCTAACGGGCGTCTGCAAATTCGCTGCCATATACGTATGGGTTATTGACCCAGATCCGCCATTGGTCGTCGAGGAGGTGCCGTCACCCCATGTCCACACCAGTTGCATGTTCAGATTATCTGCCGGGACATCAATCACGGACCAGTTAAAGGTACACGGCTGTCCCACCGTGGCAATTGTATTCGTGCTTCCATTAACAGGAAGCTGGATAACGGGAGCTTTGTTCTGAACTCTAATCTCCCCTGCATTTATTTCTGTGTAAATGTTCGCTCCCACGGCACCCGAGGCAATGCGCGGTGTCACCGTAAAACCTGATGAGACACTTAACGCTGTACCATCTTGAACCTGGAAGTAGACCGTTTTGTTTGTTTGCGAAGGATTGAATTCCACGAAGGCAGGAACCGTGATAGCACCGTTGAGCGCGTCGTTTGGAGGCGTCACATCAAGAAAAACGACCACACGATTTGTGATACCGACTGAGCTCGGAGGACGCGAGAGGTAAATCTCCATTGTTTTGTTAATACTGTCATCTTCAAAACTGAACGCAGAGCCCGGGGGGACCAAAACAGTAATTGAGGGAGGTGCCACTACATTGATCGGGAAGGGGACTGTACCCACGCCACCATCCTTATCCGTCGCGACCATGAATACCGTCTGACGACCAATCGCATTAAAGGTTTTTGTCACTGTGCCAGTTGCACCCGTGCTAAACAGAGACGACCCATCCTCAAACTGGAATTCAACCGTGATGGGTGGAGCCCCGGTGACATCGGCTGCAATATCAGTTGCTTTATATCTAAACGTGAAGGGAGTATTTATGATAATAGAGTCATAAGGAGACACGGGAGACGTGGAAGGCGCTATGGGTTGGCTGGTGGGTTGCGTATCAACAGTAGGTGGATTGTTTAAGATAGCGACAAACCCAGCATAAGCCCTCGGATACTGGGCTTGCGCAGCAGCATTCGTAATGGTCGGCACAAGCAGAATGCCTGTAGCAGTGTCTAGCGTGCCGTCTTTGATCGTCATGCCATAGAATGCTGAATTACTCCGACCCGCCGCAACGGTGATATTCGTTATTGAAAGGCCAAGACAGTTATTCGCAGAGGAACCATCGGTAACATACTGTGCCACGACCGTGACCATGGTATCTTGCAGAGCTTCAGCCGAAAGAACAACTTGATACTTGGCTGTTGTATCTCCCTCATAATAGGTGGAGTCCGGACTATTGACCGCAATAGAGACGTTTGGCGGTTT
The DNA here is from genome assembly GCA_945870145.1 of Akkermansia muciniphila. Classification (GTDB taxonomy): domain Bacteria; phylum Verrucomicrobiota; class Kiritimatiellia; order RFP12; family UBA1067; genus CAIZQW01. Next base: position 20,867 of record CAMBQV010000008.1, read on the forward strand.
GGGTGCCGGATTTATCGTGATTGTATGAGCCGGCATCGTATAACTTCCGCCATCCGCATCTTTAATGGTCAGCGACACCGTGTAGTTGCGGGCAACGGGGCCAATCCCTGTATAGGTATGGCTAATGGATCCGAGATCCAAAAAGTTTGTCTGTGTGATACGTGTGCCATCGCCAAAATTCCATCTAAATTCAATTCCCCTTGCCATATCTTCAGTAACATCTGTCAGGTTTTCCCACTCAAAGGTCACAACCGTGTTCTCATCCTCCGTGGTTGGCGCATAAGCCCATTGGACACTCGGGGCAACATTTAAGACATTTAAACCACCAGGGTTGGAGATCGTATATTTCGAGGTATTCGTCGCCATCGGCGTGATAAGAACAAGGTAGTCAATGTCACTATCTTTAGTTCCGTTAATGACGTTAAAGGGATACCAGACCGAGGTCTCTTCGTTTTGTCTGACTCTATAAGAGGGTTGCGGCGTGATCACAATATTAGTCAAGGTACTGGGCTGGTGCGTGAGGGCGAAGCTAACATAGACGTCGTTGGTGGTGTCTGCCTCGGAGAGCACAATTCGGAATTCGCCTGTTCTTAATGCGTTAGTCTCTGAGAGGGTGGTCTGCTGGGCCAGTGTATTTCTGAACTCAATACCGATCGTCGGCTCGCCTGGCGGCTCAATCTGGACAGTACTGGTGATAAAGTTGGTAATAGATGTAGCATTATTAACATAGTCTGAGGGTCGTTGAGCATAGACGGTTGCAATGGTCGGGATTGCATTGGTGTTTAAGCCCTTTATCGGGAAGTCCACATAATCAACCCCCGCAGGAATGGTCACCTCGAGCGCCTTATTCGGAGATAAACCGACCTGAAGCAGATTGGTATGAGGCGTCCAGACCCAGACCTTGATCGGAACCGAGCTTGTCCCCCCCGAGTTGATTCTCCAGTAAGTCGAAGGCGCCCGAGCGACGAGCGTCGGGGCATTCGCACTGTCAAAACTAAGGGTGTTCACTCGGATGTTCTGATATGCTAGGTTTGAGTCACCATATTCCACGACAGCATCCAACACCGGATTCCACTTCGGATTATTTAGTTTCCAAACCACATTACTTTTAATGCTTTCCGAGAAGGCCAAATATATCCAGCACTGATTGTCGAGGATTGGATAAACTGACGTAACGTCTGTGAAAATCTTTAAAGGATCTGCCATGTCACCTGGACGAATCGTATAAGAAAAGGTCAAGTCTGTACGCGTAAGCTGATCATATGGGGCTCCTGTCCGCGAAGTCCTTTTAAGCGTAGCATACGCTGTTGAAGATCCGCCCTCCGAGCCTACTTGCATACGTATTTGCGGCTGAACATATATGGTGTTGAATAAATTGGAGACTACAACCGTCCCTTCGACACGGATTGTAAACTCTATAGTTGCTCCAGGCACATTATTAGGGGAAGTATTTCTATAATCCGAATAGAAACCAATCACATCACCGGCGGAATCCTGTGCCAGCGCACCTGTTGCACACATCATTCCGCAGACGGCCAAGGGGAGCACCATCTTCTTCACTAGATTACTGAACCGTGTTCTTGTATTCATGACTATTTTCTCCACTTAAACTAACTGATCTAATCAAAAATGAATCGGGTTATTTCTCTTCCACTGGCACACTGGGCTGGGCATTGTCGAGTGCCTTTGCCTCCCCTTTGGAGAGTGCCTGATTATCGCGAAGCGCATCTTTCATGCGATTTCTAACCATATCTTGGGCCTGCTTACGCGTCTCTTTCGCGGCTACATCGGCCCTCTTCATCTGGTTGTCGAGTTCCTGCCACGTCGGGTCTGCCTCTAGGGCCTTCTGAACAACCTCAGCCGTTGCCTCAGGCGGAAGCGCTCCACGCACGCGTGTAACACATTGGGTCATCTTTAAAGAGAGACTGAGACGTTCGCGAGCATCCTTAGCTTGCTGTTCACGATTGGCCATCAATGTGGCAATATAGGCCTTGTCATTGACTCGATCCGCATAGACGGCAGGCAATGCTGGGGCTGGCTTCTTCGGCTCTTCCTTCTTTTTACAGCCAGAAAAAACAAGGACGGCGGCAACGAGGATAAGCGTCCCTTGCCCAAGGGCCCTCACGCTCCATTTAAAATGCTCTTTCATCGGACTCTGAACACACCACATAAAAGAAAACCTCCGGCCATTTTCCTGAACAAATTCCACCCTATTTTGGGGAGAAACTACTACACAAAAGTTTTCTTATATTACCATGAGGCTAAGGTTACAAACAAGGCGAAAATGGTTTTTTTTTCCATTTTCCGCATTGACTAAAAGGCTGTAACGTGTAAGAATTTACGTTCATGTCTTCTGAAGAACTTACACCCATGATGCGTCAATATCGGCGGATCAAAGCCGAGCTGCCGGAAGGCGTGATTCTGCTCTTCCGTCTCGGTGATTTTTATGAGCTGTTCTTTGAGGATGCCCGTGTGGCTGCACCGCTTCTCGGGGTAGCCTTGACCCAGCGAGCAGGGACACCGATGTGTGGGGTCCCGTACCACGCCTTGGACGTCTATCTGGCTAAACTCATCCGAGCAGGGAAAAAGGTAGCTATTTGCGACCAGATGGAGGACCCTGCCCAAGCCAAGGGGATCGTTCGGAGAGAGGTCACCCGCGTCGTTACCCCTGGCACAGTCACCGAAGATGATATCCTCGACTCTTCCCGGAACAACTTCCTTGCAACGCTCTGTAGTGCGGAAAAAGCGCTCGGTCTGGCGCTTTTGGACCTTTCCACGGGTGAATTCATGGCGGAAACCCTCTCGGATGTCCCCTCTTTAGCGGAGGCTTTGAAACGTTATGCCCCCAGTGAGTGTCTTGTCGGACAGACTCAACGGTCAGACCCCCGTCTGTCGGAGCTCTTAACCCAAGGAATCGCTGGAGCCGTAACGGAAATTGACGATTGGACCCTCGAGTATGATTGCGCGTATGACCGCTTGTTGCGCCATTTTAAGGTCCACTCTCTCCAAGGGTATGGTTGCGAAGGCACCCCCTCCCTTGTCTGCCCGGCAGGTGCCCTCCTCCAGTACGTTTGCGAACAACTCCACCATACTGCTGAACATATCCGGTCGCTTCAGATCCGCCATTCTGCAGACTTCTTGATGCTGGACGAAAATACGTGCGTCAACCTTGATCTAATCCCCCAAAAAGGGAAGTCGAAGGATAATACGCTTCTTGGTGTCCTTGACAACACCCAAACCCCGATGGGTACTCGGCTCCTACGAGCTTGGATCGTCCGTCCCTTGCGCCAAGCCACGGAGATTAATGCGCGTTTAGAAGCCGTTGATTTCTTTACGCGTAACCGTATACCATTAAACATGTTACGTGAGAAATTTTCTGGGGTTCGAGATCTCGAACGCCTCATTGCCCGTATCGCGGCCAACCGCTGTAACGGCCGTGATGTCAAAGCGTTAGAGGGATCTCTCCTCCCCCTGCCTGAAATCCGCGATTCCATGACCCTGACCGGGAACCCCCTACTCTCTGCGCTTGCTCGTCGTATCCACCCCCTGCCTGAGCTGGCAGACCTCATTCAGGTTGCCATCGCCGACACCCCTGCCATTGGACTAAAGGATGGAGGCATCATCCGGCAGGGGTATAATAAGGATTTAGACGAGCTCCGTGCCCTCGCCTCAGAGGGTCATGCGTGGCTGGCTCGATATCAAGCGACCGAGCAGGAACGCACCGGAATCAAGACCCTCAAGGTACGCCATAATAGGATCTTTGGCTTCTATATTGAGATCTCCAAGGGACAAGCTGCCTCGGCCCCCCCAGATTATGAACGTCGACAGACCCTCGTGAATGCAGAGCGCTTTATCACGCCTGAACTGAAAACGTACGAGCAGAAGATCTTTGGTGCCCAGGAGAAGGCTGTTGCCATGGAATTCGAGCTTTTTTGCGAAATCCGGGAGAAAATTGCCCTTTATACAGCGGAAATCCAAGAAACCGCCGATGCATTGGCCCATTTGGATGTCCTCTCCTCATTTGCAGATCGAGCCCTCGCACTCGGATATGTACGCCCGACCATGACCCCGGACGACACCCTTATTATCAAAGATGGACGCCATCCGGTCATCGAACAGCTCCCAGATGCCGAACAGTTCGTCCCAAATGATGCCTTGCTGGATTGTTCCCAGAACCAGATTATGCTCATTACCGGACCCAATATGGCGGGCAAGTCCACCTATATCCGACAGGTCGCCCTCATCGCGATCATGGCCCACATGGGTTCTTTTGTTCCAGCCCGAATAGCCCAAATCGGCCTCTTAGACCGTGTTTTCACACGCGTGGGCGCGGGAGATGATCTTGCCAGAGGCCGTAGCACCTTCATGGTTGAGATGCAGGAGACCGCCAACATTCTGAACAATGCTACCGAGAAGAGCCTTATCGTGCTGGATGAGATTGGCCGTGGCACCAGTACCTTTGATGGCATCAGTATCGCCTGGGCCGTGGCCGAGTATCTCCACAATACAACACGCGTCAAAGCCAAGACGCTCTTTGCCACCCATTATCATGAATTGACCGATCTGGCCATCACCCTTTCGGGCGTAAAAAATTATACGGTTCAGGTCCGTGAAAGCGGTGATAGTGTCGTCTTTCTCCGTCGTATCGCCCCGGGTACGGCTGATAAGAGTTACGGGATCCATGTTGCGCGACTCGCGGGTATGCCCGATGAGGTGATCAACCGCTCCAATGAAATTTTAGCCAATCTTGAGGAGGGGGAACTCGAGGCCGGACTCCCCAAACTCGCCAAACCCCCGACCAAAAAGAAAACCCAACCCCCCACCAATCAATTGACGCTCTTTTAGTACGGGTAGGGCGTTGTCCCTACCCTCATGCAGGGCGTCGTCCCTGCCCCATCAGAAAGGAAAACCAAATGCCAGCAAAAATTCTCGACGGCAAACTACTCGCTGCGACCATGCGAGCCGACATCGCAAAACAGGTCGCCGAACTCAAGGCGGCCAAGGGAATCACCCCTGGACTCGGCGTCATTCTCATCGGCGCAGATCCAGCCTCCACCTCGTATGTCACTGCCAAGGAGAAGGCCTGCGAAGAAGCAGGCATGTACTCCGAGGATGTACGCGTCCCGGCGGAAACCACCCAGGCGGAGGCCCTGGCCCTCGTCCAGAAGATGAACGCGGATCCCCGCATCCATGGCATTCTCGTGCAACTCCCCCTGCCCAAGCACATTGACGAGGCGGCAGTCATCAATGCCATCGCCCCAGAAAAGGATGTAGACGGCTTCACACCCATCAATGTCGGACGCATGATGATTGGTGAAACCTGTTTCTTGCCTTGCACCCCCAACGGAGTCATTCAGATGCTGCTCAGCGCTGGCGTCGAAACCTCTGGTAAACATGCCGTGGTGATCGGACGCAGCAACATCGTTGGCAAACCTGTCGCTCACCTGCTGATGCGCAAGGCCAAAGGCGGCAATGCGACCGTCACGGTCTGCCATACGGGCACCAAGGATCTCGCAACCTTCACAAAACAAGCGGACATTCTGGTTGTCGCCGCAGGCCGACCCAACACGGTTACAGGCGAGATGATCAAACCCGGGGCAGTCGTCATTGATGTTGGCGTGAACCGTGTTCCTGACGCAACCAAAAAAAATGGTTTTCGCCTCGTGGGCGATGTCGACTTTGACTCAGCCGCTCAGGTGGCCTCTCTGATCACCCCCGTCCCTGGCGGCGTAGGCCCCATGACCATCACCATGTTACTCTATAACACACTCGAATCTGCCCAACGCCTCTCGGCAAAGGGTTGATGCTTCAAATCACCACATGGACAACACGCCTATGAAAATAATCAACGCATCTCAAGCCCCCGCTGCGATCGGCCCCTATTCGCACGCCATTGAAACCCATGGACTTCTCTTCTGCTCAGGACAGCTCCCCATCAACCCTGCCAGCGGCAACATTGAGGTGGCAGGTCCCGGGGAACAGACCATGCAGGTGCTCCTCAACCTTCGCGCGGTCTTGACTGCCGCAGGCTCGGACCTGAGCAAGGTACTCAAGACCACTGTCTTCCTCACGGATATGGGAGACTTCCCCTTTATGAATAAGGTGTATGAGGAGATGTTCGCCGGCCATAAACCTGCACGATCCACCGTTGAAGTGGCTCGCTTGCCTAAAAACGCCCGTGTCGAGATTGAAGCTGTCGCTGTTACTGCCGTGCCACATTCTTGTGGCACATAAAAAGATGAAACGCGCCTTTGATATACTGCTCACCCTCATCACAGCGCCACTCTGGGTGCCGCTAGGGGTAGCGGTGGCGTGTGTTGTCGCTGCAGGTATTGGCTTCCCGATCTTCTTTATTCAAGAGAGGCCAGGGCTGAACGAAGCGCCCTTTCGTTTGATTAAGTTTCGAACCATGCGTCCGGGTGACGCTCCAGATGCCGAGCGGCTAACGGGCCTTGGTAACTTCCTGCGTGCGACCAGCCTCGACGAACTACCCGAACTGCTCAATGTGCTGAAGGGCGAGATGTCCCTCGTAGGACCACGCCCCCTACTGCTGCGCTACTTGCCTCGCTACACGCCCGAGCAGAAACGCCGACACGAGGTTCGTCCTGGCCTCACGGGTTGGGCTCAGGTCAATGGACGAAACGCGCTCACGTGGAAAGAGAAATTTGCGTATGACTGCTGGTATATCGATCATCAATCATTCGCCTTGGATCTGAAAATTTTAGGACTGACGCTCTGGCGCGTCGTGACGCGTCAGGGAATCAACGCAAACAACGAAGCCACCATGGGTGAATTTAGAGGAGACACATGAAAAAAATCATCATCATCGGCGCAAGTGGCTTTGGCAAGGAAGCCACATGGATACTGGAACGCATGAGCCAATCTGGCCAGGCCTTGGGCCTACTGGGTTTTTGTGATGACGCCCCTGACAAACAAGAGGGACACTTCGTGGGCGTCCCTCTCCTTGGCAACGTCGAAGCAGCAGCAGCGCGTCTTGCAGGCGCACGCTTCTTCTGCGCGATCGGCAACAATCGCATACGCCAATCCGTGACCGCGCGCGCCCTCGCCGTCGGACTCCTCCCCTTCACGCTTGTGGATCCCACCGCGATCATTGCACCGGGCACAAAAATTGGCGAAGGCTCCTTCATCGGAATCAACAGCATCGTCTCAGCAGGGGCCACAATCGGAAACCACGTGATTATCAACCATCAAGCCTGCATCGGCCATGATGCCCGGCTGGCTGACTTTGTGCAGGTCTGTCCAGGTGCCCGCATCTCCGGCGGCTGTGAGATCGGAGAAGGCGCACTCCTTGGTACAAACGCCTCCACCATTCCCCTCATTCAGATAGGCGCGTGGTCCACACTCGGTGCTGGCACGACCGCACTCACCAGCCTTCCTGCCCACACCACACATGCACGTTTAAAATAAAGCATGCGCAAGTACTTCTATCTACTGCTATTTGTCTTTTTCTTTCTCCTGTATGCAGCAACTGCGCAACGGGGAGTGAGTTGGCAGGACAGCGGCGAGTTTCAATGGCGCATCCTCTCCGGAGATCTGCGTTGGTTTGCTGGACTTGCACGCGCACATCCGCTCTACCTGCATCTGGCGACGCTGTTTAGCGCTGCATTCCCCGCGTCCGCGTTCTTCTTCTCAACCCACTTACTCAGCGCTGTTGGCATGGCGGGTGCGGCAACCCTCATCGCCTTACTGGTTACACTGCAGACACACCGCTGGACATGTGGCTTACTTGCTGCGCTCCTCTTCGGCCTTTCGCACATGCCGTGGTGGCTCGGAACCATTGCGGAGGTTGATGCCTGGGGCTGCCTTTTTCTCGCTCTGGAGCTTCTCGGCCTGCGCTGGGCGCTTGAGAAACAAACCGCGCTTCCTTGGCTCTTATTGGCCTTTCTCAATGGACTCGACTTCAGCCTGCACAATATTGCGCTTCTGAATATTCCCATCTTGTTAATCGCGTGTCCGACTCGTTATTGGTTGGGGTGTTTAGCTGGATGGTGCGTGGGCTGCTCGCCCTTATTATATTTGTTACCGCACGAAATCAAAGTGTACGGCATCGGCGGGGGCATCAAGAGTCTCTTGTTTGGATATGACTACGCGCACGCCGTTCTTGGAACGACCTTTAAATTCAAAATGGTTCTAGCAAGCTATGCCCTCTTTTCCATCAACCTCATGAACCCCGCTTGGTTCACGGCCCTGAGACCGCTGTGGCGGGAAAAAGGATCTTTCTCACATGCCCTCAGGGGCTTGTTGCTGATCCATGCGCTCTTCTTTCTACGCTACTTCATTCCCAGTCAAGCGTTGTTTTCAACAACCACCCTCCTGCTGCTCTCTGTATGGGCTGGCCTCGGCGCCTCCTACCTGTCACAACGTGCCCTACTCCGTCTCTCGCTAGGGTCTATTGTTTGTTCGATAACTGTCCCCATACTCCTACTCTTTGCTGTTGACACCTATCACCTTTTCCCAAATCGACAGAGAGCCCTGCCCTTCCGAAAGGAGGCTCGCTATTGGCTCTTGCCGTGGAAACACAACGAGACCTCTGCTCAACAGTTTGTTGACCATATCGGGAAACTACTCCACGATACGGATGTCTTGATTGCTGACCCCACAATTGCGGGCCCTCTGATGGCGGCCCAAAAGGCTGGGGTGCTTTCCACAGGCTGGCGTTTGATCACGCCCTGGTCAGGCGAGACAGATGATATGCTGAAAGCCTTAGTCGGTTCTCAACAGCGAATATTTGTTCTTTCGCCCGTAGCTGGTTATACGCCAGCCGTCTTCTTAAACGGATCCTTCCGTTTTGAAAAAGAGGATATCCTCTATCGCGTCAGGAGTGTACATCATGAATAGCCGAATTTTTTTATCACCCCCGTGGATGGGAGGAGACGAACGCAAGCTCGTTGAAGCCGCCTTTAATTCAAACTATGTGGCGCCCTGCGGCCCCATGGTTGACCAATTCGAAAAAGACTTCGCCGCCTCGCTCAAGCGACCAGATGCCTGCGCGTTGTCCAGTTGTACTGCCGCGCTTGATCTGCTCTGCCACGAACTGAATATTCAGAAGGGCGACACGGTCTTCTGCTCTGACCTAACCTTTGTCGCGTCGATTGCGCCAGCTGTCCAACGGGGTGCGACACCTGTCTTTATTGACAGCGATAAAGCAACTTGGAACATGAACCCCGATCTCTTAGCCGAGGCGCTTGAGGATGCGAAGCGAAAAAATCAGTTACCCAAAGTGGTCATCGCGGTCGACCTATATGGCCAGTGCTGCGATTATGACCGCCTCGAAACGCTCTGTGCCGCGGTCGACGTTCCCCTCATCATCGATTCCGCAGAAGCACTGGGGGCCACCTATCAACAGCGTCCAGCAGGTGATGCCGGCTGGGCCTCTGTCTACTCGTTCAACGGCAACAAGATCATCACCACCTCGGGCGGAGGCATGCTAAGCTCACAGGATCGTGCCTTGGTCGAACGCGCACGTAAACGCTCCCAGCAAGCCCGCGAGAAGCACATCTGGTACGAACATGCCGAACTCGGGTACAACTATCGTATGAGCAATATTCTCGCGGCTATCGGTGTGGGTCAACTTCAAATCCTGCCGGAGATCATTCGCCGAAAACAGCAGATCTTTAAAGGGTATCAGAACAAACTTGCTGGGGTGCCTGGCCTCTCGTTCATGCCAGAAGCCGCTTATGGTAAAGCCACGCGGTGGCTCACGGTCATCACCTTAGACAGTGACACACGCGTACCTGCTGCTGTCGCCACTCCTTCGCAACAGGTGTGCGCGCTCATGGCAGCTTTGGAGCGGGAGAATATTGAGTCCCGCCCAGTCTGGAAACCCATGCATCTACAACCCGTCTTCCAAAAGGCAAAAGTCTATGGAGGCGCTGTCAGCGAGCACACCTTCTTCTCAGGCCTCTGCCTCCCCTCCGGGGCAGGTTTGGCCTTGTCAGATATTGAGCGTGTCTGCTACAGTGTCCTGCGCGAATGTGAATAAAGAGAGAACGCTTACTATGACACAGAATACAGTCAATCGTCTTCGGTGGGGTGCAATATCCCTCTTGATTGTCTTTGCTTGGTTTAATTATTACGACATGTTTCAATATGCGATTTACATGTTTAATAAGCCTGACGAGGATATGTCACACGGCTGGGTCGTGCCTTTTGTCAGCGCGTATGCGCTTTGGACACAACGCAAGCAGTTTTCCAAAGTAGCGGGTGTTCCTTCTGCACGAGGCTTAGCCTGGGTCGTTGTCTCCCTCCTTCTGGCGTGGCTGGGCGGCCGGGGCGGCCAGTTGCGGATCAACCAACTCTCTTTCATCGGGCTCCTCTGGTCGGTTCCGTATGCCTTCTGGGGCAAGGGGGTGGCTAGGCTCATGCTATTCCCTGCAGCTTATCTGTTGTTCACGATTCCGCTGACGAATGCACTCGACTTCTTTACGATCTTTTTACGGCTCTTCTCCTCGGGCACCGCCGCCGCGATCTTAAACGGCTTCGGCATGGAGATTGAACGTTCGGGAACCGCGCTCTTCTCCCGCGTGCCTGGGAGTGAGTTCAATGTCGATGTCGCGGATCCGTGCAGTGGCATTCGCTCGCTCTTTGCCATGATGGCGCTGACCGTTTTCTATGGCCATTTCACACTAAAGACCCGCCTCCAGAAAGGCCTTCTCTTTGCCTGCTCCATTCCCATCGCTGTCATCGGCAATATGTTCCGCATCTTCTCGATCTGCCTGATCGCCAATTTTTTTGGCGAGAAGATTGCCACAGGTTTCTACCATGATTACTCAGGATATGTTATTTTCGTCATTGGTGTCTTATTGATGTTCCAAGCTGCGGCTTTCTCAAAAATAGCGGATCGATGGCTATGCTCACGCTGGACATGGCTCGGGCAGTTATCAAAGCAGGATGACATCGGTGCTCATGTCCCCTCACCATCCCAAGACGCCCCTGCCCAGAAGAGATTACCTGGCCTGCTCGTTGTCTCACTGGCCCTCCTCCTGGTCAGCTCTGTTTTTGCCGCGCTCCTCTTCTCTGGGCCTCCGACGTATGATGAGACCCGCTTTATTGCAAGCTCGCTTCCGTTGCAGGTTCGCAACTTGACCAGTGACAAACCTTGGTTCTGTCACAATGACCAGTGTGCTGTTTCGTTTGAAGAACAGGAGTTGATCAACAAAGGACAACAGACCAACACACTCTTCAGTTGTCTCACCTGTCGACAGCCCCTCTACACCTTTTCGCTAGGGGAAAAGACCTTGTTGCCGAAAGACACAACGATCCTCAAGCGTAATTATAAATCCTCTGCTGGCCTCAGCTACTCCGTCAGTGTGGTCTTGTCAGGCAAGAGCCGTGCCAGCATTCATCGTGCAGAAATGTGCCTGCCTGCGCAAGGCTTTGTCATGCTCGATGCCTACACCCTGCCCTTGAAGACCCCGTCTGGAAGACCTAAAAACATACGTGTCATACGGGCCCAGCGCTCCAACTCAACCAGTGAGTTCGCGCTGGTCTATTGGTTTGCGAACCGAACGGATGAGTGTACGTCACATTACAAACGGATTCTGCTAGACATGTGGGACCGCTCTGTTCATAATCGAATCAATCGATGGGCCATGATTGCGATTAACGTACCGACACCCCTAGATAATGACCAATCGATCGAAGCCCTTGAAGCCTTTACAGAAGAGTTATACCAGAAGATCCTCTTGCCCTAAGTATGACCTTAAAACAAAAATTATTTTTAGACAACATTCGTTCACTCACCCTCGGCCTGGTGATTGTGCTTGGGGGTATGCACTTTAGAGAGCTGTTGCCGCTAATTCTTGAGTTTAAGATCACCGCTCTTTCTCCCTCGCAACTGTTGACCTACGAATGGATCATCCCACTTGTGAGTGCGCTCATCCTGCTGGAGCGACGACGAAACATTCGCCTAGCCGCGAGACTTCCTTCGTGGAGAGGCGTGCTCTATATGACGCTCTATCTGATCGCCTTCGCCACCTCCATCCAACTCAAAAAGCCACCTTTACAATTCCTTTCGCTCGTAGGATTGACCTACTCGGCCTCGTATGCGCTGTGGGGCAAAGGCGTCGCAACTCTCTTACGTTTTCCGTTGAGTCTGCTCGTCTTCGCCATTCCCGCTACTTTTTACTTAGACTTCTTCGGGAACCTCTCACCTCTCTTCGGCCCCTTGTTCTGCTGGCTGAGTAACGCGATTGATTTATCGGGATTTGAATTCTTTCGAAATCTCTTTGAATTAAAAGATTTCACGCTTAAGCCTTACTCGCCTTCCAGTGGCATCCAGTCACTCTTCGCCATTAGCGCCGTGACCTTCTCTTTGTCGCATTTCACGGTCACGAAAACGTCCCAACGTTATCTACTCTATGCCTGCATCCTTCCGCTCACCTTTGCGGTGGATATTGTACACTCGTTCGTCATCTGTTTGATCGCGGCTACACTAGACCCAACCTGGGCTCAGGAATTCTATAATTCCATGTCCCACTATGTCGCCTTTTTTATTGCGATTCTCTTTATCTTCCAACTGGCCAATCTGATCGTCACGATCAGTGCGCGCTTAAAAAAGCCTTCGCCTGACGAGTGGCTCAAAGGTGTTGAAAAGATTGACAAACGAGCGGAAGAACCTGAGCAAAACCTCTTTCACTCCATCATTATCGTCTTTGTCGTGGTATTATTGTCCTTAGCGACCTACATGTTTGCCGTTGAGACAACCCCTAGAAATATGAGCCCGAAAAAAGCTCCCCCCGCAGCGCCGACCTACCGTATTACACGGTAATCCATTACTGATGGAAGGGCATGGCTTGCAGGCTTTCTAAGGAGGGCACACAGGGCATGAGGAGCCACTCCTGCTGAGGGGTCATAACAAGGGCCGCCCCCTGTAAATATCCGATCCAGTCTTCTGCCGTGTAGCTCTTAGCCTTGACCCCTGCTAACAAGGCTGCAATAAAGATATCGTGCGACACCAGAACCGTCAGCTGCTGTGTCGTCTTCGCCTTCAGCCATGCCACCATCTTAGGTGTTGCAACCGCGACATCATGGGAATAGAGTGCAGACCCCGTATGCAAATAATCCAGCATATAGTTAATATACCCACGCCGCATCATCTCGGCTGGCAACTTCTCAATATCATCATAATAAAAATTCTTTAACCCCAGAATTGGCTCCTCTACAACCGTAGCCTCGGAGCAACCTATGCCCTCCGCAAACATTTTCGCCGTCAACTGGCACCGCATCATGGGACTCGACAGGAAGCGAACATCCGCGTGTCCAGACAACAACTGCCCCGCCTCGCGCGCCATGGCTTCGCCACGCGGCGTCAGGGCGAGGGCATGCCCGAAGGTCGTATCGCCTGGGACAATCGGTGGCCGCTCCGAATGCCGGATCAGCAGGGAGACCTTACAGCCCTCTGCTAAAAATTGTCTGATCTTCTTGAAATCAATTGTCTCTGTCAAAATGTTCATAAACATTGCCTTGCATGCTAATTCATTTTTTACCGCAGAGAACGCAAAGATCGCATAGATCACCTTCGAAATACTTTGTCTTGCAGTTCTGGGGCTTCTCTTTTCTTTGTGTTCTATGTGTTCTTTGCGGTAATAATTCTCAGTCCTCTAAATCCTATCAAAACTCTGCGCCAATCTGTGTTCATCTGTGGCAAGCAACCTCCGTGCTCTCCGTGACTCCGTGTTAAACTATTATCGCGCCACTTCAATCCGTAGACTCTTCGCATGATTCGAGCGCACTGCAAAGCGATCCGCAATGCGATACCCGGGGATCCAGACAATCTCGTCACCACAAACCAAGACGGGGATACCATCTCGCGTATACTCCGGCACCTTCCCATCCACAAAAATATCCTGGAGTTTTTTGGTGCCCTTCATTCCATATGGCACCATGCGGTCACCTGGTTTTCGCCCCCTGACCACCAGCGGCCGACCGTTTAAAACTTCCGGGTTAATGGTACAAACCGCTGGATACACACCGATTCCCTGCGTGACACTCTCAATTCCTTGCACCGAACGGCAGGTGAATACCAGGTTATCCCAGCGCGTCTTACCGCGCAACCTAACCTTCGCCTCAGGACGTTGCTGTGGAACACCTTTGATGATTCGGAGTGCGCCCACCTGATAAATCACGTAGCCGTTTTCGGTCAATTGAATTTTATCGTCTGCCTCCATGGCGCATAAGCGGTCTACCCCTTCGAAGCCGCTGCACTGGGGAAGTTCATACTGCCAGAGCCAGAGCCTCAACACGCGACGTTGAAGGGCCAAGGGCGCTGTTCGTAAGCGTTTTACATCCAACGCGTTCTCAGGGCCTCCCAGCAGGCAGTCAGCAAGCAGAGCCTGCGACAGTTCTTCCAAGAAAGAATCCTCTTCGCGCAGAATCTCTGCGCTTTTACAGAGATTAGAACGTACACCGACACCAAAATGCTTCTCCAGCATCGGAAGGATCTCATGACGCATCCTGTTGCGTGGAATGGTCACATCCTTGTTTGTCAGGTCTTCGCGCCATTTCTTTTTTTGCTGTTTCAGCCAGTCACGCAGGGCAGAACCTGTGACAGAAAGCAACGGACGTATAAAGCCTCTCGCCCGTGGTTTCAAAGGTGCCAAGCCTGTCGCACCTGCCCCGCGCATAAGGCGCAGCATGAGCGTCTCAGCCACATCATCAGCCTGATGTCCAGTGGCAATCGCATCTAGCTTGTGCTTCGTTCGACAGGTTTCGAAAAATTTTTGGCGCACCTCCCGTGCCGCCATCTCCATCGAGACTGCTTCCTGCAGATGTGCCGTGACCGCGTGGCGTTCGACCACGCACTGTACGCTGACTTTCTTGGCCAGCGCCTTGACCCATTTCGCATCTTGTGCAGAGTCACTACGAAGTCCATGATCAAGATGAAGAAGGAAGAGTTCGATCTTATTTTTTTTACAGGGCGGCGCCAGCAGATGGAAGAGCGCGACAGAGTCCGCCCCGCCCGAGAGTGCGATGCCCAAGCGCTTCACGCCCTGCAACAGCCCCTCTTTTTCAACAAAGCGCTGCACGGTCTCCTCCAGGGTATCTACCGCCTGGCAGTAAGATCGGTTTCCACTCTGTTTTCTGTGTGTTACGCCCATCAGATATCCCCCAGCATCAAGCTTTGATTGGGTGTGATCATCTCAACATTGACCTGATAAGCATGTGAAAACGCACGACTGCTCCTAGGACGGACTGCCCATTTGATCTCAAAGGCCCGAATCACGTCATTACATCTGACCACCAGATCCACCTCGGATTGTGACCGTGTCCGCCAGAAATAGAGCTCCGCTGGATAACCTCGAAGCGCATTGTTCTTTGCCACCTCAGCGATCACCCAATTCTCCCATATCTTTCCAATATCCGGACGTAATTCATCTTGCGAGAGCTGATTCAGCAAGGCATTCCGAATGCCTGTGTCCCAAAAGAAAATTTTCTGACTCTTCGATATTTCTTTTCTAGGATTCGTGCTGTAAGAAGGGAGACGGAAAATAACAAAGGTCTGAACTAACAAATCCAAATAGCGTTCTACAGTCGGCCGCGCGATGCCCAGCTGAGTAGCAAGCTCGCTAACCGACACCTCTGAACCCACCTGATGTGCAAGAAGCAGGAGCAGACGCCGAATCATATCAGGATGTTTTACAAGTCCTGTTTGCATCACATCTTTCCAGAGATAGTCCGAACTCAACTCCCTCAGTAAGGATTCTGGCTTGGAACTTGTCACGACCTCTGGATAGCTTCCATAACAGAGCCGCTGCATGAGAAATGATTTCAGTTGAGGCGCAAAATGAAGTTGCACATTATCCTTAGGTAAGTCCGGATTAAACCAGCCCGTAGACTGGATCGCCTCGCTAAACAACAGAGGAGGCAAGGTCAGTTTTCGATTCCGGCCAGTCAGACTTTCTGCGGATTGGCTCAGCAAATCGAGCGAAGAGGAACCTAAAAGTAATATTTTAACTGGGAGCCGACTATCAAACCAACCCTTAATGATCCGTGAAACTTCGGGCATCCGCTGCGCCTCATCAATAACAAGTATCTCTGGCATTCCAAGAGCTTTTAAACCCTCTAATGGAGGAAGTGCCGCCGCAGACAGGAAGCGCGCTTTATCGCTTTCAATATCAAAATTCAGAAAACAGACCTTCCGAGCCCCAAACACATGCTCGACAAGCGTCGTCTTGCCGACCTGCCTTGCCCCAAGGATAATCCCCACCTTCCCGTCGGCTGTGATCTCCTGAAGAAACTTTTCCGCCTCTCTTTTTAAATACATAGATACATAATAACCTATCATTCTGTATAGTGCAAGTAGCAAAATGATCGGTTATTTTGTATAGTGGTCAGTGTAATAGCCACCTAAAGGCC
>CAMBQV010000009.1 GCA_945870145.1 Akkermansia muciniphila
GACCTCTGAAGAGGCGATCCGCTCGGTGCCGAATGCGTATCGCGAAGTCAGTTTTTCCTTGGGCGCAACACGCTGGGAAACCGTCATGAAGGTGATTCTTCCCAATGCCTTGCCCGGTATCGTCACAGGTATGGTTCTGGGCGTGGGTCGTTCGATCGGCGAGACAGCGGCTGTGATCTTCACTGCGGGTTCCTCGTTGCGGATGCCGCTGACGGTCTTTGACTCTGTGCGGACTATGTCGGTCCACTTTTACATCCTCGCTCGCGAGGGGATTTCCAATGAGAAGGCCTATGCCACGGCGTCGGTCCTGATTATCTCGGTGTTGCTGATCAACCTGGCGGCCTATACTATGATGCACCGCTTTATTTCCAAGAGGGCTAAATGAGCGACGCACCTGCTATAAAAATAGCACTTAAGAATTTCAAGTTCTTTCAAGACCGTAAACCGCTCTTGAACGGAATCACCTTGGATGTTGTTGCGAACCGAATCCTCGGTGTGATCGGCCCTGCGGGGTCAGGCAAGACAACCTTCCTGCGCTCCTTGAACCGGTTGAATGATCTGCTGCCTGACACACATATCGAGGGCCAGCTTCTTCTGGATGGAGAGGATATTTATCATCCGAGCTTTAATGTGGTGTCGCTTCGTAAACGGGTCGGCATGCTCTTCGCGCTCCCTGTCGCCTTGCCCATGAGTATCTACGAGAATATTGTCTATGGTCCGCGACTTTCAGGAATTCGTAAACGGGAACGTCTCGACCAGATCGTGGAGCAGAGCTTGAAAGCCGCATTTCTCTGGGATGAGGTCAAGGATCGTCTCCAGATGTCGGGCTTGCGCCTCTCCGGCGGTCAGCAGCAGCGACTCTGTCTGGCACGTGTTTTGGCCATGGAGGAGCTCGAGGTCATCCTGCTCGATGAACCCTGTTCAGGTCTTGATCCTATTTCAACGGCGAAGATCGAGGAAGCATTGACGGTCCTCAAGCAAAAGTATACCATTATCTTGGTGACCAACAATACAAAGCAGGCGGCGCGCGTGGCAGACGATACGGCCTTCTTCCTCTTAGGTGACCTGATTGAATGTGGCAAGACGGGCAAAATCTTTACCGTTCCAGATGATAAACGGACCAATGATTATGTGACAGGCAGGTTCGGATGAGTACAGTTATTCGTGTTGAAAAATTGGATTTGTTTTATGGCGATTTCCATGCGCTGAAAAAAGTGCCGATGGAAGTTTTGGCGCGTCATATCACTGCTTTGATCGGTCCATCTGGCTGCGGTAAATCAACCTTGCTGAGAACCTTGAATCGCATGAACGACTTGGTTCCGGGTGTTAAGATCACGGGTTCGATCCTTTTTGACGGGAAAGAGATCTATGGTCCTGGCATTGATGTTTGTACCTTGCGCAAGCGTATCGGCATGGTTTTTCAGCGCCCGAATCCTTTCCCGCTCTCAGTCTTTGACAATGTAGCCTTCGGTCTGCGCGTGGATGGTCGTTCAAGCCGTCGGCAGATCGAGGATATTGTGGAGCAGAGTCTGAAACGGGCTTGGCTGTGGGAGCCGTTAAAAGACAGATTGAATGACTCGGCGCTCTCGCTTCCCCTCGATCAGCAACAGCGCCTCTGTATTGCCCGCCTCTTGGCTGTCGAGCCAGAAGTGATTCTCATGGATGAGCCCTGTTCGGCGCTGGATCCTATTTCGACCAGTAAAATTGAAGAGCTGATGCTGGAACTGAAAAAGGATTACACGATTGTGATTGTTACGCACAATATGCAGCAGGCAGCGCGTATCTCAGACTACTCGGGTTATATGTTGCTGGGCGAGATGATCGAGTTCGATGCAACGGATAAGATTTTTACAAATCCTCGGGAAGGACGAACCCAGGATTACATCAGCGGTCGGTATGGCTAAGTTAAGATAAGGCGGTGAACTATGGAACGGCATTTTGATGAACAATTGCAGGCGTTGAGAAGCCATCTGATGAAGATGAGTGCCATGGCAGAAGTGATGATCGCGGATGCGGTTCGCTCTGTGGTGGAGCATGATAAGGATGCCATATCGCCAGTCTATGAACGCGAGGAGCTGGTCAATACGATGCAGATGGAAATCGATGAAAGTTGCATGAAGCTGATTGCCTTGAATCAGCCTGCCGCAGCCGATCTACGTTTCATCTTGGGTATCATCAAGACGAATTCTGAGCTCGAGCGTTTGGCGGATGAAGCGGTCAATATTGTTAAGAAGGCTGACCATCTGTTGACCGTTGAGCAGTTAAAGCCATTTGAGCTTATTCCAGAAACATCAAATATCGCTCGAAGCATGGTACGGGATAGCCTTCGTAGTTTTGTCAACCGCAACACCTCGCTTGCTCGAGAGGTCTTGCAGAGGGATGATCAGCTCGATGCGTTGAAAACAAAGATCGTTAATTTGTTGAAAGAATGCATGGCAGAGGATTCTAAAACAGTTTCTCGTGCGCTTGATCTGATGTACATCTCCCGTTGTTTGGAGCGGATTGGCGATCACGCTACGAATATCGCTGAAAACGCCATCTTTGTTGTCGAAGGAGTGGATGTGCGCCATCACGCGGATGAGAAGCGCGCGGCAAAAAGCGTTTAAGGTTTTTGTCTTCTAGGTGATTCCTCTTGAAACCCAGCACGTCCCTTGGTTATACTGCTCCCCATGAAGTCAACCGATGATCTTTTTATGGAGGAGACCCACCCAGAGGATTTGACTCCTGCGCATGAGCCTTTGGCTGCTCGGATGCGACCCCAATACCTAGAGGATGTCTTGGGCCAAGATCATATTCTTGGGCCCGGAAAGCTCTTGCGTCGGGTGATTGAGGCGGACCGGTTGACGAATATCATCCTTTATGGTCCTCCAGGGTGTGGCAAGACGACGCTTGCCGAAGTCATTGCGCGGGTCACGAAGCGACGTTTCGAACGAACCAGCGGCGTGCTCTCGAATGTTGCGACCTTACGGACACTCTGCGAGGGAGCCAAAATCTATAAGCACGCGGCGGGAACGATTCTCTTTGTGGATGAGATTCACCGTTTCAACAAGTCTCAGCAGGATGTCTTGTTGCCGTACATCGAAGACGGTACCGTGACGTTGATCGGCGCCACAACCCACAATCCGAATATCTTTGTCAATAGTCCGCTGACCTCGCGCTCGCTGGTCTTTGAACTCCGTCCGCTCGATGAACAATCTGTTATTGAGTTGGTTCGACGCGCTTTAGCCGATGTCAGTCGTGGCTTAGGGCATCTCCAAACGACGATCACCCCAGATGCTGAAGCCTTTGTGGCCTCCATGTGTGATGGTGACGCGCGTCGCGCCTTGACAGCACTCGATGTGGCAGTCCGCTCGACACCGCCGAATGAGCAGGGCGTTATTGCAATCACCCCTGCCGTGATGGAGGATTGTGTCCAACGCAAGATGGTCCTCTACGATAAGGACGAGGACGGTCATTATGACACCATCTCCGCCTTCATCAAGTCGGTTCGCGGGTCCAATCCGGATGCAGCGCTCTATTGGCTGGCGAAGATGTTAGAGGCAGGCGAGGATCCGCGCTTTATTGCACGGCGACTCATCATCCTCGCCTCTGAGGATGTCGGAAACGCGGATCCGCGCGGCTTGACGATTGCTGTGGCGGCCATGCAGGCGGTCGAGTTTATCGGCATGCCAGAGGGGCGCATTACCTTGGCGCAGGCGACGACCTACCTGGCAACGGCCCCCAAGAGTAACGCCTCTTACCTGGCCGTGGATGAAGCGCTGGCGGATGTGCGCTCGGGCCGTCTGCTTGCGGTGCCAGAACACTTGAAAAATATTCACGTCAAGGCAGAGGGCAAAGAGGGTCTCGATGTGCCCTACAAATATCCGCACGACTTTGAGAACCATACTGTGGAACAAGCCTATCTGTCTGTGGACAAGAACTACTACCGTCCGACAAACCAAGGCTACGAAGAGACCATCGCTAAACGCATGTCACTTCTGAAGAAGCCCGGCAAGCGCCCTTCGGCTTAGATGTTTGAATAATCAATATCCAACACGGAATATCCAAGGAAAAGACACCGATGGTTATTGATCATTCCGTGTTGATGATTGGATATTCATTACTCCTCCAGCGCTAACAGGGAGCGGATACTTTCGTCTGAAAGTTCTGTGAGCACATTCTCGCCATGGCCGATCAGCTCGGCCGCCAGTGCGGACTTGCTCTCCAGCAGGGCGTCGATTCGATCTTCCAAGGTGCCGTTGCAAATGAACTTGTGAACCAGTACGCGCTTTGTTTGCCCAATACGGAAGGCGCGGTCGGTGGCCTGATTCTCGACCGCGGGATTCCACCAGCGGTCATAATGGAAGACATGCGTGGCTCGCGTGAGATTCAATCCCAAACCACCTGCCTTCAGGGAGAGGACAAAGGCCTGTGGTGTCGTGGACTCTTGAAAATCTTTAACGAGCTGTTCACGTGCTCCGCGGGTTACGCCGCCATGCAGGAAGGGCATATCTCGGCCAAAAGTCTCGCAGAGATGTTTCACCAGCAGATGGCCCATTTCGGCATATTGCGTGAAGATAAGTGCGCATTCATTGTTAGCAAAGAGCTCCTCGAGTTGCTCGGTGAGGCGCATCAGCTTGCCGGAGCCATTCAGAAACGCAGGGTTCGTCTGCTCCTCTGTCATGACACGTGCTTGCGTTCTCGTGACTTTACGCCTGTGCGTCTGCTCAAAATCGAGGGGGCCTTGTTCCCGTTCTTCAGCTCTGCGTTGTCCGGCGAAATAATGTTCGGGATGGTTGCAGATCTGCTTCAGACGCGTCAGGGTTGCCAAGATCAGGCCGCGCCGCCCAATACCTTCGGCTTCGCCAAGTTCGCGATGAAAGGCATTCAGTTCGTCCTGATAGAGTCTGAGCTGTTCCGGGGTCATCGGACAATAGACCTTGGCCTCGATCTTCTCAGGAAGGTCAGAGATAATATGCTTGTCTGTCTTGAGCCGGCGCAGGATAAAGGGAGCGGTCATGCGCTTGAGACGGATGCGTGCTCCTGGGTCGCTGTTGGTCTGAATCGGACGGAAAAAGGTGTCGCGGAAGGCTGAACGCTTGCCGAGCATATCCGGATTTAAAAAGTCCATGATCGACCACAAATCACCGACATGGTTTTCCAGCGGTGTACCCGTTAGTGCCAGACGGTAATCAGCCTTGAGGGCTCGGGCGGCTTTGGACTGGCGTGTCTCAGGGTTCTTGATGTTTTGTGCCTCATCGAGGAGAATCCCCGCCCACGCGACTTGTCGTAGATCGGCATAATCGCGATAAAGCAAATGATAACTCGTAATAACCACATCGAACTGTTCCATCTCCTGGGCAAAGGCTTCGCCATGCCACCGCTCGCCGCCATGGTGCAGATGACAACGCAAACTAGGGGCAAAGCGTTGCGCTTCACGCATCCAGTTTCCAAGAACCGAGAGGGGGCCTGCGATCAGAACGGGACGCTTCTCGCCACGTTCCTTTTCATAAAGAAGGAAGGCAAGGGCTTGTATGGTCTTGCCAAGGCCCATGTCATCCGCGAGGCAACCGCCAAAACCACACGAGCGCAAATAGGCCAGCCAGCTAAAGCCACGGAGCTGATACGGGCGCATTTCGCCACAGAAGCCTCTGGGTGTCTCAAGGACTCCGAAGTGTTGTTCATCTCCTGAAAGACGAGAAAAGAGCGTCTCTAACCAGCCATGGCCACGCACTTCTGCCACGGGAAGACCATGGCGTCGCAACTGAGAGCCAAGCGCCAGCTGAACAGCTTGTATGGCAGGGGCTTCCTCTGGGGTATCCTGCTTGTTGATGCGTAAGGCCTGCTGAAGTTGTTTGGTGTCTACGACCAGCCAGGTGCCACGGAAACAGACAAGAGGGGAGTCGGTGTCGAGTAACTGCTTTAACTCCTCTTGCGAGACTATGGCCCCCTTAAAAGTCACGGTATGCTGAAACGCCACACGCGCGTCCGGTAGATAGGACTCTCCCGTATGTGGGGCGACATCAATAGCAAGGGCGAAGCCAGCCTCTGAACCACCCTCCCATTCGGGTGGAAGCATCACATCATATCCTGCCGAGCGTAATAAGGCTTGTGCCGAGGTCAGGAAAAAATAAGCCTCGACCATGCTTAATCTCGCGCCATGGAGATTGTCTTTGATTTCAGCTTGGCCAAGTGGCGGAAAAAGAAGTGCGGCCTGACCTAACGCCAGAAGCGTGGCTTCGGAGTAGGAGGTATGGGTGAGAGGTTTTTGAGTTTTAAGCTTTGAGTCTTGAGACTCCTCTGGATGAACCCGCGCAATTTCGAGTATCCAAAAATCTTCGAGGGGTTGTGGCGCATGGAGAATAAAAGCGGGGCGCTCGCTGCAGGCGCGACTTCCTTCCACCGGATGACGCCACGCACGGATCTGTCCGGTAAGTTTTAGGAGCTCTTCTTGCTCTGGCCAGCGGATGACACGGGACTCTCCGCGCAAGGCTGTGAACCACGCATCGTGCGCACTGTAACAGCGTCCGCGCGCAGCATGGGCGAGTGACAGTGTTGTGATGACGCTGGCCCTCACCAGATGGTCCAGCCAATCTGCGAGGAGCCCTTCGACGACCTCCATGGCGGTGCGTGAGGGAGTGCAGGGATAGGCCACAGGCGGCAAAGCAGTGGCAATGGCCCGAAGGCGCAGATCCTCTTCACTGTCTAAGCACGGGGACCAAACCGCTTCGCAGAGAGAGGGATCGGAACTTTCCTGAATGTGAATATCAGGCAGGTAACGTCCCCGCGCCACCAGCGCCCCAGCATAACGGAAGAGCTCGGAGAGTACAATGACCTCTTCAGCTACAAAAAGTCCTTCAGCCCACTTGCGTTCTTCGATCCTGCCCAGCAAGGCAAAGAGGCTTTTCCAGTGGAGCTGGAGGGCATGGACAGACCAAGGGGCTAAGGGTGCGGGTGCGGAGAGAAGGGCCGCGCGAAGATTCTCAGGCAACAGGAAGGTTTGTGAGGGCAGAGGAAAGCGTTGACCAGAAGCGGTTTCCAGGGTGGGCAAGGTCAGCTCGAGGTGCACGGCTTGACTTTCAGGAACCACTGCATCGGCCAAGCTCCGTTTTTCTGCGTCCTTCAGGGCTTCGATTCCAGGATCAAAAGGGGAAGCAGAGCAGGGCGTCTCGGAAGGCTGAAAGCTTTGTTCACCCCAAAGGTAAAAATGGCCATTGTGACAATGGATGTGGAGTATTAACATGGAAGGCAGTATTCCCTGTGTTTCTGCAGGCGGATCACAGGATCCGATTGTCAATCAGACGTGTCTTGCCACAGAAGGCGGCAATGAGCGCCACATGACCTCGTTGAACATTGGAGACCGTTTTTAGCGTATCGGGATCCACAATCGCAATATAATCTTCCACAAGTCCATGCTGGGTGATAATCGAGCGCATCTGCTCGAGCAAAAGTTCGGCCGCAGGGTGTCCAACTCCGATCGTTCCGAGACTCATCAGCGCCCGGTTCAATCCCAGGGCGGCTTGTCGCTCCTCAGGGGAGAGATAGATATTGCGTGAGCTCATGGCCAAGCCGTCAGGCTCTCTTAGAGTTGGGGCAGTGATGATTTCAACAGGAAAATTTAAATCTCGTACCATGCGGCGGATGATGGTGACCTGCTGATAATCCTTCTGTCCAAAAACGGCAATATCCGGCTGGACGATATTGAAAAGCTTGGCGACAATGGTGCAGACGCCTCTGAAATGGCCGGGGCGCCGGGCGCCACAGAGTCCAGATTGTAATTTGTTTTCAAAGATATAGACGCTGGCATCGCTGGCATACATACTGTCAGGGCGTGGTAGATAAACCATATCTACCCCTGCAGCGCGGCAGAGCTGGAGATCTTGCTCTTCGTTTCGGGGATACTGTTCAAAATCTTCTTCTGGCCCGAACTGCGTAGGATTGACAAAGATACTTACGCAGACCACATCCGCATTTTTTTGGGCCTCCTCTACCAGTGAAAGGTGTCCGGCATGGAGATAGCCCATGGTGGGAACAAACCCTATGCGCTTGCCCTCTCGATGGAGTGCGCGGGCCCACTCGGTCACCTCGCAAGCAAAACGCAGGATCTTCAAGTCTTGGCAAACGGGTTCGGTTGTAGCTGGAGAAGGGACTGCAGGAACAGCTTGACGATTTGTATCTCCTGATTTACGTAAAATAAACTTCTTTTCCGGTTGTTGCTCACGCTCTGGCCGTTGATGCTTCACCATAATTTTCATGTCAAATACCTTCTCCAAAAATAATCACTGAATTGTATCCATTCCGCTTTCCCCTGTCCATAACTATCACGCAGATATCCGCACTCATTTTAAGCCAACTGAAAACTTCAGACTCGCGCAAAAAGGGGCAAACCAGTAAACTAATAAATTTAAGTCTAGGTTAGGCAGTTCGAAATCTTTCTTTGATTGAAGTGATCACTGATAACTGCTCTTTCTAGGGTTAACCATTCTGGAGTTCACTTCTTATGGCAACGTACTATGTTGGACCTCATGTTTCTGCTGGGGGGGGCGTCTCGCAGGCACCTCTCAACGCCAAGGCCTTGAATGCCTCCGCCTTTGCCCTCTTTGTTAAGAATCAGCGTCAGTGGACCGCCGCGCCGCTGCCATTGGAAGAGATTGAGTCCTTTAAAAAACAGATGGAGGCGGCCCGCTTCACGTCTCAACAGGTCCTGCCTCATGCAGGCTACTTGATTAATCTGGCTAACCCAGACGATGGGGCACAGGGCAAATCATACGCCTCGCTGATTGACGAGGCTAGGCGCTGTTTAGCGCTCGGACTCTCCCTCCTCAACTTCCATCCCGGCAGCCATCTGCGTCTGATCACGCCACAAGCCGCCTGCGAACGTGTTGCAGGCGCCATCAACCGGGCACTCAGAGAACTTCCGGAGCTCATCTTCGTGGTGGAGAACACCGCCGGTAGCGGAGGCAATATCGGTTCTCGGTTCGAGGAACTCAAAATGATTCGGGACGGGATTGATGATCGCTCGCGAGTGGGGTTCTGTCTCGACACCTGCCATACCTTTGCGGCTGGATACGACATTTCGACACGTGACGGTTTCTTGAAGACAATGGAGGCGTTTGATACGTGCGTCGGAATGAGCTATCTGCGTGCCATGCATCTGAATGACTCGAAGACGGCTCTAGGTTCGCATGTGGATCGTCACGAGTCGTTGGGCAAAGGCTTGCTGGGAATCGAGCCGTTCAAGTGCATCATGCGCGACGCGCGCTTCCAAAATATTCCGCTCATTCTCGAGACCCCAGACGAATCGCTTTGGGATCAAGAGATTGAACTCCTCCGCAGTTTCTCGTAACTAAAAGTTCAACGTTCAGCGTTGGACGTTCAGTGTTAAGAGTTTAATTTCTTAACTTTTAACGCTCAACTTTTAATGTTTAACGCTTAATTTTAGAAGTTACCTGTTCGTTTACCCCCGAGGCATTAACTGTCAACTGCTACCCTGGCGCGCCGTAGCCTCGGCGAAGGCGGCTGCCTACTGCCCACTGCCACTTCCTGCCCAGAGCTTGCGCAGGTCGCGCAAGGCTGAACTGAGGGCGACAGGCCCCGTGTCAGGGGCTGGCTCGAAGACCCGTAACAGGTTCGCAGAGCCATAGAAGGCGAAGCTCTTCCAGTCTATCGTCCCCTTGCCCGGCAACAGATGGTCCTCCATTAGCGGTTGGGCATCATGAATGTGGATGCCCCCTGTCACGGGCAGGAGGGTTTGAGCCGTCGCTAGATTATTTTCAAGTCCGAGAAAATCTCTGATTTGGCCATGGCCCATATCGTGCCAATAGCCGAGGAATGGCATTGTGAAGCGCTCTTTGAGCATGGCCATTTCGAGCGCATCAGGAAAGGTTTCCACCGAGGGAAGGTTTTCGAGACACAGCTTAATGTTGGCTTGTTCAAATGCGGGCAAGAGGGTGTCGAGAGAGAGACAGAAGGCATCGAATATTTTGGTGACCTGCTGGGTACGACACCTCAAGACCTTTTGCATTACTTTTTGAAACTCGGGTTTTGATCGGTCCCCTTCCACATCCTCCAATGCCTCGACCAAGGTACCTGTCGTGTAACTCTTGAACCACGATTTTAATTGAAAGCGTCCGGCATGGAGGACGAGCGCACGGGCACCCATGGAGGAGGCAAACTCAAGCGTACGTTTTATCAGGATAGTGGCCATCGCGCGTTCGTCGTCGTCTGTTGACGCCAGCAGATAGAGTTCCGGGTATCCATGCGGTGCACTGAGTGGAACGGGGCAGTAGGCATGGACACTGTCCACGCTGATAGCCCCAGAGGTGACCCGTCGTTGGATACCCGCGGCCAGTGCTTCCGTCGTATGGTAACCGAGTTCTAGCGCATCGAAGCCGAGCGAAAGGATTTCATCCACCAAGGCCTCTCCCTCGGTGTGTCTTCGTGCATTCCAGTTTGTTGAGAGCGCAAAACGCATGAATAGCCTCTGTTTTTTCTAACCCCTGTTTTCAAAAGTATTTACATCATCCTTTACTAACGTCTTTCCTTTCAAGGTCAAAACCGTTAATATATCAGAACCTTTTCAACAGAATAGACTATGCATCGCTTTCTGTCCATAACGAATCTTATTTTGTGGGCTCTTTTTGGCCTTCAGTTGCCACTTTCTGCAGAGCCCTTAACACTGCCTACCATTCGACAAGAAGGTGCCACGCTCTCCGCCTCCGTGGCAAACGAAGCAGACCATGCGCGGCGCCAGTCATTGCTCTGGTTGCAAAAGAATCCTCCTGCCATAACCGAGACGCAAACGTGCGCCCTTGTTCAGCTTGCCTTAGAAGGTGTCACTCCCTCTACGAACTTGATGATGATAGTTGAGGCGGCGGGGTTGTCCTCCCGAACCAATCAAGTAAAAGCCTTGCTTGACGCGACGCTCACCACGTATCCGCTCGTCTCCGCCGACCCGGAGGCGCTCTGGCTTCTGAGCCATACCATCAACCAAAATCACAAGGGAATCCTGTTACGCAAAACAGAGGTTTTGGACTGGCGTAATGATTTTGCCCAGCTCCTGCTTCGGTCGCACCGCACAGACTCCTTGGGCGGTGCCTACTGGGAACCTATTCAACAGACCAACCTCTGTCAGCAGGCATCGTCTTGTCTCTCCAACCCTTTGGATGTGAAGTCCGTCACCCCTGAAGCTCTGATGGTTGCGCGCATCCGAGCTACGGCCTTTGGTTTGCTCGCGCTTAAGGAAATTCACGAATGACCACCCCAGAACCTCGTCCCCCCGTCCGCGCGCTCAGCCTTCTCTCGGGAGGACTCGACAGCCAACTCTCAATCTGTGTCTTGCGCGACCAGGGCATTCATGTCGAAGCCGTTGTCTTTTCAAGTCCCTTCTTTAAAATCGATTCTGCCAAGAAGGCCGCTGCGAAGTTGGGCGTTAAACTGCACATCGTCCCCTTTATCAAAGATATTGTTGGCCTTGTCGAGTCTCCGAGCCATGGGTTCGGCGGTGCTATGAACCCCTGTATTGACTGTCATGCGCGTATGATCCAGCGCGCGGGGGAGATGAGAGAGGCGATGGGCTTCGACTTTGTCGCCACCGGTGAAGTCCTCAACCAACGTCCCATGTCCCAGACCCGGCGCTCCCTGGAGACGGTGGCGCGTGATGCAGGTCTGAACGGACTGTTGTTGCGTCCTCTCAGCGCCCGTCTTCTGGAGCCGACCGTACCAGAGATGGATGGAAGAGTAGATCGTGGCCGTCTGCTCGAACTCAATGGGCGCTCGCGGAAACCCCAGATGGAACTCGCCAAGACGTTTGGCCTTGAGGACTATCCCTCGCCAGCAGGGGGGTGTCTTTTGACAGAGAAGGGCTTCTGTCGGAAGCTTGCTGACTTGAAGGAGCATGAAGGGTTGAAGGATGATCGTCCGATATGGCTTCTGCTTTATGGCCGCCACTTCCGTCTGCCCGGAGGCAGTAAGTGTATTGTCGGACGGGATGTTCGGGATAACGCGGCCATTAAGAAACTCT
The DNA here is from genome assembly GCA_945870145.1 of Akkermansia muciniphila. Lineage (GTDB taxonomy): Bacteria > Verrucomicrobiota > Kiritimatiellia > RFP12 > UBA1067 > CAIZQW01. Next base: position 12,002 of record CAMBQV010000009.1, read on the forward strand.
TTAAGAATGGCGACACCCTTGTTTATACCGTCAATGTTCCTGGTCCTACGGGGATGCTTCCAGAGGGGGCTGGACAGGAGGATATCCTGGTCGCCGCGGCCATCTGTGCTGCCTATGGCGACCGGGGTACCCGTCATGAGGTCCTCGTCAAGATACAGTCGCCGGCGTGGACAAAAGAAATAAGCGTTCCTCCGTGTCCGAAGGAACGCCTACAAGAGTGGATGCTTTAAAAAAACTAATTCTTCAGAAGGAAGAGCACCAGCAACACCGCAATCACGAGGGATAGAAACGCGATAATCGCAATCCAAACTTTGTTGCTGTTTGATTTTTTTGAGAAGAGGTCGGTCGGAGCTTTGATCGAGGTTGACTGATGCGCGGGAATGACGATCGAGGTGCGGGAAAGCTTCTGGGTGTCGCCGCCACGGGTCTGAGAGATGTCATCACCGTCAATAATGACCGAAACATCGCCAACATGGATCACATCATTACGAAACAAGCCACTGACGGTCACCGTTTCGCCATTCACGCGAGTTCCATTGGTAGAACCTAAGTCGCGCAAGGTATAGCCAGAGGCGCTCTTCTCAATTTCGCAATGAGATCCCGAGATGGAGGGATCGGAAATGATCAAATCGTTCCCCTCTCGTCGCCCAATGCGCAACACGGGTTGATCTAGAGAAATCTGCTCGCCTGCCCGTGTCCCGGATACAATTTTAAGAAAAGCCATATTCTTTACCTAATTAATGAAACAAAAGGGTGTACAGTTTACTTTTATTGATGCAGAAAGTCAAACGCGAATTTACCAACTTTTGGCTCACGAAAGCCCTTGCAGGCCATAGAATGGTTTAGTAATCTTATATGTCCATGAAGCCAGAAGTCACCTCGGATTTATTAGTGATCAGTTCCTCGCCGCACGCGCATGATGGTTCTTCCGTTGATCGTATCATGTGGGATGTTGTGATGGCACTTACGCCTGCCCTTTTAGCGGCCATCTTCTTTTTCGGCTTGGACGCTTTGCGCCTGGTGGGTGTCTGCGTGGCGACCTGCCTCGTGACCGAGTGGGGATGCCGCAAACTGATGAAGCGTCCGAGCTCGCTTTCGGACTGGAGCGCGGTTGTGACTGGCCTTTTATTGGCGTTTAATCTGCCCCCAGGGTTGCCAACGTGGATGGCGGTCGCGGGCTCGATCTTTGCCATCGCAATTGCAAAACAAATTTTTGGGGGTCTCGGGTACAATCCCTTTAACCCTGCCCTCGCCGCAAGGGCCTTCATGTTAATCTCTTTTACTGGGGCGATGACAACCTGGAGCAAGTCAACCTGGCCCTCCCTTCTGACGGATCATTGGGTTGATACGATGACTGCTGCCTCACGTGACGCCATGACGACGGCCACGCCCCTTGGCCTGATCAAGGAAGCGGTCAAGAGCGGTGAGGGGTTGCCTAGCTTTACGCCCCAAATGCTCCAAGACTTTTTTTTGGGAAACATGAATGGGTGCATGGGTGAGACCTCTGCTCTTGCCCTCCTGCTCGGCGCGGCCTATCTTCTTTATCGCAAAGTGATCACCTGGCATATTCCCGTGGCGTACATCTTGACAGTCTTTATCTATGCCGCGGTGTTGCGACAGTTCTGGCCGGCGGAGTCCATCACGCCCCTGGCACATGTACTCTCAGGCGGACTCATGCTCGGCGCCCTCTTTATGGCCACGGACATGGTTACCTCACCCGTCACCCAGCGCGGAATGCTTATTTTTGGAATTGGGTGTGGTGTTATCACGATGTTGATCCGCACCTCCAAGACCGGAGCCTATCCAGAAGGGGTCTGCTTCGCCATCTTGATTATGAACGCTTTTACACCCCTTATTAATCGAGCCACACGTAATCAGGTCTTTGGCTCGGGTGGGAAGAAGGCTGGCTAAGGTATTAAAGAAAGACTGCATGGACGAAATCATACTCGAAAACATTAGAAACTTTTGTATCATTGCTCACATTGATCATGGCAAAACTACGCTGTCGGATCGTATCTTGGAGGCCACCAAACAGATCGAGTTGCGCCAGATGCGCGAACAGACGCTCGATGCCATGGACCTCGAACGCGAACGCGGTATCACCATCAAGTGCCATCCTGTTTCTATGATGTATACGGCCAAGAATGGTAAGACCTACCGCTTTGACTTGATTGATACCCCAGGGCATGTGGACTTCACTTATGAGGTCTCCCGTAGCATGGGTGCTTGCGAAGGGGCCATTCTCGTTGTCGACGCGGCTCAAGGCGTCGAAGCCCAGACCGTGGCAAACACCTATCTGGCAGTCGAAAACAATCTCGAAATTGTCCCTGTGCTCAATAAGGTCGATATGCCGAGCGCGAAGATCGAAGAAACAGCGCGCCAAATTGAAGAGGTTCTGGGCATCCCCATGGATCACCCGCTTCTCATCAGCGCGAAGACCGGGATCGGCATCCCAGACGTCCTTGAGGCGATTGTCGAACGCATCCACCCGCCCAAAACACGTCCTGACGCACCGTTGCGCGCCCTTGTTTTTGACTCGGTCTTCGACATTTATCGTGGCGTAATCACCTATGTGCGCGTCGTGGACGGTAACCTTAAGGCTGGCGACACCATCCATTTCATGAGCAGTGGCATTACCACGCAGTTGCGCGAAGTCGGTATTTTTAGTCCGGACCAGAAACCCATCGAGGTCCTAGAAGCGGGTAACGTCGGTTACCTCGTGGGAACCATTCGTGATCCCTCTGAAATTAAGATCGGTGACACCGTGACCTCGCTCAAGGATGGCGCGACGGAACGCCTTCCGGGCTTCAAGGAAGTCCATCCCATGGTCTTCAGCGGCGTCTATCCTGTTAGCTCAGATGAATACGAAAAGGTGCGGACAGGTCTTGAAAAACTGCATCTGAATGACGCGGCCTTTTCCTTCCACCCGGAAAGCTCCGTGGCACTGGGATTCGGTTTCCGATGCGGCTTCCTCGGCCTCCTCCACATGGAAGTGGTCCAGGAACGTCTTCGCCGCGAATTTGATCTGGATATTATCAGCACGCATCCCTCTGTTGTCTACAAAGTGACACTCCACGATGGTACGACCATGGAGATTGACAATCCAGTCCATCTGCCGGATGTCACGCGGATCGCCCACATCGAGGAGCCGATGATCCGAGCGACCATCATCTGTCCGAGTGAATGTATCGGCGATATGATGCGTATCGTTCTGGAGCGCCGAGGCTATGTCGAGAAGACGGAGAGCCTCGATGGAACGCGTGTCATTCTCACCTGCATTATTCCGCTGAACGAGATCCTGATTGATTTCCACGACATGCTCAAGAGTGTCTCGCATGGTTATGCCTCGATGGATTACGAGCCTCATGGATACCAAGAGAGTGACATCGTCAAGATGGACATCCTCCTTAACGCTGAGGTGGTCGATGCCTTTTCTTGCATGGTACACAAAGACAAGGCTGTCTCACGCGGACGTCAGATCTGCAAGGCGCTTGCCGAAGAGATCCCACCCCATATGTTCAAAATTCCGGTGCAGGCCGCACTCGGACGTAACATTATTGCACGCGAAGACATCCGTGCGTTCCGAAAAGACGTGACCGCAAAGTTGTATGGCGGCGACGTCACACGTAAGCAAAAACTACTTAAGAAACAGGCCGCAGGCAAGAAGCGCATGAAGGAGTTTGGACGGGTCAATGTCCCGCAGTCGGCCTTCATCGCCGTGTTAAAGGGAACTGCGGATGATGAATAGGAGGGGCGACCTGTAGGTCGCCCGAACACCATGGAATTTTTTAAACGACGCAAATTACGTAAGCAGCTCAAGACACTCTTACATCATGCACACACCTTGCGTGCCAGTCGGGAAGATGTCATGACGGCTACTCAGCTCAGCTTCCTCGACGAACATGTCGGGCGCGTGAAGGCTGTCGTGGACGGCAGTGACATGGAGTCCATGGTCAAGGAGGGCGAGGCTCTTGATGCCTGCCTGACCAAGCTGAACCCACCCAAGTCCTACTCGTGGTGGAGTGAGAACTTCGACGTGCTTGTGGTTGCCATCGGCGTGGCCATGGCCTTTCGTGCCTACTTCTATCAGCCCTTCAAAATTCCAACTGGCTCCATGCAGCCCACGCTCTATGGAATTCATTCGGAACCGCGTCCTGCCTCGGATGCGACATGGCTTGATCAGCAGCCCGTGAAGTTTGGCAAATGGTTGATCACAGGCGAGTCTTTTAAGATCATCCGTACCAAGGATCGTGGCACGGTTAGAATTTCAAACAGTGACGGTAGCAAAAATCCTGGGTATACACCTGTTGTGGTCGCGGGGAAAGCCTACTATGTGCCGAACGACGTTGTCGAATATGGGATGACTGGACTCAAGGGCGGCGTTCGCAACGGGCAGACGGTTAAAGCTGGTGATGTGCTTTGGTCAGGCGTGATTTGCTCGGGCGACTTCCTCTTTGTGAATCGCTGGAAGTGGAACTTCTGTCATCCCCAACGCGGTGAGATCATGGTCTTCTCGACCTCTGGTATTAACCATCTGCAACAGGGGACTCACTATATCAAACGTATGACCGGCACGCCCGGCGACACCCTCCAAATCAAAGCGCCCAAGCTGGTGGTTAATGGTGAGGCAGTCATGGAACCCGAACGCATCGGACAGATCGCCCGCATGGAGAAGATCGGTGATTGGGCGCCTGCCTATGCGGGCTTCAATCCTAGTGGTAACCTCCGCTACAATGACCCAGGAAGAACCCTGGCTACGGAGAATGACATGGTGCTCCTTGCTCCTGGCTACTATTACGCCATGGGAGACAATAGCTTTAACAGTTTTGATAGCCGTTATTGGGGACCTGTCCCCCAGCGTAACCTGCTTGGCCCGGCCTCTGTCGTACATTGGCCCTTCACCTCGCCGCGCTGGGGCTGGATTAAGTAGGGGGCCGCCGCCTTTGCGGATACGGCTACGGCGGCCAGGGGGAGTCAGGAAACAGGAGTCAGAATGGGATGTTTATTCTGAATTCTCACTTCTGACTTCTAAATTCTTGAAGGTATAGACACAAAGGAGTCATTTATGAGCGAAACAGTCGAACGTCAGCGGATGGATGCGGATATTGTTTGTGTAGGGTTTGGACCTGCGACAGCGGGTTTTCTCACAACCTTGACACGCGCGATGATGAACCCCAATGGCACTCCCGCTTTTGAGAGCAAAGTGATGCCCGGTATGCCCTTGCAGGTGCTCTGTTACGAACGCGCAGATGATATTGGCTTCGGCTGTTCCGGCATCGTTTCCTCGGCCCGCGCCATTAAGGCTTCCTTCCCGGACCTCGACCTCGCCAAGGAAATTCCCAATGCCACGACCGCTGCGACTGAACACGTCGTCTATCTTCATGACCCGCTGGGCGCCAGCAATCGCACAGCTAGTACGAAGTTTGTAGATTTCGCCTTCAAAGTCGGCAGTGTGATCATGAAGAAGGGGCCCTTCTCTGCTGAATTGCCCTGGATCCCTGGCTTCCTCCGGAAGCATCACGGCCTCGTCACTTCGATGGGCGCTTTCATGTCCTGGGTCGGCAGCCAGATCATGGGCTCCGGACTCGCACAAATTTGGCCTGGCACGCCGGTGAGCGCTCCGATCATGGAGGGCGATAAGGTTTTGGGTGTGCGCCTCGCAGACCAAGGCGTGGACAAAAAAGGCACCCCCGATCCCGCCGCCTATATGCCAGGCATGGATGTCCATGCACGCCTGACCGTGGTCGGTGACGGACCTGTCGGTTCCGTGGGTCGCAAGCTCGATCAGCATTTTGGCCTCCCCGAAGGCAACCATCAGCATGACTGGGCTGTGGGCATGAAGGCCGTGGTCGAACTGCCGGAGTCCTGCACGCTGAAGCCAGGAACCGTCATTCACACGCTCGGCTATCCTGAGCCTGAAATTTTCGGCTTCCTCTATGTCTATCCCGATCGCACCGCCTCTATGGGTATCTTTGTCCCCTCCTGGTTCGCGACGCCTATCCGTACCAGTTATCGTTATCTCCAGCACTGGATGCAGCATCCTACCATCTGGCAGCACATCCAGGGCGGTACGCTTCGCTCCTGGGGTGCGAAGTCCTTGCAGGAATCGGGCGTCCGTGGCGAGCCTTTCCTCGTGGGCGACGGCTTTGCGCGTATCGGCGAAGGCTCAGGCACCACGAACGTTCTGACCAACTCGGGTGTGGACGAAGCGTGGCGCAGCGGCGTGTTGCTAGCCGAAGGCGTGATCGAGATTTTGAAGCGCGATGGCGAATTCAGTAAGGGTGCTTTGACCGCTGCATACGAACAGCGTCGTCGTAACGATTCACTCAACAAGGAACTCCAATCCGCCAAGAAGGCGCGCGATGGTTTCCAGAGTTGCTTCATGGTCGGCATGATGGGCACTGGCATGACCGGCATCACGGGAGGCCTCATCAATCTGCAGATGGGCAAGTCCAAGCCGCCCTCACAGATGATTAAGACCATGTCCAGCGTCTGTGGGCCGCGTATTTCCGCAACACAGCTCAAGCAGGTCACAGAAGAGTGCGCCAAGTCCAAGCAGCCTTTGCATGACGCGCTGATGGATCTGGCAGGCTGGCCACCGATTCCCTTTGATGGCACGCTTCTCATGTCGCACCAGGATGTCCTCTTCAAAGGCGGCAAGGTTCAGGCCATGGGCGGCTTTGCCGACCACGTCACATTTGCGGATCCTAAGCTTTGCGCTACTTGCACCGAGCGCACCTGTATTGAGATTTGCTCCGCCCAGGCGCTCATGCCCGGCGAAGAGGGCGGCACGCCTGACTTCGACCGTGAAAAGTGCATCCACTGTGGCGCCTGTATTTGGAGCTGCTCACGCGCCCTGCCCAAAGATTTTGAAAGCGCCAACATCGTCTTCAGCGCCGGCTCCGGCGGCCTCCACTCGAACGAGAACTAAGCAGTACGGGTAGGCGATCGCCTACCCTTGCTTACGATACTTCGCAAGCCCCCGTGCGCGCAATATGCACGCGGGACAGGTGCCGCAGCCTCTGCCAATAATGCCGTTGTAACAGGTCAGCGTGTTCGCTTCGATATAGTCCAGGAGTCCCAGCTCATCCGCAAGCGCCCAGGTCTGGGCCTTATCCAGCCACATAAGTGGCGTATGGATGCGGAACTCATACTCCATCGCAAGGTTGAGCGTGGCATTACATGATTTGATAAAAACATCGCGGCAGTCTGGATAGCCGCTCGAGTCGGTCTCGCAGACCCCGGTGTAGAGATCATGAATGCCGCGCTGCTTGGCGACAATCGCCGCCATGAGGAGAAACATCATGTTACGTCCGTCCACGACCGTGTTGGGAAGCGTGGTGGTTTGGACCCCGGTGACCGGATTGACCGTATTGACCAGCGGGGAGATTTCGATGCCGGGATTGAGCAACGCACTTTGTGTTAACTGCGCATAGCCCTCGATATTCACGATGCGATGGTTCGTCACCCCCAGCTCCTTGGCGATCTTCCGGGCGACTTCTATCTCCAGGGCATGGCGTTGTCCGTAGGAGAATGTAATGCACGCGACGTTCGCCTTGCCGTGTTCACGTTGGGCCAGGGCCAGGCAGGTCGTGCTGTCCTGTCCGCCGGAAAAGATCACCAATGCCCGAAGGGCTTTGTTTTGGATGGGCTCGTTCATGTGCGTCATCATACAAAACTCGCCTCTCCCAGCGCAACCTTAAAACTTGTCGTAAAACGCCATTGTTGGTATTTTAATACACATGAAGTTTCTCTCCCTTATGTTCCTCTTAGTCTCTGCGTTCTCTGCCCAGGCTGAGACGCGTGTGCTCTTTAACGGCAAGGATCTCTCCGGCTGGAAGTTCGCGGATATCTGGGGCAATAGCAAGGTCGAAGTCCTGTCGAACGGCGTGGTCTCCTGCGGTATCGGCAAGCCTCTCTCGGGGATTGCCTATACCAACCCTTTCCCCACGATGGCTTACGAAGTGAAGGTGGAGGCCATGCGCAAGGCGGGCTCTGACTTCTTGATCGCCATGACGCTCCCTGTGGAGTCCAATGCCTGCACCGTAGTCATCGGCGGCTGGGGTGGAGGACTTTGCGGCATCTCTTCAATCGACTTCATGGATGCCGCGGAGAACGGCTACTCCTCCGGCGTCTCCCTGACAAACAATATCTGGTATACCTTGCGTGTCCGTGTCACACCCGGACTCTTGGAGGTCGCCCTGAATGACACGCTCTATACAGCCAAGGTGCCATTTGAGAAGAGTTCGCGCTTCTCCCTGCGCTCAGGCAGTGACATTGATAAGACCTTGCCCTTCGGACTCGCCACCTACGAAACCCACGCCCTCTGGCGTAACCTGACGGTGACCAGCCCGTCGCCTGCGGCGCCGAAGGTGCAGTCGGCAGTAGCAGTTGGCAGTTCCGTAGTCCCGTAGTACCCAGGTTCCATCGAATGAAAAAATAAGGCAATAAGGCAATCACGCAATAAGGCAATTCCTCACCCGCCCCTCGGAGAAAATGTTGATACCCCCTGTGTACATAAACCCCCGCATCCCGTTGGTCAAGGCTGTCACCGCTTGGCTGGTGGGAGAGGTCCGCACAACGCCCTCGGGCGTCAAGTCCCTCGCGCATCTTCTTGTCATTGTCCCCACACGGCAGGCTGGACGCCGCCTTCGCCTCGCCTTGGCGGAAGCGACCGGCGGTTGCCTCCCGCCCATGATACGCCTCCCATATCAGGTGATCGTCCCCGCGCAAGCACCGGACCTCTCGGTGGCCACGCCTGCGGAGACGATCGCGTGCTTGAGTCACCTGCTCATGGACCTCGACTTGCGGGATTTTCCAAACCTCTTCCCGGAAAAAGGCAGGCCCACCCAGAAATCCTTTTCCTGGGCCCTCGGCGTGGCTGGCCAACTGAATGAGCTTTGGTCTATGCTCCAGGAAAACGGACTGACCATGGAGGATGTCGCAGGCTCCATCGCCACGATCCTCGAGGACGAAACCTTGGATGTCGAGGTGGAACGCTGGAAAGATCTGGCTGAAGTGGAACGGCGTTTCTTTTCGCTGTTGAAGGAGAAGGGGCGTACCCCACCCTCGCTCGTGCGTAAGTTCGCGATTGACCGTCCGTTATGCCCCGCAGGTATTGAGCGCATCATCCTGCCGAGCTTGGCCGATGCTCAGCCCGCGCTCTATCCTGTCCTGGAAAAACTCGGCGTCATATGTCCCGTGACCGTCTTGATTCACGCCGACCCTTCACAGGCTTCGTGCTTTGATCGCTGGGGACGTCCCGAGCCGAGCCAGTGGCTGGGTGAACACGCGCCGCTCCTGCCTCTGCAGGATGAGGATATCGTGCTGACCGCGAACAGCGCCGAACAGGCGCGCCTAGTGGCTCGCGCGTTTGCTCAGGTCCCCGCTTCGGAGGAGGTTCCTTCGCTGGGCTTGGCCGATGAGACTCTCTTCAGCGAACTTCAGTCCGCCTTTCTCTCCCTCGGCCTGCGTCTTCATAATCCTGCGGCCTATCCGCTCTCGACCTCATCGCTGGGACGCCTGATCCACCAGCTCGAACGCCTCTGCAGCCAGCCGCGCTTTACCGTGTTGGCCGCCTTTTTGCGCGAGGCGGATGTCCTGTGCTGGCTCGAAAATCGCTTCGCCTCGCTTCCGGACTTCGCCTATACCGATGTGCTGCGCGCCTTGGATGAACTCCAGAACACCCACCTGCCACAGACGCTGGAGGAGATCTTCCGCTTCTCGGCTCAGGCGTGTGCAGATGAGACCTATTCCGCAAACGCCAAACGCAGATGGACTCATCTGCGCTTGGCGCTTGAGGCGGTGCGCGATCTGCTCGACCCCAAAGGCCGTTCCCGTCTGCTTCACCTGACTGCCATGCTGCAGACGATCTTCCAGCCCCGTACCATGGAGGAAACCAAACCCGGTGATCGCGAACTGGCCGCCGCCGCGACTGCTGCGCAGGATGTCTTCCAGGCCTTCACCTCGCTGCTCGTCACTGAAACGCTTGATGAGGTTCAGCAGTCACAGCTTGTCGAATCGCTGCTCTCAGAGGCCACCTATCAGCTTGAGCCGGATGATCCCGAGGTGCTCTTGACCGAGGGTTGGCTCGAACTCCCCTGGAGCCCGGCGCAGGAGCTGCTCATCACCGGCTTCAACGAGGGATGTGTCCCTGACGCTGTCGTGGGGCATGCCTTTTTGCCGGATGTGTTGCGGAAGGGACTCGGCCTCACCTGCAATGACCGCAGGGCCGCCCGCGACACCTATCTGCTCCATGCGCTACTCACGTCCCGTGCGCCCCATGCCGTGCGCCTCACCCTTGAACGCGTCTCGGGCCGACATGATGTCCGCAAGCCTTCTCGCCTGCTCTTCCTCTGTGATGAGGCGACCCTCGCACGCCGCGCCAAGGCGCTCTTCCGCGATGCCGAGACCTCGGCCACAGGCCATCCCCGGTCCCTGCCCGAGGCGTGGCGTCTGGCCTTGCCCATTCCTAAAAAGTCGCTGGACACCCTGGCGGCCACCTCCTTCAAGTCGTATCTGGCTTGCCCCTTTACCTTCTACCTCAGCAACGTCTTACGCATGAAGTCCTGTGATGACCGCATGGCCGAGATGGACGCCATGACCTTCGGTAACCTCTGTCATGACGCCTTGGAACGCTTCGGCACTTCTACGCTCAAGGATTCGATCCAGCCGACCGTTATCGCGGACTTCTTGGAGGCTGAGGTCTGGGCAAGCGTGCGAAAGCAATACGGCGAGGACCTTCCTGCGGTTATCCACCTCCAGGCGCTCTCGGCCTGTGAACGCTTGCGCTTCTTCGCCACCGCACAGGCGCTTCTGCGATGCGAAGGACGCGAGATCAAAAAGGTCGAAGAGCCCCTCAAGCTCAAGCTCGATAATTTTTCAGTCACCGGCCGCGCGGACCGCATCGACTATTGCAAGGAGACCGACACCTGGTATCTGCTGGACTACAAGACGTGGGACAAGCTCGGCAAGGAGAATGGAATTCCGCGCTTTGCCTCCTCCAGCGCCGCGGACCTCGCCGGTGCCGCGGAACGGGGCATTGAATCATTTACCTTCGTGGAGAAGCAGCGGGTCTGGATTGATCTGCAGTTGCCGCTCTATCTGCTCATGGCCCAGGCAAGCGGACTCGTACCGGAAGGCGCCCGGGTAGAGTGCGGCTACTTCGTGCTCGGTGAAACTGCGGACGAAACACGCTGTGTCACCTGGGATTTTTCGGGGTATCGCACCGAACTCGTTCAAACGCTTGAGCAGGCGATCAGAGGGCTTCGCGCTGGATGCTTCTGGCCGCCCTCTCCCAAAAATGCCTGGGAATATGACTTCGCCTCGCTCGTCCTCGAAAGCCCGGAACAGAGTATCTCAGCAGCCTGGCTCGAAGACCAGAAGGCCCGTCTCGCGAAGGGAGGTCAGCCATGAAGAATACGCTGATCAGAGCCTCCGCTGGAACAGGCAAGACCTTTGCGCTCGCCACGCGCATGATCCGTCTCCTGCTCCTAAATGTCGAGCCTCACCATGTCGTGGCCCTCACCTTCTCGCGCGCTGCCGCAGGCGAAATTTTCAACAAGATAGCGGAACGCCTCGCCAAGGCCGCCTCGTCCGATGCTTACGCACTGGAAGAGTCCGGCTATATCCTTCAGGAGCTCGACCCCGCGCAGGCCCAGGCCCTCCGCACGGTGTATGGTCCCTCGATTTCCCGTGCGACCTTTGTCAGCCTCCTGCGCAAGCTGATCGCGACCCAGCATGCCAGCTTGATCGGCACGATCGACAGCTTCATGACCCGCCTCGTCCAGGCCTTTCCCTTGGAGCTCGGACTTCAGGGGCAGATGACGATCATGGAGGACTACCGCATCCAACGCGAAAAGAACGTCGCGGTCCACGCAGTCCTCAGCCGCGCGGCAACCAGCCAGCAGAGCCAGCTCTTTTTCGATGCCTTCCGCCTCGCCACCTTTGGACGCGAAACCAAATCGTTTGCTGAAAAACTCGCCGCCTTCCTGGATAACTGGCACGACATCCTACTCGACTGTCCTGCTCAGGAGGCCTGGGGTCAGCCCGCGATCATCTGGCCCGCAGGTTCGCCCCTCGTGTTGTCCCCGGAGCGTCTGAACCGCGAGAGGCTGGTAACCCTCGCAGATCGTCTCCGCGATGAGATCGGTCCTGGCTGGGGTGCGGGTAGAGAGGCTGAGCAGTGGAACAAATTCTGCGACTTTGTCCGCACCTTCAACAATTTAATCCCCTCCGGGATCGGCTCCGGGATCACGAACGTCCTGAATGCCTATAGCCCGCGTGAGACTTCGCTGGTCATCAAGTATTATCGCATGGAACGTTGCTTCACAGGCCAGGAGGCGCAACTCATCCGGGACGCTATAGAAACGCTCTACGGCCTCGTGCTCCATGCGCGCTGCCAGACCACGCAAGGCATCTATACGCTCATGACCCAGATCGAAGCGGCCTATGATCAGAAGACGCGCAATCAGGGACTCCTGACCTTCGCTGATATCCCGCGCCTGATCACTCGCCTGGACGAGGCTGTCCGCCAGAACATTGAGTACCGCTTTGACAGCCGCTTCAGCCATTGGGCGCTGGATGAATTTCAGGACACCTCCCATGCGCAGTGGAATGCGATTCGCAATCTCGTTGACGAAGCCCTCCAGTCAGACCAGCCCGACCACTCCCTCTTTATCGTGGGCGACATGAAGCAGGCCATCTATGGCTGGCGCGGCGGCGATGTCGCGATCTTCGAACAGGAGGCCGGCACCGGCAACTATGAACTTGAGGACCTGAACACCTCGTATCGGTACTGCCCGCAGATCGCCGAAGCGGTCAACCGCATCTTCGATGGCGAAAGAATCCGCAGCTTCCTCGTTGGCGCTGTTAACGAGGCTGGTGCGAAGTGGCAGAGCCTCTGGCGCAAACATGTTTCCAAGCAACCTGATGGCTTCGTCTCTGTGGAGCGCGTGCGCGAGAAGAGCAGCGATGATGGCGAAAGCAAGGTTGATCCTTACATCGAAGCGACCTGCGCTCAGCTTCAGGAGATCCAGCCGTGGACGCGCGGCTTGAGTGCCGCCATCCTGGTGCGTGCCAACGACCATGGGAAGGCCTTTGCAGAGGGGCTGCGGCGCGAAGGTATCCCCGCAGTCTGGGAAGGCGAAAGCGCCATCAGCGACACACCTGTTGTGACCGCGCTGCTCCACCTCCTACAGGTCGCGGAACATCCGGACAACACCCTCGCGTGGGAACATGTCTGCGCCACGCCGCTCGCCAGAACCCTCTTTCAGAAAGCCTGCTCATTGCCAAGGGAGCAGGGGGTGGCCCTGCTCTCCCAGCGTGTGCTGGATGATGTCTCCCGCCTCGGCTTGTCGCGGGCGCTCAGCACCTACATCGAGGCGCTCGGCGGAGGCGGTATGGACAGCTTTACGCAGACACGGCTCGAAGCGCTTCTGCAGGCTGCCACGCAATTCAGCGCCAGTGCCGACCCTGAGACCACGCTCTCCGACTTCGCCACGTTTGTGGACGCCTTTACGACCCGCGATGTGGCCGACACCTCGACAGTCAAGATTCTCACTATTCATCGCAGCAAGGGCCTCGGCTTCGACGTGGTCTTTGTGCCGCTCCTCGAACATCAAGGTATTGATGCGCAGCGGTCGAACGAGGTGCTCTGCGGTTCGGGCAACGCCTGGCTGCTGACTCAACCCGGACAGCAGCTCGTGGCTGCGGATGAGGTGTTGGCAGCGGCCGCCAGTCGCGCCTTGAACAGCGATGTCTTTGAGGGCCTCTGCGTCAACTACGTCGCCATGACCCGCGCCAAGCGTGCCCTCTACGTGCTGCTCAAGTCTGCGCCCAAGAAAAACTCCGAAGCGCTCTACTTCAGCAAACACATCGAGGGCGCCTTGGGTGGTGTACCGTTTACACTCGGCGACCCGGCCTGGTTCACGCACGTAACGACGCTGCCCCCGTCTGAGGTCCCGCAACAGGCTGTACCCGCACTGCCCCGTCAAAAGCGCCAGCACATTCGCAGGGTCACGCCCTCCTCGGCGCATCACTACGGGAAAGCCGCCAGCGAGCTCTTCACACCGCAGAGTGGCCAGCTCGCAGCTGATCGTGGCACGCGTCTGCATGAAGCTCTCAGCACGATGGAGTGGCTCGCTGAGAACGCGCCGCAGCCGGCCGGGATTTCAAAAGACGATCTCGATCTCACGGTGGCATCCGCCTTCCGGGACGCGTTGAGACGTCCGTTGTCAGCCGTCGATCTCTGGCGCGAAACCTCCTTTGAGCTGGTCGTTGACGGTCAATGGATCTCCGGCACCTTCGACCGCGTGGTCTTTGTTGAAGAAGCGGGTCGGCGCAAAGCCGAGATTCTTGATTATAAATCCAACCGCCGGCGCGACGACGAAACTGAAGCAACTTTTGCAGCGCGCATGCGCGAGACTTATGCCAGCCAGATGATCAGCTATTGTCAAGCTCTGGCACATCTCTCAAAGATTCCCGCCCGCGACATTCGCTGCACTTTGCTCCTGACCGACACACGCCAAGCAGTTAGCATGTAAAAAAGCTTCAGCCTTGCCACGCCTGCCTCCGCTACCTTTCTCCTTCCTCTCTTAGAGAGGTTGACAGATGGAGGGATTCCGTTTAAACTAGAAATTACTTGTGGATCATGCACCATGGCCAATGGGGCTGTGAGAAGGATTCACGTGGTGTGGCAGACTCTGCCCGATGGTCGGGTGCAGCTGCCGGAGCATGAAAGGTGTGTTATTATGAAGGTATGTATGTCGGTGGCAATGGTGGCTCTGTTCGGTTGTTTCATCGTCGGTTGCAGCGGTGGTGGATCTGGTGCGAGCGAGACGAAGCCTATTGAGCAGGTGCAGGCTGAAGCGAAGACCATGGATACTGCAAAGCTTCAGGCTACGGTTGATTCCTATAAGGCCCAAATCGCCTCGAAGCAGGGTGAACTCGATAAGCTGTCAGCTAAGATCAAGGAACTGCAGCCTGATCTGGGTGCTGCGGCGAAGAATATGCTCGGTGGACTGACCGGCTCGGCTGATGCCAAGAGCGGCACTGCTGACCTCGAGAAGGCCAAGGCTGAGATCACCAAGCTGCAAGAGAGCAGCGGCAAGATCACCGAGAGCATCAAGGCGCTCCAAGAGCGCATGGATGTCTATGTGAAGCAGATGAGCGCTACGAAGTAATCCAGCGCTTAGCGATAAAAAAAGCGGCACTCGCAGATATTCTGCAAGTGCCTTTTTTGTTTTCTCTTCCTACCACCTACCACCTACGACCTACAACCTAATCCCCTACAGCCTGAAATAAAATTCCTTCGGAATTTTATTTCAACAACGCATAAAGCTCGGGATCTTTTATTTTGATCTCGTCGCGGGTTAGCCCATCCATCTCATGCGGGAAGACGATCCAATCCTCGGTTTCGCGTAAAAAGAAATCAGGCCGGAGCGTGGTCTTGTTCTGCCCGGGCTTCCAGTAGACCGTGGCAAGCTTGAAATCAATGTCGCAGATGGCGAGCCGCTCGTAGACCGCGCGGGCTGTCATGCCGGAGTCAAAAACGTCGTCCACGACTAGGAGTTTGATTCCCTTTGGAAGTCCGTCAAAGATTTCATCCGCATGCTCAAAGCGAACTTCGTGGCTGGAGTTGAGGCCTGTATAGGAGTTGCATTTGATGATCTGATGGCGGAGTTTGATCCCATGGAATACAAAGAATTCGTGAATCGCCATGCCGACCGGTGCGCCACCTCGCCAGAGTGCCAAAATGTAGTCCGGCACCCATTCAGAGTCCATGACCATCCGCGCCAGCCGCCAGCTGTCATGCAGATAGTCGTTTGCGGAGAGATAAATCTTGCTGATGTTACTCATATCTGCATGAACCTCCAGTAGAGGGTTAATAAGGAGGGGCCGTAGAAGAGCCAGATTAACGCCCCGGCCGCAATATAGGGGCCAAAGGGAATCTCGCTCTTCATCTTAGCACTACGCAGGCCAATCAGGGTGAGGCCAACGATGCTGCCGAGGAAAGAGGATGCCACAATCGTGAAGAGTACGGCCTTCCATCCTAAAAAGGCACCGATCGCGCCCAAGAGTTTGACATCGCCAAAGCCCATCGCCTCTTTCTTGAAAATCTTCTCGCCAATCCAAGCGATGGCGTATAGGGAACAGAAACCGAGGGAGAGTCCGAGGCAGGAGTGCAACAGCCCCTTCCACCAGATCTCCTGTCCTTGCAGAGAGGGGACTAAGACGCAGAGGATCGGCCCCACCACCATACCGCCGATTGTTACCTCGTCCGGCAAGATGTAGTGTTCAAAATCAACAAAGGTGCCTAGGATCAATCCGGAAATAAAGAGCCAATAGATGGGGATGATCAGTGGGTTAGGAATGGGTTGCAACAACAGCGCCCCGGGCTGAATCCATTGCAAATAGACCATAAGGAACAAGGTGGCGGTCAGCAGTTCAACCAAGGTGTAGCGCACGGAGATTGGGCCTTTGCACGAGGCACATTTGCCGCGCAGGAAACACCAGCTCAAAACCGGGATATTCAGGTACCACGGAATAAAGCTTCCGCAGTGAGGACAGTGGGAACGGGGTGTAACGATCGATTCTTCCCGCGGCATACGGTAGATGCAGACATTTAAGAAGCTGCCGACAGACACCCCGAAAAGTGTCGAGAAGACAGCAAACAATACGAAATAAAAAAAGGGTTCATCCATCATATTGTGCATGCTCCTCAAAACGCAAGCTTGTTTCCAGATGGTCAGAAATCAGAATTTAGAATGGACGTTCCATTCTGTCTCCTGACTTCTGACTTCTGAATCTGTTACTTCACTTCTTTGACGATCGTCGTGGCGGCCTTGAGGATGCCAGCGACATTCGCGAGGTCGGAAGGAATGATCATCGTGTTGTTCGTCTTGGCCAACTTGCCGAACTCACCTAGGTACTGCTGTGCGAGCTGCATGTTAACAGCCTCCGCACCACCCTTATCGCTGATTGCGGCTGCAACGCGCTGGATACCTGTCGCCTGAGCCTGTGCAACCAGGAGAATTTCCTGTGAACGACCTTCAGCTTCATTGATGCGCTTCATCTTTTCACCTTCGGACTTGGCGATCGCTTCCTGCTTATCACCTTCTGCGCGGTTGATCTTGGCCTGACGGTCACCTTCGGATTCAGCAATCAAGGCACGCTTTTCACGCTCGGCGCGCATCTGCTTTTCCATGGCGTCACGGATGGTCTGAGGAGGCGTGATGTTCTTGATCTCATAACGGGTCACCTTGATGCCCCAGGGATCAGAGGCCTTGTCAACGGCTTCAACGATTTGACAGTTCACCAACGTACGTTCTTCAAAGCTCTTGTCCAATTCCAGCTTACCCATCTCACTACGCATCGTGGTCTGTGCCAGCTGCGTGGTGGCGAAGAGGTAGTTGCCGATGCCGTAGGAGGCCTTGGCCGGATCCATGACCTGGAGGTAGAGGATGCCGTCAACTTCAACGGTGATGTTGTCACGTGTGATACATTGTTGGGGCGGAACGTCAATCGCCTGTTCCTTCAGCGTGTGCTTGTAGGCGACATTGTCAACGATCGGCACGAGGATGTGCAAGCCAGCATCCAAGGTCTTGTAATACTTGCCGAGGCGTTCGACAATGAAGGCTTGTTTTTGAGGGACGATTCGAATGCACTTCAAGATCGTATAGACGACGAGTGCTGCGATAGCATAACCAATGAACGTGGGCATGGTTGTTTTCTCCTTGTTGTTGTGTTGTTAGTGAAAATAGGTTTTTAGGGTGTAGGCGTTTAGGTTGTAGGTTAAGAATAGTCTACAACCTGCCACCTTAGCTCAACGCCTCGACGGTAAAGGTCAGGTTTTTCTTGCACTTGATGATCACAGGGGTGTTAACCTCAATTTCCTGTTCAGACTCGGCTGTCCAGTTCGAACCATTGAACTCCACACGGCCTGGCTGGTTGGGCGTGATGCGCACAACGACCATGGCACGCTTGCCTGAGTAGGCGTCTGTTGTCCCGTCGCTCACCTCTGCTGTACCCGAGAAGGTTTTCTTCAGGGTTTTGCGCAACAGAAGGATGAAGAGGACGGAGAAGATTGAGAATAACACCCATTGAGCTGATTCCGGCAAGCCAGGCACCAGCCACGTGATCAACGCTACCACAAGGGCGGCGAGGCCGAAGAAAATCGAGACGAGTCCAGGGGTCATGACCTCAAGAATGATTAAGACGATCCCGAGATAGAACCAATAAAGTGCTGTCATAAGTGATTAACCCTTCGTTTTTTATTTTTGTACAGTGAAAATAGTAAGGCAGTTCCAGTCATAAGTCAATGCTAACTAACGCTAGGCATCCGATTTGCATCCGATTACTTCGCGCCATAAACGCCCTTTTCACAAGCCATGACAAAACTCTCGACAATGGTCTTCATCTGTTGCCACTCATCCCGGATGCGGTTGGACTCTTGACGGTCGATCTTGCCGTCGTCGGTCATGCCGACGGAGATCACATCGATCAGGTCAGAAAACTCCTTGAGAATCTTGTGGGTCTGCTGGATCATGTTGGGCAGGGTGCTCTTGTTGCTGGAGGTGTCTGCCACAAAGACACCGCCTGCTTGACCACAGAGCCAGTCAATCGGCGAGTGGTCTCCGGTCAGACGGACGATCTGCGCCACGCGGTCCAGAGGATTGACAGCCCCAGAATCATCTGTGCTCTTGTTTGGCTCGCACCACTTGTAGAGGAGTGGCGCGGAAAGGCCTAATTCCGTGGCGCAGTGCTTGACGCCCTGTTTCTTGAAACACTGACTCAGTAGCTCATGACTTTCCATTGTGCGACGCTCCTCTCAATTCCTCAAGCTGGGGTTGTTCCACTTCGCTGCTTGAATGTTGATAATCATAGTGCATCCCTCAGCCGCTTGCTATTATACATTCAAAGTAATTTTATAAGGCGAAAGAGAAGTTCTAAAGTTCTAAAATGCTAAAGTTCTAAAGTTGTTTGACGCAAGGATTGAAGGACACAAGGACGCAAGATTTTAGAACTCTCGAACTTCTCCGGCGCGGCGTAGCTTTAGCGAAGACGGCTAGCACTTTAGAACTGCATCCTTGGCCAGCGAGGTGATCGCGCCTTCCACAGTGGCTTCATCGCCAATGATCTGCGCCTTGCAGCCGACTTGCGCGAGCGCAACCTCTGTCGGCTTGCCAATGGCAACAATCAACTTGCCCTGCAACGTTTCCGCGCTGAACTGTCCGCAGAAAGATTCAACCGCCGAGGCGCTCGCAAAGAAGACCGTATCAAAAACAGGCAGCTTTTCGTAACGGATCCATTCATTCGTGTAGAGCACAGCCTCTTCGACCGTTGCGCCCTTTTCGCGAAGCACATCCGCCAACAGCGTGCCTGCCTTTTCGGACCGCAGGCGCAAGACGCGCTGGCCCGTGAAGTCATGCGCCTGCAGGAGCGCGGCCAATCCCTCGGCGCTGTAGTCCATCGGTGGCATCAGGTCCGGCGCAATACCAAAAGTTTTTAACGCTGAGGCTGAACCCGGACCGCAGGTCATGAGCTTGGGAAGCTTCCGCAGGTCTCCCTTCCTAGCCTGCTCCATGAAAAGCTGTACGGCGGAGGGCGAGGTCAGGACGATCCAGTCGAATGTTGTCACGTCACGTTGCATAGCGCAGGGCACCAGCTTGATCAAGGGTCGCAGAATCGGGAATCCGCCAAAGTCTGTGATGCGCAAGGACGCCTTCTCAAGCAGGGCTTCGCTGCAGGTGACCAGGACACGCTGCCCCGCAAGGGCACCCGTGTCGCGGCGATAGGCTGTTCCCGCGGCTGCGCCGATGAGTACCAGCCCAGGAGCATCCTCGGCGATTTTAGATTTTAGATTTGTGATTTGTGATTGCAGCGTAAGCAGGTCAGAGCGGTAAAGCTCCTCATTATTCGAGCCTGCGTCGTAAACAATCGCCACAGGCGTCGTCTTTTCCCAGCCTTCGTCGAGCAATTGCTTGGCCATGTCCGAGGCCACGCTGAGCGACATGAAGAGGACGAGCGGCATCTTTTCGCGCACGTCGCGTCCGACGCCCGAGACTGCGCCCTCGGCGGCGCGCGGGGTTAGGGCCGTGAAGCCACGTGAAACACCGCGGCGCGTCAGGAGCATGCCTGTACCGGTGGTCGCAACGGTGAGGGAGGTCACGCCGGCGCGGACACGGTAAGGGATCGCCAGGCGGTCAAGTTCTTCGATCTCTTCGGCCAGACGTCCGAACAGTCCCGGATCTCCGCCCTTGAGACGAACTACGCGTTTGCCTTGGCGTGCGTAGTTTGCGATCAGGGTCGTGATCTCATTCTGCTTCACACTATGCTCGCCGCAGCGCTTGCCGACAAAGACACGTTCAGCGTCTGGGGGGAGTTCGGTCAGGAGCGCTTCATCCATCAGAATGTCATAGAGGCAGACCTCGGCCTGGCGCAGATCCTTGAGTCCGCCCAGGGTGCAATAATCAGCAGAGCCCACGCCGGCGCCGACGAAACGGACAGCCTTGACAAAATAACTCCGGAGCTTGGTCAGGATCGGGTCGCCCATGCGGAAGGTCACCGCCAGATAACCTTGACCCGCAGGTACGGGCAGGTCGCTGAGCGGAACCCATTCCGTCACGCGGTCTTCAAGATTGAGCCGTTTCAAAGCAGCGCCTGCCATGAGCATGGCATCGAAATCACCGGCGTCGAGCTGGTCGAGACGCGCCTGGATGGTTCCGCGGATCGTCCGCATCTCGGCCTGCGGGAGACGCGTCCTGCAATAGGCTTCGCGCCGGGCGCTGCTGATACCGACCACAGGAGCTGCAGGAAGGTCTGCAAATGTTTTGCCGCGGGGGAGAATCCAGGCATCCCGCGGATCTTCGCGCCAAGGGAGCCAGAACCAGTCAAGGTCCGGTGCGACAGGTGTTGGGAGATCCTTCGCGCTGTGGATGGCCAGGTCGATCTGCCCCTTGCGTAACGCCTCGTCAAGATCGCGCGTAAAGAAATCATCAGGACTGGCCCGCAGATCAGTCGTGAGGTCGCGGTCCCCGATGGTCGTGATGGGAAGCGTCTCAAACCCGAAAGACGGGAAGAGTTTTTCCAAGCGTTCCAGCGCATCCTGCGTCTGGATCATCGCCAGCTTACTCCCTCGTGTACCCACTTTTAATAAGGTTTTCATAAATTGTTTCTGTATTCTTACCTAATAACTTCAGGTGTCAGGGTTCAGGAAAAACTCTGCGCCTCCGCGCCTCTGCGGGAAAAAGTTACTCATTTCTGAAACGTGGTTCTTCCGACGGAGAAGACGGAAGCGTCTACTTTTGTAAAAGCGCCTTCAAAGGCTTTGCGGTCAATCGTCCCGGCTTCGACAGCGGCTTTCACCTTCTCACGGGAGGGCGAACCAATCTGTTGGAGTGCAGGCTGAAGCAACGGGGCCACTTCCTGGAGATGAGTTTTGATCTTAGCCATATCAGGCTCTAACAGGTGTAGATACTTGTCGCCCAGGCGCTGTTGCAGCAAAGCCTCATCATACTTGATGGTCGTTTTTTGAAAATAGCGAACCGTCAGTTGCTTCGAGTCGAGGGACGGGGACCAGAGAGTTTGCTTGGTCTCTTGCATGTAGGCCATGAGCACCTCGCGACACTGCTTCTTTTCGGTCTCGAGTTTTGCGACCTCTTCTTGAATCTCAACATATCGCTTGAGTGCTTCCTGAACAGTGCTCACGACTTCCTCTCTTTCTTTCTCATCCACGTCGGTACAGTGTAACGAGGTTCATCGAGAAAAGGCAATAAAAAAGACGGATCAAAAAGTCCATAGGTTTTCGGTTTGTCGGAAAACTCTACCGCAAAAGCCGCAAATATGAGGTCGGCTAACTAGGGGCCCGGCGGACCCGCACGGGTTCCATTCCGCCTCACCCATGGATACATGGACGGCGGAATGGTTAGCCGACCAGAGAAAGTTTCTTGTTTATAATACTCAGCAAAAAACAAGTTTTTGCTGAAGAAGAAGTTTTACTCCGCGCAAATGCCCGCTCCGCCGTCCGTGTATTCACGGGTGAGGCGGGCGAGGCATTTGCGCTCTTCTTTGCGGTTTTTGCGTTAAAACCCGCAGCTTTTTTGAAAAACCGTGAAGAGCAAAAAGTCCATAATTGACAACGGGCACGAATTATACTACAGTATGCGAACTTTTTCCGCTTTGGGGGATTAGCTCAGTTGGTTAGAGCACTTGCTTGACATGCAAGGGGTCGGAGGTTCGAGTCCTCTATCTCCCACCAAATTTTAAAACCTGTAAACATCACGGTTGATGAATGTTTACAGGTTTTTCTTTTTTGCACCCTGTTTGCAGGCTTAGGGCAGTTCGACTTTGAAGGGCGAAGGGGGGAGGTTTTCGGCATTGCGCAGGTTGGTCTGTTGGGTGTCGAGCCAGCAGAAGCGGAGGCCGGTCAGGCTCTTGCCGGGTGACTTCACTAGGATGGCGTCGCCTTTGATTTCGGCTTCGGCCTGTACCCACTGGTTGCTCTCTGAAGGTTGCGAGATGCGGCCTTCAAAGCCAGTGACAGCCTTGTTGTCGCTGGTCTTCAGTGCGCCAGCGGTTTCCGAAAAGGTCACACGGACTCCATCGCCCTCGCGTACGGCCTTGTTGAAGGTCGGGCCAGCGATGGACTTGCCGACATTCATTCCGTAGGTTTTCGCCAGCGCCAGACGTGCCAGGCGTTCGCCGGTCTGCGGTTTGTTGTCGGGGTGAATATTTTTCACGTTGTCGGGGTTATCGAGGGTGTGGATCATGCCGGTATTGGGGTCCTTAGCCGCGACACGGGCCTGTGCGGCGCGCAAGTCGCCGAGAAATTCCGGGTTGCTCTTGCCGTAACGGAAGGGT
Organism: Akkermansia muciniphila; assembly: GCA_945870145.1. GTDB lineage: Bacteria > Verrucomicrobiota > Kiritimatiellia > RFP12 > UBA1067 > CAIZQW01. The sequence continues at coordinate 34,862 of CAMBQV010000009.1, forward strand.
GCGATCTCCACAAAGTAGAAGGGCATGTTCGGACGTTCAAAGACCTTGCGCCAGGTTCCAATGAGGTCGTTCATCTTCGCTTCATAACCATCCCGGTCGCCTAGGTTGGACTCGCCCTGATACCAGATGGCGCCCCGGATGGTCATTGGGGTCAGGGGTGAGATCATGGCATTATAGATTGAGCCGTCCTTACCTGCGAGCGCGGCGGGGGTCCAGGGTTCGATCCGGGTTCCGCCCCAGGCTGACTGGATCAGCCCGACGGGAATGCCAAGCTTGGTTTGCAGGTCGCGTCCGAAATAAAAGGCGGTCGCTGAAAAAGACTTGGAGTGCGAACCCACATTGGTGACCGTATTGGGCAGGCAGGGCACCCAGCCTTTGGTGAGACCAAAGGTCTGCAGCGGGGCGCTGTTCTTAACCTTCTCCACTGAAAAGAGACGGAGCAGGGGAATCGTGGAGTTTGTGGCGTCCACCCGGCCCTTGGAGGTGCCCATCAAGCCCCATTCCATGTTGGATTGTCCGGAGCAGAGCCAGACTTCGCCGACGAGCACGTCGCTGATGGTCACCTCGTTGTGCCCTTTGATCACGAGCTTTTCCGGGGTCGTCGAAGCTTTCATCGTTGCGAGTTTTACCGACCAGCAGCCGTTGGTATCAGCGACCGTCTGGCAGCTTTGCCCCGCGAAGGTGACGGTAATGGGTTCGTTCGCATTTGCCGTTCCCCAGATGCGCACCGGCATGTCGCGCTGAAGGACCATGTGGTCTGTAAAAATCTGTGCCGCTGCGACAGGCACCGCTTTTTCTGGAAGCGTGAATGAAGCAGCGGAAACGCCTGCTGCGCTCAACGCCGCCAATCCCATGACCCATCCCCGTATGAATGCTCCCCGTGTCAGCCCTGCTTGCATAATATTCTCCTTATTTAAAAGTAAGTCTTTAATTTACCATGACTCGCGAACAAAACACAAGGAAATGGAGTGGATAAATGATCGCGCAAAACGAAATAACCTTAAAAAACGATGGCGGCGTAAATCATATTTTGTTAAAGTTCTAAAACTTCATTCGCCGGAGTCCGGGGGAATAGACAAAGGAGTAACTTTTAGCATCCGAATGGCGCCCACCTTCGCGTATACGGCTACGGCGGGCAGGCGAACACCAGGAATAATAGCTGAGAAAGACGGCTCGCCAAAAGTCTCGCCCTCCACTTGCGGAGCCTTGTTGAACATGAAATTTTCGTGATTTTCGTGTGTTTCGTGGGAAAACTAATTGAAGTTATAGCAAAGATGCTGTCTCAACAACAGTTCAGGAGTCCCGATGACAACTACTAACCTTAATTTTGGTGGCTCGATGTCGTTTGAAGCCATCATGGTCGTGAGCATCGTCGCCTTTGTGGGCTTGGCCATCGGGTCAATCAATGTTCGGAAGGTCAGCCTGGGCGTGGCGGGTGTCGTCTTTGCCGGTATCGCCTATTCAGCCCTCTTTACAGTTGAAATCCCCTCAGAGATTCTCCGGATTATCCGCGATTTTGGCATGGTGATGTTTGTGTACTCGATCGGACTGCAAGTCGGCCCCGGCTTAGCCTCCTCTTTCCGGAAGAGTGGCTTGCCGCTGAATCTGATGTGCGCGGCGATTGTACTACTCGGTGCCTTGGTCACCTGTGTGATTGTGAAGTGCTCCAGCGTTCCGATGCATATTGCCTCGGGGATGTTTGCAGGGGCGACCACCAGTACCGCCAGTTTGGCGGCGGCTCAGGAGGTTCTGGAAAGCTCAAAAAGTGCACATGATCTCTCCTTGGTCCCCTTGGCCTATTCGATGGCCTATCCTTTTGGTGTTCTCGGTTTGATCATCGCCATTGCGCTGTTTAAGTTGTTTTATAAGCGGGATGAGGAGATCCATGGGGTCGAGGCCGAAGATTCGGAAGCCGGACCGGAGGCGCTCTCGACCATGAGTATCGAGGTGAGCAATCCGAATCTTTCTAAGCTCCCCCTGCGGGACATTCCGCTGGCCATGAATGCCGATGTAGTGGTTTCGCGTATTCTCAGGCGGGATAAGAGTGTTGAACTGGCGAAACCTGATGCGATCATTTATGCAGGGGATGTGCTCTATGCGGTCGGAACCCCCGAGGGGCTCAAGCATTTTTGCGCGGCGGTCGGCCACGTCAGCCACATTGATGTTTCACGCTTTTCGGCCAATATCATCACCTGGCGCATTCTGGTCACCAAGCCTGAGTTCATTGGTAAGAGCGTAGAGGATCTTAATGCGAACCGCCGTTATGGTGTCGCCATTACCCGCGTGACCCGTTCGGAAATGGAGTTTTCCGCGAACTCCGAGATTACGTTGCAATTTGGCGATACCGTGGTTGCAGCCGG
>CAMBQV010000010.1 GCA_945870145.1 Akkermansia muciniphila
AGCCGAGAGACGTTCTATACCCACTGACTCCACTTCAGCACCTGTTTTCGAGGCAAGCCACCCTTCGTACGGCGCAAAAATTTCTTTGAGCCGTTGCCACTGCGCGTCGGATAGTTTTATGCAGTCAGGACCCAGCAACGGGGCGACCACCTCCTCTTCGAAGCGATTCAACGCCTTTTCCCAATAGGGATTCACCTCTTCTGTGAGTGGCAACTCACGTGCCGGACCGATCGCCGATAGCGGAAAGGCTGCAATTGCAGGCAGGGTCTCCGTGATTTCTTGATTGGCAAGAACAACAAAATCACTGTCTGCACGATTGAGCACGGCTGTTGCACGTGGGTCAAACGTTGCGAGGCGACAACGTGTAAAATAGTCATCCAGTTTTGTAGCGAGGACTTTCAGCGCAGAAAAGGCACTGGCGGTCTTATCCCCCAATGGAAGGATGATGTTATCGGCACGCTGCATCCAGGCCAGATAGGCTTGGGCTGCACCAAAAAAAGAGTCCAGCTTTGCTTGGTCCACACCAGGCTTCCCGCTGCGGTCGAGCATAGAACCCAATGTCTCAATAATCTCAACAATAACCTGTTGCGTTGGACCATCCGCAGCTGCATCTGCGGGAACAATCCCATCGCCATTGAAACGCGTCTCTGCAAAGATCTTCGAGGTGTCTGTCACATTTTCAAGCGAAATCGTCTCTGCAGAGGCCTTTCCGAGGTTCGAAAGGATACGCTTGGCACTGGCCAAAAGAGCTACGCCCTCGGGTGTCTGCGTATTGAAGGCAGTAAGACGCAAGGTTTCAGAGCCTTCCATGAGGGTGTCGAGTGAGACGAGGCGAACGATGAGCCACTGGATTGCCACCAGCAGTTCTGGAACGCGAATACGTCCATCACCATCGGTATCGAGCAACTCCAGTGTCTTTTGGTCAAAGCGGATGCCCTTGGTTGGACAGCTCAAGACAGTCCAGAGCTTCTGATCCAAGGCCTTCAATTGCGCAATATCCGCACCGTTTCTGATCAGGACCTGATCCAACCCACCTGTCCGATAAAATTTCCATGTGTGCATGATTTGCTCCTGTTAGAATGACCAGCCGAGGCCCAAGGTGTACCTCAGGTCCTTCTTCTCACGATTATCTGAAGGCTCCGAATTATATGCCATCTGCGCTTTTGCTTCGAGGAAGATTCGAGCCGTCAGGTCGGCACGAATTCCGACATCGGTATAAATGAGAAATGACTCATACTCTTCTACATTCGGAATAATCTCGAAGTTATGAAACCCCTTCACATACGCATTGAGAGCGTAGTCCAAATGGTAGGCTGCCCGAGCGGCCATGTAGTCACGCGTGTCATCAGGATCGGTGTAGACCTCATGTGCGTAGGTCAAGCCCGCTTCAGTGAAAAAGTTCAAATCTGCTCGTTCAACCCACTGATAACCCAAACCAACGCCTGGTGTGACGCGCATGTCAAGATATGCAATACGATCCTTCTCGTACTTCATGTTGGCATAGCCATAGAACTGTTTCGCGAAGAAGTAGTCGTACTTGCCCTTTAAAAACCAGTTATCAGCACTTGTACTATTCTCCCGTGTATTATTGTCACGCTGATTCGCGAAGTAGTACCCTGCTCCGAGGTAGATACGAGAATTCTCAGCGCGGCGCATTGCCTCAGCGCCCACACTGGCTGTGGAACTCTCGGTGTTACCACGTGTGAGCACGGCACCGGCGACAATTGAACCAACCCATTTGACCTTTTCTGGATTAACTGTCGCTATATCAGCCAAGGCGAGTGTTGTGGGTTGTTGTTTTTCTTCAGACTGCACAATCACCACGCCCTCTGCCCCTGCGACAACCTTTTGAACAACAACAACCCCATTCGTCTGGATGATCTCAATGGGGTTATCTGTCGCAAATGTTTTGATGGAATCCATCTTTAGGGTAAGCGGTCCTGCTACGGCGGAATCAAAAACCATTTTTCCACCTGCAACGGACTTGACCGTACCTGAGAGTCGATCACCAGACTTAAATTCAACCTGATCTGCGGAAACCAAAAGCGCTGACACACAACCAATGACGATCCAACATTTTTTCATGCGTTACTCCTTTGGTTAATACGCACTCGACGGTGTAAAAAGTTTACACACTCTCTAGAAGACTTTCAAGGATAAAAATCTCTTTAGTCAGCGGTGAGCGTGTCGCCGACATGAAGCGAGGAAAGAGGGAGGAGTCCTGCCTCAGATTCGATCACGCGGCGTGCCTTCCAGCCGCCAGAGACCCAGAGTCGTCCCGGACTGACAGAGGATACGATCGCGGTGATCGTATTGTTGGCGTCGAGGAAAATGACGTCAATTGCGAATCGCATACCCAGCGTATGAATAGAGGCGCAGGGATCAATCACCATGGCTGTTTCAGGTCCTAAGGACTTTCGACCTAAGAGGCCTTTCATACGTGCAAAAAGATTTTTAGCAAAGATCACCTTCGTTGCATAGACCAAACTTCCGTGAGCAATCATGGTGTGTCCTTTAGAGAATCAGCATGCAATCGCCATAGCTGAAAAACCGATACTGCTGTTTGATTGCCTCTTGATAGGCTTTCATAATTATTTCGCGTCCGGCCAAAGCGCTCACCATCATAATCAGGGTAGACTGTGGTAAATGGAAATTGGTGAGCATTACATCCACCACCTTGAAAGAGTAGGGTGGATAGATAAAGATTGAACTTGAACCCTCTGAGGGGACAACCCTGCCATTGTTGACAGAAGCAATCGTCTCGAGGGTTCGGACCGTTGTACTCCCAACGGCGATGACGCGGCCCCCCTCTGCTTTGCAAATTTCAAGGGCTTCGGCTGTTTGGACTGACACCGCATAGCGTTCAGGATCCATCTTGTGCATTTCCACCGTGTCGCATTTCACAGGCTTGAAGGTGCCGGGCCCCACATGTAAGGTCACTGCAGTACGTTTGACACCCTTTATCGTTAATGCTTCAAAGATTGCGTCATTAAAGTGGAGGCCGGCTGTGGGTGCTGCAACAGCACCAAGCTCACGGGCATAGATCGTCTGGTACCGTTGACGATCCGCTTTCTCCTGCGCAAGATCTCCCTTGCGTCGGATATAAGGAGGAACAGGCGTCTGCCCAAACTGGTGCAGAAGCTCCATGAGTGGCCGCTCAACATGGAAAAGAACCGTGCAGACCCCCTCCCCTGTGCGTTCAAGGATCTCGGCTTTAATCAGACCCTCTGCAAAGTGTGCCACAAGTCCAGCACGTACCCCACGGCCTGAACCACTGATACAGGACCAACAGGTGGTCTCCTGGGGGTGTGCTTCAATTGTGAGGCTCGGCAAAGGCAAGGGTTCCGTCAAAAGCAACTCGATAGCGCCTCCTGTATCCGCCCATACACCTTGTAGCCGAGCAGGAAAGACCTTTGTATCATTGAGAACGAGAAGATCCTTGGCGGTCAGATACTCGGGCAAGTCTCGCACCAGCCGATGTTCAATCTCTCCCGTCTCGCGATGGAGCACCATCATACGCGACATCCCTCGCATCGGAAGGGGTTCCTGTGCGATCAACTCCTGTGGGAGGTCGTAATAAAAATCTGCGGTTAACATACTATCACTTTTTAGGGGCCGATGTCTCGATCCAGCCCCGTTGTCCCTTAGCATCCACCCGTTTCCAAGAACCTGCGGTTTCCAGAGGGACAACCGTTGTGCCTGGCTGAAGCACAAAGAGTGTCTTTGCACGAGTCGAGGGGGCAAAGCGTACCATGGTTCGGTCTTGGATTTCAAGCGTTTGCTGAACAGACGAACGATGGGCATAAGCCCCCAGCCCTATTGCAAGACCTGTCACGAGAAGGGCGAGGAGAATGCCGAGTCGGGTATGGGTTCCCTTCAACTGGAAAAAGAGAAAGCATGCCAACAAAAAGCCAGCAGAAGGAATCAGCAGATACAAATAGTCATGTAACCCTTTATTCACCTGCTCCAGAAGCACACCCTGTCCTGGTGTGGTTAGACTGCGTGCAACAGGAGCAACGGTTTCGATTACGCGCACCCCCGCAGCAAGAGGCTGATGCGCCTTTTCAACAAACTTAATTTTAAAGGGGCCGGCTTTTGCAACCTCAAAGGTCCGCGTCGTTGGATTGAAGTAAGAAAACCGAACCTCACCAATCTCGACTGCATTCGTGGCCTGCGGAATAAAGATCTGTTCCGTTCGCAAAAGAGCCATTTCCCTCGTCAGCTCTTTGAGCGGATAGATTTTAAAACCAGCTGCGTTCTTGGGAACGGGTGACATGGCAGGGCGCAAATCCCCTTCACCTTGAACGGTGGTTGAGAGGGTCAAAATGTCCCCAGGTTGGGCGGTCGGTGAGGAGAGTTGCGCCGAGAGGGTAAACTTGCCGACGGCGCCACTGAAGTCGTTAGGCTTTCCTGCCTCAGGGAGCGCTTGAATCCGAAAGAGGAAGGGCGTGACCGCGAACTGTACTCCGCGCGAGGCAAAAGAGGAGAAGAAGGCACCGCCACTGCGTTCAAGAAGCTGACACTGCAGACGTGTCTGAACAGGGTGTTCCCCTACTCCAGTGGCTTGTCCGACAGCCTTAAACCGAAGCACATCTACGGTTGTCTTTCCGCCCTCCACGCGACGCTGAATCTTGGGGAGTGCCTCGAAACTACCAAGGCGAAAGAGCTCCTCATTCAGTGTGAAGTTCGAAAATTGCAAATTTTGTATTTCAGCACCGACTGAGAGCTCAAGTTCAAAATAGAGATCAAAGGATTGGTTGACGAAAATATGCTCCGGCTGCGTCACAAACCTGGCGGTACGAATTTCTGCTGACCGAGCAATACCTGTACACGCAAGAAAGAACGCAAGAAATAGAAAACGTGGCCAGCAGAAAAGACTCATTTTCATAAGACCTCCTGCAATACGGTAACAATCACAGAGGCTGTAAAAATCACGGTGGTGACCCCACCCACAAACATCCCTGTTTCCGAAAGACTGGCCACGGTGTGCACATCATGATGGCGCAACAGCAAACGCAGGAAGAGTCCACCCCAAAAGAGTGTCCAGGCAAACCCTGCGATCCAGAACCGCATCTGACACGGCAACGAGTAATGCCAGAAGAGCGCTGTACGCATCCACGGCAACTCCTTGCGTTGCTGTCCACTCTGTTTAGAGAGTGCGGCTAAAAGCCCCTGTTTGATCTCAGGTGTACTTCCCACATAACGCTCAGCCCTCAAAAAAGTGGCCATCGCCTTTGAGGACTCTCCCGCCATCACGTAGGACGCGCCGAGATTCATCAACAAGGGCGCAGCGATTACCCCCTCTGCACACAAGCGTTCATACGTGGAGACGGCTTTCGCAAACTCCTCAGGCTTGCTCGCAGAACTCGCCTGGGCATTCGCCTGCTCCCATAGGAACTGCCGTGTCGACGATTCTGCCAGCACAGGGGAGACAGACAAAACACTAATTCCGAGAACGAGATGTGAGAGAAGTGTCCTTATTTGCATTTCTCCACCTCCAGATCTACGTGCGCCAACGTTTTTACCAATTTATTTGCACAGTCGGCAAGGGAGAGAGAAGCATCTGGACGATACAACGCCTCCTCCAACTGAACCAAAAGTGTTTGAAGCTCCAGTGCAAGCTTCTGTGGAATCCCCCGTGCTATTAAGGCCGCAGTGGCATCACCAGGGGTCAAGGCTATGCCTGAACTCAACCCCAGCCGTTCAGCAAGATAATAGCGTGTGGCCTGAAGCAACTGGGCCGGTGTTTTTGCCTGATGACAGGCTCGCTGCACACGCCGAAGTGCTCCCGTGGTTCGATTGTACGCACGAAGATTCGCGAGGAAACGTCCAAAGGGGGGTTTCAACAGTAGCAACAGGCAAGCGAGTGGACCCGAGAGGACGAGCAAAAGCATCCTCTGTAATGAAGGGCATAAGGTGTCGTTCATCTTGGCGAGAGGAACCACGGTGATGCCACAGGGGAGACTCGCTTGGCTCTCCTCTAAGCCTTTCTCGTCGGTTAGCGGACCACTCGCCGTGGCAATCTGTGTGGTCGGTTTGGCCTGAAGAGGAAGGGGTTGCGTCGTCAGGATTTCATACGCACGGTGCTCAGAATTGTAGTAGCCAATCTTTACGGGTGGAAACTCAAGCGTGCCTTCCCGCAGGGGACGAACTTGATAGGTAAATCGTTTACCATTGGCCAATGTCTCAGACTTCACATTCTCATCATAGACCCTAAAGTCACGTGTCAGCTCAGGCTGAAGTCCAATAATCGGTGTACGCATATTCGAGATACTGACGCCCCCGGTAACCTCAAGTGTCAAGGTGAGCGGATCACCTACTTTGCACAGACTCGCATCAAGTACAGCCGTTGCCTGAGCATTGCGTCCTACGGCACCAATAAAACAGTCCGGACGCCCTTCATCCGGCGGAGGCGTCACACGGACCGTAACCGCAGGACCGATCGTATAGATCTCTTGAGGAATCGCCTGTTGCGATTCATTTACACCCGCAATGATTTTTCCCTTAAACGTCACGGGGCCAAAGGTGTAATCGCCCTCCTTGCTGGCAACATAGTTAAGCGTCAACGTATATTCCCTGTAGAATTTGCCATTAATTTTTTTACGGGTTACTGGCAAGCGAAAACGGATAGGACGTGCCTGAAAGGGATCCCCATCAAATAAGGAACCGACATTCATCATGTTACGGCTCTGGTAGTTATTCAGCGAGAAACTAGGCTGTCGTCCAGTCTGATCAATCAGGCCATTCAAAAGTTGATTCAAGTCAGGTCCTTTAAGGCCAGGATCCTGTTGACGGTTAAGCTCAAGAAAGTCAACACTCAATTGAGGAGGCAGATTCGCAAAGAGTGGCTCATTATCTTTTGCATAAGGCTCTGGCAGATCCGCCACAGCCACAGAGAGTGTCACCGTAAAAGGCTCTTCAACAAGGATCGCGGGTGAAGAGGCCGAAACTTTTGCAAGCACAAAGTCTTGTTGCTCGATTCCCGTCACCTCAAGAGCAACCCCTGGGTGTTGATAGGTTTTTCCAGCGATTTTGACACGGAGAGGTCCCACGTGAAAACGTCCTTTAGCCAAGGGCTTGATTTGATAGGCAAAAACCCGGCCTTGATAGATCTCTCGCTTTACACGCCCATTGATAACAGAGATACTCGAGCGGCTGTTGCTGTGGGCGCCAAGAAACTGAACCTCCGCACGTGAAAGTGCTGAGAGATCTGGAGCAGAGACTCCTTGGTCTGCACCCTCCACGGAGATGTTGAGATTGACGCTCTCCCCCAGGTAAATTGCTTGGCGAGAAAGCTGAATATTCAGTGTCACCTCAGCAGCGAAAAGCGAGGCGAAGGAAAAGCAGAAAAGCAGAGAGGCAATAGCCAATCTCTGCACAAGTACGTTACTCTTTGTACATCGCACTTTCACTTTTTCACTTTCTCTTTGCCTACACCTTCAAAAGTTATTCAACTAATTAAACGAATTACGCTAATTAGAATTCGTTCCATTCGTTTAATTCGTTGCTAAAGCTACTCGTTTGTTTAATCACGTTGTCTCACTGCCAACTGCCACTGCCCACTGCCACTGCCCACTGTACCCCTACCAATCTCGCTCCGAGGGTAACATCGGAAGACGGCTCATCCGTTCCTTCTTCTCATTCTCACGCTCTTTCTCACGCTCAAGAGCACGCCGCAACAATTCCTGGACATCCTTGGGGGGTTCATCTTTTTTCTTCTCTTCTTGTTCGGGGCGCTTTTCTTGCTCCTGTTGCTGCTCTTGTTGCTGCTGCTGTTGATCTTGTTTTTGTTGTTGCTCTTGTTGCTGCTGGTCTTGTTGGTCTTGCTGCTGTTGCTGATCTGAGTTGTTTTTATTTTTCGGGAGTAATTCACGGATCTCGAGAAGATTCTTCAATGCCTGTTGCTTCAAACCTGGACGGTCAATCGCTGCCGTCTTGGGTTCCAGGATCTCTTCTTGCAACTTTTCTGTATGTGTTGCCAGCTCTCTAATCTTTGCTTGATCCTCAGCCTTGAAGGGGGGCATATTTGTGTTAGACTTGGTCTGTTCGTCATACTGTTTAGCCCACTCAGAGAAGCGTTGTGAAAAGAGTTTGGTCATTTGCAAGGCTTCCGGCTGAGTGTCGCGCTCCTGCAAATAACGGGCCATGAGTTTTTTGATCGCATTACTCTGACAAATAATGTCCTCCTCAACGAGATTGGGTGGCGCGGCGACAGCCTTCCACAACTGATAGACAGCAGGCTCAGATTGAGCAACCTCACCCACAGACTCCGGAAGCAGATCCGACAATGCCACCGAAGCGCCCTTCATCATATCTCGTGTCAATTCAACTTGTTGAAGCACCTGCACTTGCTGTTGCTGATTGGTAACCGCCTGTATCACATGCTGCTTTAAGGGTATCCAGAGATCCGCCTGCTTCTCTTGACGCGTGCCCAAAGCATCGGCAAGACGAATCATCTCCGGGGCTTCGTTTGTAAAGAGACTGTAGGACTCATCCATGAGCTTCCGTTGTTCTTTCAACATCGTCCCGAGCAACTGCTCTGGAGGCGTCTGCCCATATTCCTTTAATACTTTTGCAATATGCGCAGACTCCCTAGCTTCGGGGAGAGGCCAAGCCGCACGAGAGAAATTCTGATTGCAGCGTTCATCTTTTGGCGTCTCACGCAACGCGAGTTGAAAGCCTACGGCAGCCTCTTTCAAGGCTTCATACTTGGCAAGCGGATCTTCTGCGCCTTTGGCTTTAACCTGTTCCATTTGGAGTTTCGCCTGCAACTCACCCGCACGCGCTACGAACTTTTTAGAAGAGAGTAGAGGACGCAACGTCTCCAAACATTTATCGTTGTTTTTGGCTTGGTAATACGAGTACGCCGCATTGTAGCGATAACGATCGGCTTCATCCTTGTCGGCGCCCCGCGCAGCAGAGAGAAAGCCTTCTGCTGCCTCACGGTATTTTCCCTGTTTGAGCCAGCCTTGAGCAACACGTGCGCCCTCCCTCCCTGGTGCAACAACCATCGGAGGTGGCTCATTGGTACTCCCCTGCCCTGGCGTCTGCGTCAACAGGTTTGTGGACTGCGCCTGTGCGAAACTTACAACTAAAACAAGCAAGGTAGCGGAGGCCAGAGGTTGTGCTCGCCGAATCGCGCCACTCAGTCGGCCACGACTGAACCACGCCGCAACGAGCAAAGCCAAAAGGGCTGGGAACAAGAACCATTGATAACGGTCTTGTATTCGATTTTGCATGGTCTCCTGTTGTTGCTGAGTCGCGATCCGGGCCAGATGATTTCGGTAGATGGAACCCAATGTGGTATGTGCTGTGCCTGCTGTGCGCAAGGGAATATAAAAACCGTTTGAAGCCTTGGCAACAGCAGCCAGCGTCTCATCCATGAGTTTTGTGGTAACTGGAGCCCCTTTAAACTGGAGCGATCCTTTTTTGGTCTCATCCGGAATGGTCGCGCCTGCAATGTCACCAATGCCAACAGTGAAGATCGGGATGTTACGCGTTGCTGCTTCACGAGCCGCCTCTAAGGCACCTCCTTTTAAATCTTCACCATCTGAGATGAGTAAAATCGCATTAAACTCATCGACGGCGGGGTCTAGTGCTTCAAGACTCTTGCGAATCGCATCCCCAAGGTCTGTCTCGCCACGTGGAGCAGACTCCGGGCCTGTCCCGTCCAATGCTTGACGCAAAAAGGAGTAGTCCGTGGTGAGTGGACAGAGCAGAGAGCCCTTATTACGGAAAGCCAACAACGCGGCTCTGTCCCCCTTCAATTCATCGATTAAATCCATTAGATCAGCTTTTGCACGGCCGAGACGATTTGGGTGAACATCCTGGGCCAACATGGAACGCGAGACGTCCAAGGCGATCACCAGATTTCGTCCACGAGTAAAGACCTTTTCATCCTTCATACCCCATTGGGGACGAGCTGCAGCAAAAATAAGGGCTGTCAGCCCCACTATAACGAGAACAAACTGTACAGTGAAACGTCCTTGAGTATGAATCGGCATTAGTTTGATTTGAAGCGCAGGCGAGATAAGGCGCGAGAGTCCGGCACGTGAGCGCCTGAAGAGCCAGACCCACAAAATCCCGACAAGCGGAACCAGCGAGAGTAGCAAGAGCAGATATGGATATGCGAATCTCATAATAATCTTAACCCAATAAGGATCAAAGCAACCGCCGTGTCAAAGCCATGTGCAACGTGATTGCGAGAACAATCAACCCTGCACCCCATAATAAATAGTCCACAAAGTGTTCGTTATAACGTTCATAGATGTCACGCTTAATCTGAGTCGTCTCCAATTTAGAAATTTCCTCTAACGCACGCTTTAAGCCTTCATGATCACGGACATTGAAGTAACGTGCTTGAGTCTTTTCGGAGATGGACTTGAGTTGCGGTTCATTGAAGGCCAGGTTCATATAGCCGATACTCTGACGGCCAAAGATATCACGGGTGCGGAACGGCGTTTGACTGCTATTGCTCCCGACTCCGATCGTATAGACCCGTATCCCCAGCTTCGCAGCTGCCGCAGCGGCTTGGTCAGGCTGGATAATCCCCGTGTTGGATTCACCGTCGGAAAGAAGTATGACAATACGCGTTTTGGGTTCAGCATCCTGGAGGCGAGCAAGACCTGTCGAGAGGCCATCGCCTATCGCCGTCATCGTCTCCTCCTGATCAACAGGCCGTCCTTGCTCATCCAGACGGTTCTTCGGGATCTCCACGCCCGTCAAAACGTGCGCCAGAGCACGATGATCAGGCGTCAAAGGTGCACGCGTGGATGCATAGCCGCCGAAGGTCACCAGGCCGATCAAGTCGTCGGGCCGCTTGCTGATAAAGGTGGAAAACATCTCCTTCACAACATCGAGACGGGTCTTATCCATTCCAGGAGAAAGGTCGAGCGCCTCCATTGAGCCAGAGACATCGACAATCATCTCGATTGCAATCGCGTTGACTGAGCGCTGTTCACGCGTGAGTGTTGTGCGTGGACGAGCAACGGCGATGATGAGAAGCAGGGCCGCCAGCAGAAAGAGCGCGGGCAATAACCTCGCAATCACCACACGCCATCCCGCTGTATTGGCTGGAAGCCGTGCTGCAGGAGCAAACAAGACACCTGCCTTGTTTCCCGTGCGATAGAGCCGCCACGCGGCAATCGCCCACGGAATCAAAAGTATAAAAGCAAGGGGTGTAGCAAAATTAAACATAGCGACTAACTCTTGGAAGGTGATGAAGAGGGTATGCCCATCTGGCGAGAATCATCCTCAATATAACGTTTTGCCTTCACTGTTGCATCTTCGGCCATGACAGGAGTTGCCTCCTGACCTGCAAACTTTACGAGATCAGCAGACTCCAAGAAGGTTTTCAACTGAACAAGGACCTCGTGTTTAAAAAGTGGATGCCGTGAGGCGGCTATGAGAAACTCCTGCGTGGTCTGTTCAGGAGCATGAATGCCATGGGTACGTTCAATGTACCGCCGGACCACCATGGTCAGTTCAATATAGAAATCCTTGTAGAGTCCCTTCGCGGGGAGGTTGCGACTGAGTAGCCGTTGAAGTTCGACCAGAGCGCGCTCAATCGGCGACATCTTATACTCCTTGACTCGGCGAGAAATTTGCATCAAGCCATAAACAACCCCTGCAAGGAGCAAACAACCAAGGATGGCTAAAACCACCCAGAGCGTCACCGTCTTTGCGGTGGGCGGGATCCACTCCGGTTTCAACGTCACCTCTGGATCGCCTGTTACAGAAGGACGCGCACCCTCCCCTTGAAAGAGTACAGGCTTCGTTGCAAAGGTTTGCCGTCGGGGCGGGGCGATACGTTGATCAAAAACTTCAACAGCAAAGGGAGCAAGACGATACTTGGGTGCCACAGGTTCCGGCACCAAACGCCACTGATAACTCTGACGCGTCCGCTCATTGACCGTTAGGGACTCGTGGGGAAAAAACTCAGCAAGACTAAAACCGGAAAAACGAGACCGCAGGTCTGGAAGGACTACCTTCAATGAAGCAGGCGCATCCACTACCAGCTTCAAGATGAGATCCTCTGAGGGCGAGATCTTCTCACGATCAGACTCTAGAGTTATCTTGACTTCGCCGCTCAGAAGCTCATAGGTGGCGGCAGAAACAGAGGTGGAGAGGAGGAGAGCGCAAAGCAAGAGGGAATGATGTAATATCGGCTTCACTTTCTAGCCCTCCTTCTAAACAGAGCACGCACATCATCAATATAGGGGCGCCCTGTTGAGAGCGAAATTGTATCAATTCCCGTCCGTTTAAAAAACTTCATCAACTTCTCGTTTTCTTCACTGGCACGGCTTGCAAAGGCTTTACGCACGGTGGCTGATCCCGTATCCACCAGCAACAACTCACCGGACTCTGGATCTTGCATCTCGATGAGTCCGACATCGGGGAGTTCAAATTCGCAGGGATCAGAGATGGGACAGGCGATGACATCATGGCGCCGCGCGGTCACACGCAACTCCTTTTCATACCCAGTGTCCTGGAAATCTGAAACTAAAAAGACAACGGCCTTCCGCTTTTGGACATTATTTAAGAAGCGCAAGGCAGTTGTAATATTCGTCCCCTCGCGGGTCTCATCTGCTGCCAACACTTCACGGACAAGTCGCATGACCGAGGTGCGACCTTTACGCGGGGGTATTGATTTCAGAATGCGATCCGTAAAGAGCATGAGTCCAATCTTATCTTGATTCCGTATGGCAGTCAGTGCGAGCAGACAGGTGATCTCTGCGGCGAGTTCCGACTTCGAGCGTGTCTTGGAACCAAAGACTTGAGAGCCAGAAACATCAACGAGAAAGATCACGGTGAGCTCGCGCTCCTCTGAAAAACGTTTGACATGTGGCTCACCTGTACGCGCGGTCACATTCCAGTCAATCGAACGGATATCATCCCCTGCCACATAGGGCCGCACTTCATCAAACTCAACCCCCTGTCCTTTAAACATAGAGTGATAATCACCGGTCAACTGGTCGTCGATCAGGTGTGACGTGAGGATTTTAATCTTCCCCACTTGTTTCATCAACTCTGCGGTATTAATCATAGTTAAAAGGTAGGAGTTAGAAGGGAGGAGGGAGGAGTTGAATTGCCCTCCCTACCTCCTCAAGGAACCGGAATCGTGTTGAGAATGGTGGTGATGACCCCATCGGTTGTCAGCTCTTCTGCTTCAGCTTCGTAGGTGAGCATGATACGATGACGCAAGACATCATGTGCGATCTCTTTGACATCCTGAGGTGTTGCGTAGGCGCGTCCGTGAATCATAGCATTGGCCCGTGCCGCAAGATTCAAGCAGAGCGTCGCGCGAGGCGAAGCGCCCATTTGAATCTGCCCAGCAAGGGAGTCCAATTTATGAGCCTTGGGGTCACGTGTAGCAAAGACGATGTCGAGGATGTAGTCACCGACCTTCTCATCGCAATAGACCTGCTCCAGTGTCTCGCGCAGCGCTTTCACATGGTCAGCGGTGATGACCGCTTCCACCTTGGCTGTCTGCTTTTGTGTAAAGCGAGTCATGATACGGCGTTCATCATCGCGGGAAGGATAGGTAATCACGCATTTTAACATGAAGCGGTCAACCTGGGCCTCAGGCAAAGGATAGGTTCCCTCCTGCTCAATCGGGTTTTGGGTTGCCATCACGAGGAAGGGCTCTGGCAATTTGTAGGTGTTGTCCCCCAGGGTCACCTGATGTTCCTGCATGGCTTCGAGCAGGGCCGACTGAACCTTGGCCGGAGCGCGATTAATTTCATCGGCCAAGAGCAGGTTGGTGAAGACAGGACCCTTCTTCGGGGCGAAGGTGGCATCCTTTGGATTGTAGATCATGGTTCCAATCACATCCGCAGGAAGCAGATCTGGGGTAAAGGAGATTCGGTGAAAGAGGAGTCCAAGGGCATCCGCCAGCGTCTTTACCGCGGTCGTCTTTGCCAACCCAGGGACGCCTTCCAGCAAGATATGCCCCCCCGTAATCAAGCCGATGATCAGACGGTCGATGAGTTTCTCTTGTCCCACAATCACCTTGTTGACCTCTTGGCGGATCTTTGCGAGTGTCTCCGCCTGCGCCGCGATCTGATTTGTTGTCTTTTGCAAGTCCATACGCACCTTCCTTTTAGTCTTTAAAAACAGTTTGAATTTTAGCACGTTTCATGCCATAAGCAAGCCTAGGAAGGGAGAAGGGAGGAGATAAAAGGGAGGAGATAGGAGGGAGAAGACAGGAGCAGCAGTTGGCAGTAGCAGTTTTCAGTAATCGGTGTCAAAAGAGTCGATTCGGTTGAATCAATCGAATGATTCAATTCCCTCGAAACTTTGACGCAAGGTCGTGGACGACTGCCAGCTTGAAACAAACAATTTACCTGCGCAAAGCTGTCATCGCATACTGGACAAAATGACACACCTAAAGCGCCAGGGCGCGTCGTGTGACAGTTGTCAGCGGAAGTTCGGAGGGCTTTTTGAAGAGCATCGTTGGTGTCTCTTTTACTTTTGGACGGGCGATGCTTTTATTTAGACGATAGAGGTTTGTCACCTGCTTGAAGTGTGAAAAGGTATGTTCAACCTCGCCAATATAGGTAGGTTCGGCGGTCGGAAACCCGAGGGACGCGAGGAGTTTCTGAAGAGCATCCTCCGGCGACTCACCCTTTCCAAAGTCGAGGGAAGGCAACTCCCAGAGTCCACCCAAAAGTTTCTCATGGACACGCTGAGCGAAGAGCACAAGACCTGTCTGATCATGGATCTCGACAGCAACCACAAAACGAAAAGGTATTGTTTTTCGAAGGGGCTTAAAAGGAAGCTCCTCCTGAAGTCCCTTTGCAGACGCTGCACAGCCCTTGCGGAGGGGACAGATTATGCACTTCGGATTCCGGGGCGTACAGACAGTTGCTCCGAGATCCATCATGGCCTGGTTGAAATCGCCGGGACGCTTTGACTTTTCAATGAACGGCTGGAGCCAAGACGCAAGCTTTTCACGTGCTGGCAGCTTTTGAAAGTCATCCCGCCATTCGAGGATACGTGCAAAAACGCGCGCGACATTCCCATCCACCACAGGCGCGTACTCACCAAAACTGATACTGGAAATAGCAGCAGCCGTATAGGGACCGATCCCCGGCAACTCCGCCCACTCAGAAGAGGATGAGGGAAGTACGCCCCCCTGCTCCATCACCTGTTGGGCCGCCTTTTGCAAATTACGCGCCCGTGTATAATAGCCCAGCCCCTCCCACGCCTTGAGCACATCCTGTTGGGGAGCTTTTGCTAACGCTTGGACAGTCGGAAAGGCCTTCATAAAGCGAAGAAAAAAGCCTTTGACGGTCTCAACCTGCGTCTGTTGCAACATGATTTCACTGATCCAGACCGCATAAGGGTCTGGATGATCACGCCACGGCATCTCGCGGGTCCGCGAATCATACCACGTCAGCAATTTTTTATGTAATTGGAGCATCCGTGGTGAGCAGTTCACTTAGATAACGGGACTGAGGATAAACCTTACTTCTGGCGTGGCTTTGAGAGATCTGCGCTCAGACGTCTCATCACCTCTAGATCGAACTCCGCCAGCTTGCTTTGCTCTGCCTTGACTTGACTCAAAGTCTCGCGCGCCTTTTCAATGCTTCCACGACGATGCTGAATGCGGGCCAGGGTAATTTTGACACGTGGATCATCCTTATAGAGAGTCAAGGCCTTATTAACAGAACTTTCAGCCTCTTCAAGATTCTTGCCAGCCTCCAACAGGATTGCAGCCAAGGTCTCCCAGGCCACATAGAGATCTGGATTCTTTTTGATGGATTCCCGCGCAAAGCGCTCTGCATCATCCAGTTTTTTAATGCGACGCAATACCTCTGCCAGATCATTCAAGGCTGCTGAACTCGGGTTAGCCTCGACACTGCGACGTAAAAAGTCCTCAGCCTCACCATACTCACCCTCTTGGAGTCGTAAAGACCCCATCACATAATTGGCAAGAGCATGCTTACGATTTGTCCGCAACACCTGACGCGCATGAAGTTCTGCGGCTGATTGGTCATTCATCTCAATATCCAATTGAAGAATCATATCTTTCACACCCGCAATGTCAGGTCGCAACAAGGAGGCTCGGATAAAGGCCTCACGCGCAATACGACGAAAGGTTCTATCATTCTCCTTGGACTTGATTTTCGCTTGCATCTTGTCCTTAGCGAGTGCAATTTGAGCACGCGAAATCTGGATAAAGTAATTGTCAATGGTTCCAGCAAGATTCTCCATCCGTGGCAGAATAACCCGTTCCACCTCTTCCAGTTCATTCTGCTGAATTTGCAGGAGTCCCAGCATGGCCCACGCCTGAAGGTTCTTGGGCTGGAGATCGGTTGCCTCCTGCAATGCAAGGCGGGCCCGTGGCAGATCGTTATTCATCAAGTGAATGATCGCCCACTCAACACCCAGCGTTCCACGCTTATCATCGTTCTTGGTCGCCTTTTCAAGCCAACTCTTCGCCTTTTCAATAGCCCCTTCCTGTACCGCCAAACGAGCCAACCCCAACATCGCCGAGCGATCTTTTGGATCATTCAGAATCATATCTTGATAGACCGAGGCTGACTTCTGCTTGTCATCCGACATTGCATAGATTGCGGCGAGAGCCCCCAAGGCAATATTTTTTTCAGAGGTAGGCAAGAGGTCAATACCTCGACCCGCAACCGCCAGCGCAGCACCCGTATGACCCGAGAGCGCCCAATCGAAACCTCGCTGAATGAAGAGCTGTGGGTTCCGGACATACCCATAATACCGCGAGAGAGACCAGAGGGGATACTTTATCTTGACACCTCCCAGAAAGTCCCGCATCTCCCGTTCAATTTGTCCTTTATTTTTCAACGCAACAGCGGAGCCCCTGTTCGCCATCTCAAAACGATTAAAGAGTGCAGCAATATTTTCAGGGTCAATCGTTCTGTTAACATAGGTATAAATTGCAAAGGCATCTTTTTCATTCGCTTTCTCTTCTAAAAAAACGCCCAAATTATTTGCAATAAAGCCCAAGTGGCGACGCAAGTTTTTCTTCATTCGGGCGGTCGGTTCTTGAGAATCTCTGAGGCGCTCCTTCTTTCCAATGTCGAGGTCAGCAGCCATGCTCTTCCAGAAGGCCATGTAGTCATTCAGCAGGTTCTTATCCTCCACTTTCGAAACATCGCGACAACCGCTAAAAAAGAAGTATTCAGGTATCGGCGTCAGTCCAGAGGTATACCAAAAGTCAGGGATACTAAAGACCGCCACCTTTTTCTCAATCTCACGATCCATTGCTAACCAGTCTTGAATAAAGGGCAGAACCCCCAGCTCCAACGTGCTCTTCATCTTTTGCACATCTGCACCGGAAAAGAGCTTTTTCTCCTCCGCCAACTTCCATAAGGACTTCAAATAATAACGGCTCATGTCCTTTTGTAGACAAATCAAATGCAACTCTTGGCCACGCTGATTCGCCATAATCTGTAAATGCGTGTCAAGGGTTCCATCCGTCACAAACCATGTCCGAGAACCCATCCGATCAAGAATCTCTTTTGCACAGCGATCTGCGAAGGCACCGCGACGTGGATTGGCACATTCAAAAGCGTTCATCACAGAAGTCACCAACACAATCACCACAAAGGGATAGGTAATTAAAATACCCATCCACTCTCCCACCTTTTTCACGCGATCAGTCGCCTTTTTTTCGGCCCTCTGTCGTTTGACTTTCAGCAACAGATACCAATAGGCAAAGAGATAGCCTGCGGTCATTGCTAAAAGCGCATACGCGCAAACGGGGAGTTGTCCATACGGTCTCAAAATCTGCCACGGCGAAAAGAGCGCGTTTGAAAGTCCGAGAATGACCATAAGCGACAACACCACGTGCAGAATATACTGGCTCATGGTGCGCTCATTGTTCAAGGCACGGAAGGAGGCCATCAACGCCGCCAACCAAGGAACAAAACCTGTCAAGAGCAGGATCATCCACCCGACACGGGGAATTCCAGAGAGGAGTTGTCTGAGATGGACGCGAACCATATTGACCATGACTTGCAGAACGCTGGTTACCTCAAGCGACTCGACATCGGCGGTGATAAAAAAATGACGTGCCACCAGATACCACCCTACAACCAGCACCAGCAGAATGCCAACCCCTATCCAGACAATGTTCATCATTGATTTATTTTGACGTCTTAATGCATACAAGGCAAAAGCAAAGAGGAAAGGCATGGCAGGAATAAAAAGAACTGATTCCATAGCCCCTAAACCAGACAAAAGAATAAAAAGGAGAAGACATACGATGCCTTTTGGACCTCGGTACGCATTAATAAGCTTAACAGTCGTGAGCAAGAGCAATAAATCAAAACTCTGATATTGCAACCGTGTCGCCGCCTGCCAAGCTGGTACCGAAAAGAGGAACGCCAACGATGCCAGAAGACCAGCAACCTTTGAAACAAAAGGCGCATAGTCTAGCGAGTACTCCTCATCAATTACATTCCGTACGAATGTGGAGACCAAGCTAAAGACCAGCATCACCGAGAGAGCGGTGCAGATTGAACTAAAGAAGTTTAAGCGGATTGGGAGAGTCGAGAAGGAGAGAGATCCCAACCAATTGACGATAGCCCCCCACATAGGATGCATCGGCACTTCGATCGACTCTAACCCTGTATAGATCGCCATCAACCAAGCCGATTCGCCTGGGAAGACACCCTTTGACAGCGTCAGTACATAGATCAAAAGGGCGCTAAGGCCAACCCCCAACATCATAAACATGTTAGAGCTTTTTGATCTAGTCAACTTGTCTATAAATTCCATATACAAATCTCTCCATAAACTTTAAGGCTTCTTATAATAGAGAATTTGGGCATTTTTAACAAGCATTATCCTGTTTCAATTTTGTTAGTTTTTACTCGCCTCTGCACAGGGGCTTTGTTATTGTTATAAAGTCAAAAATAAAGGATGGTTATGATGATTTCACGTGTAATTGCTATTGATGGTCCCTCAGGGGCTGGAAAATCCTCAGTGTCCAAGCGTGTGGGCGAGCAACTGGGCTTTCTGCATGTGGATTCCGGTGCGCTCTATCGTATTATGACGTGGCAGTGTCTTGTCAATGATATTGACACCTCCAATCCTGAGGCTGTAGCCGCCTTCGCCGAGAAGGTTTCCGTTGATTTCTCGCCCTGTGACGGTAAGATTGCCTTCTATGTCAACGGAGTTGACCCTGGCCATGCCATTCGTACCCCCCAGATTAACCAGCATGCCAGTCCGGTCGCAACCGTCAAAGCGGTACGAGACCGAATCACGGAGTGGCTACGTGACATGACACGTTTTGGCAACTTAATCGTGGAAGGCCGGGACATCACGACCGCCGTTTTTCCAGACTCCCCTGCCCGCTTTTACCTTGTAGCCAGTCCAGAAGCCCGGGCTGAACGCCGTCGTCTCGAAGAGGTCCAGAAAGGTATTGCCAACCAATCTGTTGAGGATGTGAAAAAATCTCTCCTAGCTCGGGATGCCATTGATTCCAGCCGGAAGCACGCACCCCTGCGAAAAGCCGATGGCGCTCTCGAAATTGACAGTACCTACCTGACACTTGAGGAGGTCATTCAGACGGTCATTCAAGCACTCCCCTCGGAATGGAGAAATGGTTTATGACCCGTCTCGGATGGTTCATGATGGGGGCGTTTTGGCTAGTCATTATCGTGACGAGCCTCTACTTGGTCTACAAAACAGTCGTCACGCCTCGACAGGATGATGAATAAATCGCGTATAGCCATCAGAGGACTCGGGGCTGTCACCCCCTACGGAGAGGGTGTTAATACACTTTGGCAGGGATTGCTCAAAACAACCTCAGCCCTAGGTTTGTGTGACCGTTTTGATCTCGGAGGGCTCTCTTGCGCAACGGCAGGGCTTCTCCGATCAACGCCCGTTATTCCCGAAATTCCGCAGGCCTCACGTGCCCTCGCCTTTGCAGCTGCGGCCTGCCGTGAGGCTCTGACCGAAGCCGGACTGCTCAACCAACCTGAAGCTTGTCGTTCCATCACCCTAATCACTGCCTCAAATTTCGGTGACATGGAGAGCGTTGAAAAAACGTTGGCCTCCCCGTATGAAAGTCATGAACCCTATCAGCGTGCCGCCTGCGCACAAGCCTCGCTCTCCGAGATCTTGGCGAACACGTTTCACCTCAGAGGACCCCGCCTTGCCGTCTCCCTCTCCTGCGCCTCAGGGGCCTCCGCAATCTCAACCGCTGCCCAGCTCTTAGCAAATGGGCGTATCAAGCGCGTCCTCGTGGTCGGATATGATGTCATCTCGCCCTTTTCGTGGAGCGGTCTCTGCTCGTTGCGGACCATGACGAAAGAGCATGTCCGTCCCTTTGATCTTCACCGCAGCGGAACGATCTTCTCCGAGGGTGCTGCCGCGCTCCTGCTGGAGCGACTGGATGACGAAGCGGAACTGAAGCCAGCACCCCTCGCCTACCTTACAGGATGGGCCACGGGCAACAATGGATTTCACCTGACAGCACCCGCTGTACGTGGCGCAGGTTCAGCTTTTGTCATGCGTGAAGCCTTAAAACTCGCGGGGCTTGAACCTCCCCATATTGATCACATCAATGCCCACGGAACAGGGACCCAACCCAACGACGAGACAGAGACACAAGCCATAAAAGATGTCTTTGGTAGCGTTGCATCAACCATTCCTGTGACCTCCGTGAAGGGAACGATCGGACATCTCCTCGGTGCCGCGGGAGCAATCGAAATCATTGTCTCCGTCCTCTCGCTTCAGCATAACCTGATTCCTCCAACTGCCAATTATGAGACCCCTGACCCGGCCTGTGACCTTGATATCGTGACCTCCCCTCGCACCGTGGCACTCCACCATGTTCTGTCGAACTCCGCAGGATTTGGAGGATGTAATTCAGCCGTCATTCTCTCCAAACGGGATCCGCTAAAACATCCAACGTTGAGCCACGCTTCTTCTAACTTGTCCCAGATGCCGGCTTCCCCTGTTTATATTACAGGGATGGGTGCCCTCTGCTCCTTAGGAAACGACCGACACGAGATCGCGATTGCCTTACGTGAAGGGGAAGCTGCGCTTGCTCCGCTTTCACGATTTTCATACCCCGGATCACCTGTTGTTGGCGAGATGACAGCCGTAGATCTGGCCGGGTCCGGCGTCTCCAAAAAATCCTATCTGGACCCTGCCAGCGCTCTTTTTCTGGCTGCCACGGCGCAAGCCCTTCTCCAGTCCGGCTTGACCCCCGAAGTCGCCAGCAGAGATGCTGTCGGCATCTTAGCCGGCACCTCCTATGGATGCCTAGAAACCGCAGAAATCTTTTTTGCGGACTACCTCTCCAAAGGTCCCCGTCTGGTCAAGCCACTCCTCTTTCCACACGCCTACACCAACACCCCTGTCAGTCTAGCGGCCATGGAGTGGGAACTGAGAGGCCATCACGACAATCATCTCTCTAACGATACGGCCTCGGGGATGGCCCTCCTTCAAGCCTTTGACCTCATTGCGTCCGGACGTGCACGCACGTTGGTCGCGGGTGGCGTCGAGGCGCTCTCCCCTCTTCGACTTCATGCAAAACAACAAGCTGTTCCCCTCGGGGAAGCCGCTGCAACGGTTGTTCTCTCGACAGACTCTCGTGGCGCACTCGCAAGGCTCATCGCGTGTTCGCTCTCGACCACACTCCTACAAGCCGTTGAACAGGTGCTACAGGAAGGAAAGCTCACGCGGGAGGCCATTACGGCAATCTATGTAAACCAGCCTGCCAACGCGGAGGCCCGAGAGCTCTTTCCTCAAAGCACTATCCTGCTCCCTGAAACACTTTGCGGGGATGTTGCTGGCGCCTCCACCTCTCTTCATCTTTGCCTTGGCCTTCTCTCCAATCCTCAAGGACCCTTCCTCATCTTGACGGGCACCCCCTCAGCAACTGTTGCGTTCCTTGTCCAGACTTATTAAGAAAACGCATCACTTTGGCCTTTCTTTTCAATTTTTGCCAGTTGCAAACAGGCATCTAATTAGCTATAATTTAACCATCAGTTTTACACCTCTATAAACTGGCAACTTTTATGTCCTCTGTCATCACCATAGATCACGTCTCTAAATCGTATGGCACGTGTAATGCCGTATCCGATCTCACCCTCTCGCTTCATGCGGGGGAGATTTTGGGCTTTCTCGGTGCCAACGGCGCGGGCAAGACCACGACCATCAAGATGTTACTGGGGTTCTTCTCCCCGGATAGTGGCCAAATCTCTCTCTTTGGGCACAACCCCTCGGACGCCTCCACGCGTCAGCGTGTCGGCTTCATGCCCGAAACCGCCTATTATTACCCCTACTTGAACATCCGGGAACTCCTCTCTTTTTATGGCGGACTCTGTGGCATGTCCTCCTCTCTTATTCGTCAGCGCAGCGAGGACCTCATTGCGCGCACGGGGCTTGACCATGCGAAAAAGCGACTGCTCAAGACTTACTCCAAAGGGATGCTTCAACGGGCGGGCATTGCACAGGCGCTTCTCCATGATCCTGACTTGCTGATTTTGGATGAGCCCTTTACAGGGCTTGATCCGTTGGCCCGCATTCAATTGCGCGACTTGATCCTGGAGTTAAAAACCAAAGGCAAGACAATCCTCTTCTCCTCTCACGAACTTTCTGAGGCAGAGCTGATGTGTGACCGAGTCGCTATCATGAAGAACGGCAAGCTCGTCCTAGCCAAACCCGTGAAGGAAGTTGTCTGCGATGGCAACACCAACCTAGAACGCATTTTTCTAAACGTCCTTCAAGCCCCTTAGAAATAATCGCTATGCACACACTCCGACAACTTTCAGCCCTTATCCGTCTCTCCCTTTACGATCTCTATCGGCGTAAAGATCTCGTGATTGTGACGATCCTCGCCGTGGTTGTTCTCGTGCCGATGTCCTTTGCAACCCCCTTCGGGATCAAGGGAGCCAGCCGTTATTTAAATGAGATATCCTTGCTTCTCGTCTGGCTTTTTGTACTCGTGATCGCGATGACCCGCACTGCACGCATTATTCCCACGGAAATCGACTCGCGCACCATCTATCCGCTTCTAGCAAAACCTGCTTCGCGCACAGTGATCCTCTTGGGCCGTTATGCGGGCGTACTAATTGCCTCGCTCTCCGTACTCTTGCTCTTCTATGGCCTCTATGCCCTCATCAACACGATGAAGAGTGCGTTCTTCCCCTGGGAAGTCTTCATTCAGGCCTTGCTTCTCCACATCAGCTTTGTCATCCTTGTCACAGCGCTCGCCCTCTTGGGATCACTCTTTTTCAACTCGGATGCCAACCTCTCTGTTTCAGGGATTTTGATCGCAGGCATGATTCTCTATGGCCAGCAACTCCCCGTGTTAGCTGCTGAACACTCGCTCCCGATACGGGCAATCCTCCATATCCTTTATTGGCTTGCCCCGCACTGCGAACTCTTTGATATGCGGACCCGCTTAATTCACCATTGGCCCGCGATTCCGTGGCTGGCATGTTTTTGTATTTTCTTGTACGCGCTGGCCTACGCGGCGTTCTGTTTCGGTATTGCAACTTGGTTGTTTAACCGTAAAAAAGTCTAAACGATGAATTTTCCTCTCACGATCACACTCCTTATTCTTCCCCCCTGCCTCTTGTTTTCGACGAGCAATCTCATCGAGAACAGTAGCGCACGTTGTGGATACTCTGTCCATCCTCAACAGGGACAAGGCGACAACCTTCTGGATATCATTGCAGGCGATACACGAACCATTATCGGCAATGCGTTGCTTGAGAAAGCGGAGGCCTACTACCATGGGGGGCTCACGGATCACGGCGATTGCTCGCTCGTAACCGCAGGGGAAGGTCATGACCATAACCACCATGAGGATGAACGCGACTCCGTACAGAGTTCCGCCTGGCGAGATCCTTGGAGTTATCTCAATGCGCAACTTCAAACCAAGGCTCATGTCCACCTCGACAAGGCCGAGGAGTTACTCCCTTGGTATTGGGCTGCGTGCGAAGCCTCACCGCATAACATTCAAGCACTGGAGGCTGCCGCCTATGCTTTAGCCCAAATGGCGGAGAAACCGCAAGCGGCGCTTCAACTATTAGAGAAGGGGATTCGGGACAACCCCTACAATGTAACGTTGGAGCTCTCACGCGGAGAGATTCTGATCAAACACTTTAAAGATTTTAAGAATGCTGAAACCGCTTTTCTCGCGGCGTACCAAAAGAGCCTCCATGAAAAAGCCTCGAAAGACGACATACTCAAGGCAAAGGCTCTTTTCTATCTGGGTTACATTACCAAGCACCGTAACGATCTCAACGCCCTGCAACAATGGCAACAAATCGCACGGGAGACCATGTCTCTTGATCTCCTCTCCATCCGCAACCTGCTGGAACTTAATTAGAAAAAAGGAGTCTTATGCCGGTTTTAATTCCGCTACCCGAGGGAGTCGAACCTCTTGAAGCCGTGACGATCATTGATGTCTTAAGGCGTGCTTCAATCCGTGTGACCACGGTCTCGCTGACCGACCACATTACCATTCATGCAGCCCATGGTATTAAGCTCGCGGCTGACACCACCTGGGATGCCATTAACCTCGATGATTTCGGAGCACTGGTGCTCCCTGGAGGTGCCAAAGGTACTGAGCTTTTGAAAAGTGACGAACGCATTCTCCATGCCGTGCGTGAGTTCAACGACACGGAACGTCACATCTGCGCCCTCTGTGCAGCACCGACCGTTCTCGCCGAGGCGGGAATTCTTGAAGGACGAACCGCGACCTGTTATCCCTCTTGCGCCGAAGAGCTTGGGCTCTCTTACGATAACGCGCCTGTTATTGCTGATGGTAACATCATCACTGGACAAGGCCCTGGAACCGCCCTGCTCTTTTCCCTTGTCCTTGTTCAACACTTCAAAGGCGATCCAGAGGCCCAACAGGTCGCTGATGCCATGCTGACCACGCTTCAGTAATCCATATGACCTCCCTCCAAGCCTACGACCTGATGCTCACCATTCGCCTCTTTGAAGAGGCCATCGAGCGCCTTTTTCTGGAGGGACGCATCGTCGGCACAGCTCACACCTGCATCGGCCAGGAGGCTGTCGCGGTTGGCGTGGCCACAGCGCTTCAGATCCAAGATGCGATGACCTCGACTCATCGTGGCCATGGACACTTTATCGCGCGAGGAGCAGACCCTCGCCGAGTGATGGCCGAGCTTTTCGGACGCGAGACTGGCTACTCCAAGGGACGCGGAGGCAGCCAAATGATGATGGATCCTTCGCTTGGTTTTTACGGTGCCAATGGTATCACAGGTGCCAGCATACCCTTTGCAGCGGGCCTCGCACTTGATGCCCAGATGCGTCAGTCTAATCGTGTCACTGTCTGCCTTTTCGGTGATGGGGCCTCGAACCAGGGCGTCTTTCATGAAACTCTAAATATTGCTTCCCTCTGGAAACTCCCCATTCTCTTCATTGTAGAAAACAATGGTTACGCCATGTCCACAGCAACCTCTCGCGGACTTGCCAATCCCTCTGTCGCTGACCGCGCGGCATCCTATAACATGCCTGGCATTACTGTAGATGGAAACGATTTCTTTGCCGTCCGTGAGCGTGTCGAACACTTTGCAGAAGCCGCACGAAAGGGGGCAGGTCCCGCTTTGATTGAATGTCAAACCTATCGACTCTCTGGCCATTCGCGCGGCGACCCACGTACCTACCGTACGCGCGAAGAGGAGGTTCAAGCCCAGAAGGAGGATCCGCTCCTGCGCATGGAAACCCATCTCTCAAAAACGGAGGCTGTTCCGATCGCAACACTTGTCGCGCACCAGAAGCAGGTTCATGCCAAGATAGACGAAGTGATACGTTTCTGTGATGCCTCGCCCGTTCCTGACCCCCTCAACTATCTTGCGGAGGTCCTCTTATGAGCATCACCTTCACACAGGCTCTTCGCGACACCTTAACCGCCGAGATGAAACGCGACCCCTCGATCTTCTTGATGGGAGAGGATATTGGTCTTTATGGAGGTGCCTTCGGGGTGACGCGAGGACTCCTGGAAACCTTCGGACCTCAACGTGTACGTGACACCCCCATCTCTGAACAGGCCCTCACCGGGATCGCCATTGGCGCGGCCGTCGCAGGACAACGCCCGGTCATTGAGTTCATGTTTATGGATTTTATCACGCTGGCCGTCGATCAGATCGTCAACATGGCTGCGAAACTCAAGCCTATTTACGGAATGGACTGCCCCCTGGTCATCCGCGCCCCGCATGGAGGCGGTCGTGGCTATGGCGCGACACACTCCCAGTCCCTCGAACGCCTCTTCATGGGAATCCCAGGCATCTTAATCGCAGCCCCCTCCAATGCAGCTGATGCATCTGCACTTTTACAAACCGCCTTGCGTGGAAAAAGCCCCGTCCTCTTTCTCGAACACAAAATGCTCTATCCTCAGCGGTTTGACGATATTGACCCCTTGCCCGAGCCCATTCCGTTCGGTGTTGCAAATGTTGTGAGAACAGGCAAGGATGTCACACTCATATCGTGGTCCTACATGACGCAACTGGCCATACAAGCCTCGGACCAACTCCGCTCAAGTGGCATTGAAGCAGAGGTCATTGATTTACTCACGCTCAACCCACTCGACATGGGCATGATTATCGAGTCTCTAAAACAGACTGGTCGGGTGATGATTATTGAGGAAGGACCTAAGACTGGCGGGGTCGGCGCTGAAATCGCTGCGCAGATCATGGAACAGGCCTATGACTATTTAGAAAAGCCCCTCCTGCGACTTGCCTCGCCCGATCTGCCGATCCCCTCGGCCAAAAATCTCGAAGCTGCTTGCATTCCCTCGGCGGAGTCCATTCAGAAAGCCGCCCGGGAGTTGCTAAGCAGTAATCAGGGGACAGTAATCAGTGACTGACACCGATCACTGATGACTGATGACTGATCACTAAACATGATCGCCACGCTTACGCGCAATGGTCAACGCCCAGACTTCACGCGCTCCAGCTCTCTTCAGCGCTTTGGCACACTCGTGGAGCGTTGAGCCTGTGGTCATGACGTCATCCACCAGCAAAACAGAACGTTGACGAAGCCATTCGGGCCGTGCAACAGAAAAGGCACCTGACATATTTTGCCTCCGCTTCACCGCGTTAAAATGTGTCTGCGTCTCAGTCTCTCGAATGCGCACAAGCGAAGTCCCGTCAAAACGGCGGTCAATCCGGAGTGCCAACTCCTCTGCCAAAAGTCCCGCTTGGTTATAGGAACGCTCACGCTGACGCGTTGAAAAGAGCGGCACAGGTACGACCACATCAACAGAGGTGCTTCTGAAATGGGCCTCAAGCCCTCCCTGCAACAGATCCACGAGATCCTGCTTCATCCAAAGCGCATGATTGTATTTAAAGGCATGGATTTGTTCTTGAATCGTCCCTCTGAAGTCAGTTGCAGCGCGGGCGCGATCAAACGCAGGATGATGCTCGCGACAGGCACTGCAGACAAACGCGTGCTTAAGAGCGCCTTCCGCTGGATACCCACAGATGGAGCAGACACCTGCGCCATCGAAGAATGTGAAGGAGCGAATGCACTCCCAGCACCAATAACGATCTTCCCGATCTGAGGGTGATTGACACCCTGGACAGAGCCTTGGATAGGCCCAGTCGAGCACTTTAATAATCTCTCGCATAACAATTCACTATTTTTTTGAAAACGACCTTTACCAAACTTTTATGTTTTGATCTTACCCTTATTTGTCACAATACTCAACTTTTAAAAAGTGAGTTGCCTATTAAACATCGCGTGAAATGTTAAAAAAATCGCCTTTGTTTTAGCCTTCATTCGGAGTATAATAAAAGCTTCATTTTGGGAGAGTACTCACGTATGGCCTTAACAAAACGCACACTTGAAATCACGCTTCAGGCACTCCATGTTCCTGTGACAGGGGCTGGGTTACTGGAGAAAACATCACACCTGCTTTCGGCGGAGCTCATCTGGCCGCGCGTTGGAATTGCCCAAAAAGCAACTTCCCAACCCTGCCAACTTGAAAAGGGGCAGGCTAATTTCGAGGATATCCACTGGGGCAACCGCATCCTCTTCAAAGAAAACGTAGAGGGAAAATTTGCCCTCCGGATCGCCTTGACCGAGGTACTAGACGATGAAGAACTTGAAAAGTTTCTCAGAGCGTTCAGTGGTGCTGCACTTGGCTTCGGAGCCGATGTTCTCGCACCTCTCTATCCACCCTTTGGGAAGTTAGTGGCAGCCCCAATTGATTATCTCGCCAAAGACATTGAAAAATATCCAGGTCCTACACGATTGGTCGAGGGTCTTGTAGAATTGGATGCTGGCGATTTTCCCGAGAACAGCGAAGAGTCCTTGACGATTCGCCTCGTTACCGCACGTTCCCTTCTGAAGTCGGTCACCCGTCGGGTCGCAGGGCGTACCCGTCATGAAAAGAAGACGCTCCTTCCGAAAGGGGAACCGAATGGAGAAGTCACGCTTCTAATCCGCACGCTTTCAACTTAAACACACGCTCTCTTAACACGTTAACTCGACTATGAATATTACGATTCTCTACCTCCTTTCAGGGATCACGGCGTATCTCCTCGGCTCTGTTCCTTTTGGCTTCCTCATTGCAAAGACAAAGGGCATTGATATTCGAACGGTCGGCAGTGGCAATATTGGGGCAACAAACGTCTTCCGCTCTGTGAGTAAAAAGCTAGGTGTCATCACCTTTACACTCGACTTCCTCAAAGGCTGTTGCGGCGCGGCGCTCTTGCCCCTTCTGGCGGACAAACTTGCCCCTGGTCTGCTGACAGGTCTCGCGAAGGACATCCTGCCTGTCTTTTGTGGCGCCCTGACGATTGTCGGACACAATTGGACCTGCTTTCTGGGTTTTAAAGGTGGCAAGGGCATTGCGACCAGTGCGGGGATGCTGATCGGACTCTCCCCCTTGAGTATGGCCATTGCTCTGGGCATTTGGATCGTCGTCTTCGTGACCTCTCGCTACGTCTCCGTGGCCTCTATTGCAGCGGCGGTCACCCTCGGCATCATTGTATGGCCCTTGCATCTCAAGGACTATGGACTCTGGTTCCCTGCGGTTCTGACCTGTTTATCCCTCTTGGCCATCTGGAAACATCGGTCCAATATCGCACGCCTTCGCGCTGGGACAGAGAGCCGCTTTGAATTTGGGAAAAAAGGACGTTCATGAAAATAACCATTATTGGTGACGGCGGCTGGGGAACAGCCATTGCCCTTTTGTTAAATTCTAATGGTCATACCCTAACGCTGTGGGGTCCCTTTGAAGATTACTTGAAAGAGATTCGAGCTACCGGCGAAAACAGTCGTTATCTCAAAGGCGTTAAAATACCCTCCTCCCTGATCTGGACAAGTGATCCGCGTGCAGCAGTAGCTGATGCGGAGCTGATTGTCCTCGCTATGCCCTCTAAGTTTTTTGCAGATGTCTGCAAACGCTTTGCTGGACTCATCCCCTCGACAACACCTGTCGTCAGCTTAACAAAGGGCCTCTGTGAGGCCAGTCACTGCCGTATGAGCGAGCTCGCGCAAGAGATCCTTCAGGTACCACAGGTCGTCGTCCTCTCGGGCCCAAGCCATGCCGAAGAGGTGGCGCGTAACATCCCCACCGCCGTGGTCGCAGCCTGCGAGGATGAAGCGTGCGCACAACAGATTCAGAAGATATTTACCGCTCCCTTTTTTCGCGTCTACACCTCTACAGACCCAGTCGGCGTAGAGATCGGCGGCGCGGTCAAAAATGTCATTGCCATTGCGGTCGGGGCCTCGGATGGCCTAGGTTTCGGAGATAACACCCGCGCAGCACTGATCACCCGTGGATTGGCTGAGATTACGCGCTTTGGGATCGCTTTGGGCGCAAAACCCGAAACACTCTCGGGACTCAGTGGTGTCGGGGATCTCATCGTGACCTGTACTAGCCAGCACAGTCGCAACCATACCGTTGGCGAACGTCTAGGTAAGGGTGAGAAGATTAGCGACATCCTCGCAAGTATGACTATGGTTGCAGAAGGTGTCTGGAATGCAAAGGTCATCTACGCATTGGCCAAGCTTAACAACGTCTCGATGCCGATCACCGAGACCGTCTATAAACTCTGTTACGAAGACCTCTCGGTCCGCGAGGCCGTCGCTCGTCTCATCTCCCGTGATGCAAAACCCGAATACTCATAAATTGGATCCCTCATGAGCAACAGAATAGAACGTGCTGATTTCTTTATTGTCGGCAGTGGTATAGCCGGGCTCATGAGCGCCTTGCACCTCGCGAACCACGGGCGTGTCCTCTTGGTCACCAAGAAGCGTCTAAACGACTGCAACACCAATCAGGCCCAAGGGGGCATTGCCTGCGTGATGGATTCCGCCGACAGCTTTGATCAGCACATCAAAGACACACTCATTGCGGGTGCGGGACTGTGTGATGAAAAGGTTGTTCGCGATGTGGTCTCTAAAGGGCCTGAACGTATCAAAGAGCTGATTCAACTCGGCGTTGAATTTCACCGAAAAGCAGACGGTTCCCAAGAGTTTGATCTCGGACGCGAGGGCGGCCACTCCCAGCGCCGCGTCCTCCACGCGGGTGACATCACAGGCCAGCGTATCGAATCTGCTCTCGTGGCAAAAGTGCTCGCCCATCCGAACATCGAAACCCTTGAGCACACCATGGTGATTGACCTCATCACCACGCGTTGGCTCAAACAGTCTGACTCCCAAAATCGTTGTGTAGGAGCTTACGTCCTCAACCAGTTGACGGGGGAGATTTATGCGATTCACGCCCCGACCACATTGCTCGCCACAGGAGGATGTGGCAAAGCTTATCTCTACACCTGTAATCCCGATATTGCGACAGGCGACGGTGTAGCACTTGCCTGGCGCGCGGGAGCTCGCATCGCCAACATGGAGTTTATTCAGTTTCATCCCACCTGCCTCTATCATCCACAAGCCAAGCGTTTTCTCATCAGCGAGGCGGTTCGGGGTGAAGGTGCTGAACTCGTTGACCATGAGGGGCGTCCCTTCATGAAGAAGTATGACCCGAGAGGCTCCCTGGCTCCACGCGACATTGTGGCGCGCGCCATTGACTCTGAGATGAAGCGCACGGGTGCCCCCTTCTGTTGCCTCGATATTCGTCACAAGACGCCGAACTATTTGAAGGAACGTTTCCCAAAGATTTATGACACCTGCTCCAAGTTCGGTATTGATATGGCCACAGACCTCATTCCGATTGTGCCCTCTGCCCACTACTGCTGTGGAGGAATACAAGCGTCATTGGACGGAGTTACATCGTTGCCGGGACTTTATGCCGTCGGAGAGACCGCCTGCACGGGTCTTCATGGCGCAAATCGTTTGGCAAGCAACTCCCTACTCGAGGCGGTGGTGGGCGCGTATGAAGCCGTCAATCGCATTGTCAACACCCCTCCGAAGCTTCCGACTAATCTTCACATTCCCTCTTGGGAGTATGGCACCGCTGTTGCCAGCGATGAAGCGGTTATGGTTGCACATAACTGGATGGAGGTCCGCACCTGCATGTGGGACTACGTGGGCATTGTCCGCACCAACAAACGTCTGATGCGTGCCAGAAATCGAATCTGCAATCTGCGCCAAGAGATTCGTGAATATTACTTTGATTATCTCGTGACCCCTGATACGCTCGAACTTCGTAACCTCGCACTTGTCGGGGAACTGATCATCCGCAGCGCCATGCGCCGCCACGAGAGTCGTGGACTCCACTTCACGCTTGATTATCCAGAATTATTAAATGACCCCCGAAACACTGTTCTTCCAGGAGGCAAGCACTAACGCATCATGACTGCCCCTCTACGCAAGGAATGGTTTCAGTTGGCCTCGCTCACACTCGCCCATGCTGTTGCCGATACGTTCGTCGGCATCATCGCGCCTATCCTGATCCCCCTCTGTTCCCACTACCAAGTCTCCCTCTCCCGGCTTATTTTCGCATCCTCCATTCTTGCCTTCTCCTCGAACATCTTTCAGATTCCCATCGGCCATTTGCACGCGAGACTGACCTCCCCCATTTTGATTATCGGCGGCGTCCTTTTGTCAGGAATCTCTGTATTTATGACCCAACTCCCTCTGACAGGGACGCTCAGCGTGGTCTGCATGTCGCTGTTGGCCATCGTTGCAGGCTTGGGCGTCGCAACGGTCCATCCGGAAGGGTTAAGGGCTGTGCACGGGCTGAAGCTGATCCCCTCCTCACTCTCGACCGCAATCTTCATGGTTGCTGGCTTTTTCGGATTCGCCAGCGGCGCCCTTCTCTCCTCAAGCCTTGTGGAGGTGTTCGGCATGGGGAGCCTCGTTTATCTTTATTTCCTAGCACCCCTCTCAGTGATTCCGCTCTACCTGAGCAAGATACGCCTTCCGATAGAGGCAGAGATCGTTCAGGAGCCTACAGCGGCAAACAACACCATGCCGAAAGTGCCCTTCATTCCCCTCCTCATCATCGCCTCGATCCTTGCCATCTGTTCGCAAATACAAGCGTCGCTTCTGCCATCCTACCTGCAAAAAGAGGCTGGCTATTTGCTCTCGTTCGGCGGACTCTCCTTTACGCTCTATGGACTGGGAGGCATGGTCGGTGCTGTAACCTGGGGAGCGCTCGCTCCACGTATCGGCCATCTGAGGATCTTGATTACAGTGACCTTGCTCGGAGCGCCCATGACGCTCCTCTATCTGCTCTGGGCACCCCATAGCAAATGGGCTGTCGCCTTGCTGGCCTTTACCGGATTTATTGTCTATACCGGCTTTCCACTTTGCATCACGCTTGCACGTTATTCCGTGTCTTCCTTACGTTTTGGACAACGCATGGGCTTAGCCAGCGGTGGCACCTGGGGGATTGCCGCCATGACCCTCTGGTGTCTGGCACCCCTCTCAGACTATACGGGGCTGGGCCCCCTGCTCCACCTCATCTGGGTCGGCTACCTCGCTGCTGCAGCCATCGCCCTTTACGCTGCCCGGCGTGCACAATAAGTGCATTGTAAGTTCCTCTAATACCAGCTTGTCGGTTTTAAGTGACTTTGCCCGGCGCGATTCCGCGGTTGAGTTCCCCAAGAGAATCCTGTACCATACATCTTACTAATTTTGCGTAAAAAGGATTTCTTTATGACTGTGCAAGATGCGATCTCTGTTTTAAATGCCGAGCTGATAGCCTCCGGCGAGGGACTTTTGAAGAAGGTCAACCATATTGTGGCTTCTGACTTGATGAGTGATGTCCTCTTGGTGGACGAAGAGGATATGCTCTTGCTCACCTCCCTCGCAAGTGATCAGGTCCTGCGCACCGCGCAGATCGTCGGCGCCGCCGCTGTCATTGTTGTTAATGGCAAGTCACTGCCTTCTTCCATGAAAAAGGTTGCTGCCGACCTCGGGATGACCCTCGCCATCGCCAAACAGTCCAAGTTTGACACTTGCATTGCGCTTCATCAGCGCATGACCTCCTAATGGAAAACGTATCCCCCCCAACCCCACCCCCACCACCACCCAGCGAAGGTGCGAGTGGAGATGCTTTGTCCCTCACCACAGCCTATGAACCCTTAGTCTTGATGGAGCTTATCCAGCGACTCAAGGTGCGAGATGTCATGACCCATTCGGTTGTCTCCGTTGAACGTTGCATCCCCCTCTGGGAGGCGCAGCGATTGATGAAGGAGAAACATATTAGTGGGATCCCTGTTGTTGAAGAGGGGCGCCTTTTTGGGTTGGTCAGCATGGAGGATATCATCTGCGCAATCGAAGGCGGTTATATTGCCCAGCCGTGCGGACACTACATGACGACAAAACTGGTCGTCCTTGAAGATGACATGCCCCTCTCATTTGCCATTCACTATTTCGACCGCTTCCATTTCGGCCGTTTTCCTGTACTCAACCGGGACCGTCTCCTCGTCGGCATTGTCTGTCAGCGCGACATCAACCGCGCGTTGCTAGACGAACTGAGCAAAGAGTTTAGCCGCATGGAGAAATCAGTCGCTCGGTCAACCCCGCCCGACATCGGGCCCACTACCTACATGCTACGTGAATTTCCTGTGGCTAAATACGATTTCGAAAATGCAGGTAAGGCAGCCAATGCCATCAAGACCGCCATGCTCGAACGCAAGTTTCCGCCCAAAATGGTTCGACGTGTCGCCGTGGCAGCCTATGAACTCGAAATCAACTTGGTGGTACACTCTGACGGCGGAATGTTGACGTGGCAGATCGGAAACGGACGCTCAGAGGTCGTGGCCCAAGACAAAGGTCCTGGCATTGAGGATGTCGCTTGGGCTTGTCGAGATGGCACATCGACTGCAAACGAATGGATCCGTTCACTCGGCTTTGGCGCGGGTCTTGGACTCGTAAACGTAAAACGTGTCTCCGATTCCTTTGAGATTACCTCTAAAGTCGGAGTCGGAACAACCGTGCGTTCGATCGTGAATATCGGCGCGCCCCTAGAGGAGCAGGAGTAGAAATATGAAACTTTCTGAATTCGTCGAAACAACAGGCTTTGAGGTTCTCTGTTTGCCCGATGCCTCGGTTATGGTTGAGGAGGGATACACCTCGGATCTACTTAGCGATGTCGTCTCCAACTGTCCAGAGGACTCTGTGTTGATCACTGTCCAAAACCACACCAACTCCATCGCGGTTTGTACCCTCGTC
>CAMBQV010000011.1 GCA_945870145.1 Akkermansia muciniphila
TGTTGAGAACCAGATCCAGTTGACCATGGATGTGGTGAAGGCTATTTTAGAGTCGCGTGGCATGAGCTGGGCAGATACAACCCGCGCCATTATGTATCTCAAGAAACCGGAATATATGCCCATCTGGCAGGCATGGCTTCAGAGGAACAACCTGACAGCCCTGCCGATGGTGACCATCGAGGCAGATGTGTGCCGGGATGATCTTTTGGTGGAACTTGAATTGGATGCTGTGAAAAAGAACGTGTGAGCGTGATGAAGAGACTCTTGAACAGATTTCTGAGCCTAAGCGTTGCAGCGTGGCTCTGCATCCTCCTTTCATTCGGCTCGATCGCGTTGGCGTGTCTGGGTGCGACTCGGGCAGGGGAGTGGATGTCCAGACTCCCCAATCTGATCGGTATTGCAGTTTTGACCTTGGGCATTGCGATCACTAGCGTACGGGCGCTCTTCCGCAGACGTTTTGATTCTGCGCTCTTCCATGGCGGGTGCGTCTTAATTATGGGGGGTTGGCTCGTGGGGCAGGTCGCCCTCCGTGTCGCCTCGCCAGAGAACCCTGCGAATGGTCTCATGGCGATGATAGATGGAGAAATGTCGGATCAGCTCTTCCAAGGGGCTCGACTCGAAAAGCTTGTCGGCCGTGTTCCCTTTACAGTCAAACTTGAAAAATTCACAGTGGAACGTTATCCCGCGCGGGATCCTCAACACGAAGCTCCTGTACGCGAGTATAGTAGTCGCGTGACTATCCAAGAGCGTAATAAACCCGCACGTGTCGAGAATATACGTGTAAACCATCCTGCCATTGTCCAAGGCTTTTATATTTACCAGATGAGCTGGGGACAAACACAAGATCGTTGGGGCAATCCTGTGAATTATACGGTGCTGCAATTTAAGCGCGACCCAGGACTTCTGAGTGTTTATTCTGGCTTTGGCCTGCTCTTTGTGGGTGCGTTCTGGTTTGCTGCGCGCTGTTTCCGTCTTAAGCGAGGAGGTGTGGCATGTCTGTGAAATGGACACCCCAAGGTTTGTTAATCTATGCGACCATGGCCGCCTTCTTGTTGGCTGTCATCCTCCTCAGGACAGAGCGCAAGGCGTTAGGCCGCGGTTTTTGGTTTTCGGGTTTTGTTTTTGCAACTGCGGCGGTCGTCTTTCGCGGGATTCATACGGGCCATCCTCCGATGCAGAACCTCTTTGAGTTTTTTCTTTGCATGGCCGCCTTCCTCTGGCCCTTGGCCCAGTTGAGCCGCTATCAGACCGGCTCGGATACGGATTTTCAGGATGCGCTCTTGGGGCTCCTCATTCTCGTTCCAGCAGGCTTTGTCTTTGACGAGGAACGTCGCATGCTTCCGCCAGCGCTCCAGAGTCCGCTCTTCATCCCGCATGTGGGGAGCTATGTGGCGGCCTATATTATCCTCGCGCGTTCCGCCTTCATGGCCATCCCGCTCTTCAGGTGTGCTGGTCCATTGACGGAGGATCATCCGCGCTTCCTTGAGATTTCGCGGGCGGATGCGGTCTCGCGTCAGACTGCGGCCATGGGCTTTGTGCTGATGACCGTCGGACTCTTTCTCGGCTCCATCTGGGGAAAGATCTGCTGGGGACACTACTGGCAGTGGGATCCCAAAGAGATGTGGTCGCTGGCGACGTGGTTCATGTATGCGGCTTACTTCCATCTCAGGCTCCGCAACGGCCTTCGCAATCCACTCCTACTCGCGATTCTGCTCTGGCTCGGCTTTCTCTTTGTCGTCTTGACGCTGACCTGGATTAATGTCTCACGGCTCTTCTCAGGCATGCATACGTACGCGTGAAGCCTGCCGCCCGGGGGCGGAGAAGTAGCAGTAGGCAGTAGCAGTTGGCAGTTAATGCCCAGGGGACAAACGAAGGAATAACTGTATTGCACAAAGTCACAAGGCCACAAAGTTAAGAAATGAAGCTTCAGTCTTGAATTTCTTTGTGGCTTCGTGGCTTTGTGCGAGATAATTTAGCCAAGTTATCAGCAAGGAGTCTATGGGCACTTTTTCAAAATCACAAGCGACGAAGGCGATGTTGATCGTCTTGTTGGGTCTTTTTTCAGCACAAGGTGCAGAGGAGAAACGTATGGAAAAAAAATATCGCGAGTTGACCTCGGAAGAGGCGCGTGTCATTCTTAA
Source organism: Akkermansia muciniphila (assembly GCA_945870145.1). GTDB lineage: Bacteria > Verrucomicrobiota > Kiritimatiellia > RFP12 > UBA1067 > CAIZQW01. The sequence continues at coordinate 2,142 of CAMBQV010000011.1, forward strand.
AAAAGGAACGGAAGCCCCTTTCACCGGCAAGTATGAGAAGGCCAAGGAGCCCGGCGTCTATACGTGCAGACAGTGTGGCGCGGCACTTTATCGTGCCGAGGATAAGTTTGTCGCCCATTGCGGCTGGCCGGCTTTTGATGACGAGATCCCAGGCGCGGTCCGTCGCGAAGCGGATGCGGATGGCCGACGCACAGAGATTCTCTGCGCATCCTGTGGTGGCCATTTGGGACACATCTTCTTGGGCGAAGCGCTGACAAAGAAGAATGTTCGTCATTGCGTCAACTCAATATCCATGGATTTTGTTGCAGAAAAAAATCTGGATATTCCTTTTAAACGTGCTGTTTTTGCAGGAGGCTGTTTTTGGGGTGTTGAGTACTATCTGCAAAAAGCAAAGGGCGTCATTCAGGCCGTCAGTGGTTATACAGGCGGTACGGTTGAAAATCCAACCTATGAAGAGGTTTGTCGCAAGAAGACGGGCCATGTCGAGGCGGTCGAGGTTCTCTATGATCCCCAGCAGACTAATTATGAGACTCTAGCCCGGCTCTTCTTTGAGATCCATGATCCGACCCAGGCGAATGGGCAAGGGCCTGATCTTGGCGAACAGTATCTTTCAGTCCTCTGCTACAAGGACAAAGAAGAGAAGTCGGTGGCCGAGAAGCTGATCGGTTTGCTCAAGGAAAAGGGGCTTCAGGTGGCGACACGTGTCGAGCCAGCCAAAACCTTCTGGAAGGCTGAGAGCCGCCATCAGGACTACTATTTTGTTACCGGCAAGCAACCCTACTGCCACCGTCCCGAAAAAAGATTCTAAACGCTTAACGTCCAACGCTTAACGCTAAACGTTTAAGTGGATGCATTTGATACTTCAGCGTTGAGCGTTAAAAGTTCAGCGTTGAGCGTTCTAAATATAAGTTTTCGTTTGCAATCGCCAAGAAGAAGGGCGTATACTACGCACATTATTTTTTTCATAATAACAAGCTATCAGACAAGCAGGAGGGTTTATGAATTATAGTCGTGCCGGAGGGATCCTTCTTTTTCTCTTGTTACTCGGGACAGGCTGTGTCAACGTGCAGAAGACCAGCAATGCGGCTCTGTACAACCTAGAGGTTCTTGAAGCAGAGGGAAAGCCCCAAGAGGTCATCACGGTCTCCAACTATGGTTACTACCTCTTCAATTTTTTTCCGATCTTCTGCGGCAACACCATGGAGGGACGTATCGGCAACACGGTCTGGTTTCAGAATCATGTAACACTCGAACGGACACAGGGAGTCATGATACGAGAGATCAAGGAGCAAAAGCCTTTAGTGACCAATCTGCAGACGCACTCGTATGAAACGTGTTTCTTCAGCGTAATTCCCTATATCGGAAACTCATTGGGAATTATCTGGTACAAACAAATCGACCTCTCCGCTGTTCTCGTCAAGGCCAAGAAATAAGGAGCCCCTCCCATGAAAAAACTATTAAAGAGTGCTTTGGTCCTGACGCTCCTTCTCTGCCTCTCGGGTTGTGCAACGGTAAAGATGGCCCGTAACTTTGAAGGACTCCGCGTGGATGATGGGGCCAAACCCGTTGCCTCGGTGGCCATTGAGAATTATGGTTACTACCTCTTCGGTTTTATCCCGCTGATCGCGGGCGAACCTCGTTATCCGAATGCGCCGCTGTGTACGCTCTTCAGCGACTCAGTGACTCCACAGAACAATATGATGATGCTCGCGAAGACCGCCCAGAAGACAGGAGCTAAAAAGGTTACAAACCTGCGCGTCTATGAATCGTGGACAGGGTCCTTCTCCTTCTGGGTCGTCTGGCAAAAACAACTTTATACAGGAGCGCTCCTGACCGAATGAGCTTGGAACTGCTCGCACCCGCAGGCGACATGACCTGCCTTCAGGCGGCCCTCGATGCAGGTGCCGACGCTGTCTATCTTGGCCTCGAGTCGCTGAACATGCGCCAACTGGCCACGCGTAATTTTACGCGAGAGACTTTACCAGAGGCTTCGGCTCGCTGTCGCGCCCGAAAGGTGAAGCTCTATTTGACGCTGAACAGCATCCTCTACGAAGACGAGCTTCCCGAACTGGAGTCGCTCCTGCGTTTTGCCCAGCCCTTGATTGATGCGGCTATTGTTGCAGACTGGGCTGCCATCACTGCGTGTAAGCGTCTCGGAGTTCCCTTTCATATCTCTACGCAAATGTCCTGCTCCAACTCGGTTGCTGCGCGCGTTCTCGTCGAACAGGGGGCCAGTCGTATCGTCTTGGCACGCGAGTGTTCGCTGGACGAGGTGGCAGCCATTGCCCAGAGCGGCATAGAAGTTGAAACCTTTGTGCATGGCGCGATTTGCGTGGCCATCGCCGGACGTTGCCTGCTCTCCCATGAGGCGTATGGCTGTTCCAGCAGTCGAGGCGAGTGTCATCAACCGTGTCGGCGCGAGTTTTTGATTAAGGAGCTTCGCGAGGGAGAGAACGCGAATGCGGAATTCATTGTGCAACCTCATACCGTCCTCTCGGCACGAGACCTCTGTTCGCTCCCCTTCATGGACAAGTTGATAGCGGCAGGTATCACCTCCTTCAAAATCGAGGGACGTGCTCGTAACCCTGAATATGTAAAGACCGTGGTGACCGCCTATCGTCGAGCCATAGAGGCGGTGCAGGCGGGCTGTTTTGATGCGCCTCTCGTGGAGACACTCTTGGCGGAGTGCGCCAAGGTCTATCATCGCGAGTTCGGCGTCGGCCTCTTTTATGGTCGTCCCGGCGCGGGCCAGTTCACCAACACAGACCTTAATCAAGCCACCCAAAAGAAACTCTACGTCGGGTTAGTTCAGAATTACTATGCAAGAGCTCAGATGGTGCAGGTCGTGATCCAGGATCAAGCGATCACGCTCGGAGACACCCTCGCAATCCATGGCGAGACCACAGGCGTGGTGGAGGTGAGCATCACGGAGCTAAGGCGTGACGAAGAAGTCCTTGCGCGCGCTGAACGCGGCACGTGGATCACCTTCCCCTGTGAGCAGCGCGTACGCACAGGCGACAAGGTCTACGTTGTGCGAGAGAGCGGGATTGGATAGTAGGCAGTTGGCAGTAGCAGTAGGCAGTCACCTCTTGCGTCCTTTTGTCCTGCTATCCTTTTATCAAAATTAATTTGTACATTCTTAAAGGGCTCTGCCCACTGCCGACTGCTACTGCCTACTGCGCTGCCACGGGCGCGAGGTCAGTCCGATGCTTCACGATCTCCTCGACGATCTGGGTGATGCCGGCGTAGTGCCAGCCATCGAGCGTGAGCTTCTTATTGTTGGCGCATACGAGACGGACAATGCCCTTCTCTTTCCACTGGGACCAGTCAACAGAGACAATATCGGTGTAGTCAAGAGGTTGGGAACCGATGCTTGTTCCGCTCAAACCCTGCTCATCCGCACTAAACTGCCGCGTCGCCCGAAAGGCGATTACACCAAAGGCTAGAAGTCCGAAAATAAGGGTGATACCTGCTTGTACAAATTGCGTTGTGAGATCTTGCTCAGAGTAGACGGGCTTTTTAAAAAGGTCTGTCAAGTGTTTGGCTTGCGCCTCACGCGCGGCCGTGTCGTTGGCTAGCTCCTTGGACAACTTTAATTCGCCCATCTTTTTGACGAGCTTGGAGGGTGCGCTCGCGCCTTTCTTTGCAAAGAGGAGATCCAAGGGCGTCTTGCCGTCCTCGTCGCGGTCAAGCCAAGCCGTGACCGTGAGATTCGTGGCGAGTAACTCCTGGCGAACCGACTCCAGGGTTGTGTTGACCTTCGGATAGGCTTTGGCGCCGTCATAGATGGACCAGAGGCAGATGCCAACCATCATGGCACCCACACCCAGTATACGGAACGCGTACTCACGATTCAGTTTGGTTGTGATCATCTTGGACTCTCCATTACTGTGCTAATTCCTGTACCATGAGGGATGACCACGTCATGCACTGCACCAGTTGATCAATGCCGAACGATTCGTTTGGACAGTGAATCTTGTCCTCTTCACGGCCGAAGCCGACTAAGAGAGGTGCAGCTCCTGAGACACGTTGTAAGGTGGCGACGATCGGAATTGAGGCGCCCTCCCAACGGAAAAGCGCACCACGAGAATCCATCTCGCCCAGTACCTGAGAGGCCAAGCGGAAGATCGGCGAATTGAGGGGGAGCCTAAAACCTGGAGCCCCTCGGCATGCTTCAGAAAACACAAGTTTCATGCCACGCGGACAATGGGACTCCAGATGTTTCTGCACCGCGAGATAGGTCTCGGCAGGAATTTGATCTGGGACGAGGCGCATGCTGATCTTGGCCAAAGCTGAGGCGGGGATGACGGTCTTGGATCCTGGGCCACCATAGCCTGTGTGAATGCCGTTAATCTCGATGGTCGGCTGAAAACTGCCGCGTAACATCATGTTGACTCCCGCTGCGCCGCCTGCAGGAGGACACCCGACCTCCTGCTCGTACTGTTCATCAGAGAGGGCAGCCTTAATCGCGTGGTCATGCTCCTCCTGACTGGGGGGACGCACACGGTCACTGAATCCTTCGACAGCAATGGAGCCATCGGGATTGTGCAAAGAGGCGAGTAACGCGGCCATGCCCTGTGCTGGATTGGGAGAGACCCCGCCATGCACGCCCGAGTGCAGATCGTGCTCAGGGCCTGTCAGGGTAATGGTGAAGTGCTGGACGCCACGAAGCCCGGCAACAATCGAAGGCTGCTTATTGGGGCCGCTCGAGGTATCAGAGACCATCAAGACATCGGCTTGAAGACGTGAGGCGATCTGGGGTGCTAAGAGAGAAAGTGCTTCGCTTCCGCTCTCTTCCTGCCCTTCGAGGAGGATTTTCAGCGTGGGCAGGGGCTTGCCTGCCTCGATCAGCGCTTTGATACCCTGGAGAACGCCGAAGACCTGCCCTTTGTTGTCCTGCGCGCCACGCGCATAGACGCGGCCATCGATCAGCGTAGGCTCGAAAGGGGGAGTCTTCCATTCCGGCAAGGGGTCTTCTGGTTGGACATCGTAGTGTCCGTAGAAGAGGACGTTCATGGCAGTATTCTCGCCGAGGCGTTCGGCAAAAAGTACGGGCACTGGACGCCCGGAATCGGGCGTTAGGAGCTCGACATCAAAACCGAGGGGGCGTAAAAACTGCTTGAGCCACGTCGCGCACCGCGCGCAGTCGCCCAGCCGTTTCGGATCGGTCCCGATGGTGGGAAGTCGCAAAAGTTCAAACAACTCGTCCAGAATAGTCTGGCGGTTTTTATCAAAATAGTCTTGAGCAAATTGTGCATTCATGGTGCGTGAGTATACCAAAAACAATAAAGAGTCTCAAGGGGACACTTTTTTACTCCAAAAGTGGGTCAATTTTTGGTTAAATACTACCTCTTCTTTATTGAACCTTTAAAGCAGAGCTAGACAACAACAAGTCGGTGAATGGATTATGGAAAAGAATTACGATCCGCAAGCAGTCGAAGCAAAATGGTATCCCTGGTGGGAAGAGAATAAACACTTCCAGGCTGACCCCTCCCAAGGGGGTCTTCCCTACACGGTCGTGATTCCACCGCCGAATGTGACAGGCATCCTCCACATGGGCCATGCTCTGAACAACACGATTCAAGATGTCTTGGTGCGTTGGCGCCGGATGCAGGGACGTAATACGATCTGGATTCCTGGAACTGACCATGCAGGTATTGCGACGCAAAATGTCGTGGAAAAGGCACTGCGCAAAGAGGGGCTCTCGCGGCGTGACTTGGGTCGCGAAAAATTTATTGTTCGCGTCTGGGATTGGAAGCAGGAGTATGGCAGCACGATTGTGCGTCAATTGCGCAAACTGGGCGCAAGCTGCGACTGGTCGCGTGAGCGTTTCACGATGGATGCAGGATTAAGCGAGGCCGTCTCAGAGGTCTTCTGTCGATTGTATGAAGAAGGTTTGATCTATCGTGGCAATTATATTGTGAATTGGTGTCCGCGCTGCCACACAGCCCTTTCAGATGAAGAGAGCGAACACGTGGATACGCAGGGTAACCTCTGGCACATTCGTTATCCGATCCCTGGCGGCGGCGAAGTGGTGGTTGCCACGACTCGACCCGAGACGATGTTGGGTGATACAGCCGTGGCAGTCAACCCCGCCGACGAACGCTATCAGGCACTCATCGGCAAGACCGTCACCCTCCCCTTGATGAATCGCGAGATCCCTGTGGTTGCAGATGACTATGTCGACCGCGCTTTTGGAACAGGCGTCGTGAAGATCACGCCTGCACATGATCCCAATGACTTCCAGGTCGCCAAGCGTCATAACCTGCCCATGCTCGATGTGATGAATGGTGATGGTACCATGAATGCCGAGGCTGGCAAGTATGCAGGGATGGATCGCTTCGCCTGTCGTAAGCAGGTGATTGCCGACCTTGAGGCCCTCGGACTTCTGGTGAAGACGGATCCCCATCCGCACGCCGTCGGCCACTGCTACCGGTGCGACACGGTTGTCGAGCCACGCCTCTCGAAACAGTGGTTCGTGAAGATGAAGCCACTTGCCGCGCCTGCGATCGAGGCTGTGCGTTCCGGCAGGATCACCTTTACTCCGCAGCGCTGGGAAAAGACCTACTTTGAGTGGATGGACAATATCCGCGACTGGTGTATCTCACGCCAGATTTGGTGGGGTCACCGCATCCCAGTCTTTACGTGTGAAACCTGCGAACTCGAGTGGGCTGCTAAGTCCGTGCCGACTGTCTGTCCCAAGTGCAACGCAACGACTATCAAGCAGGACGAAGATGTTTTGGACACCTGGTTCTCCTCGTGGCTCTGGCCCTTCAGCACCTTGGGCTGGCCACATGAGAACAAGGATCTTAAGTTCTATTATCCGACTCATGACCTTGCGACTGCACCGGAAATTATTTTCTTCTGGGTGGCACGCATGATCATGGCAGGCTGCAAGTTCATGGGCGACATTCCCTTCAGCAATGTTTACATTCACGGCACGGTGCGCGATGATAAGGGTCGCAAGATGAGTAAGAGTTTGGGTAATTCGATTGACCCGCTCGACATCATCTCCACCTACAGCGCGGACTCCCTGCGCTTTAGCCTAATGCTCATTACCTCCACCGGTATGGACGTCTATGTGAACATGGAGAAGTTTGAGATCGGTCGTAACTTTGGCACCAAGATCTGGAATGCCGCCCGCTTCATGCAGATGCAGCGTGAAAAGGTCGCGGAAGCGACCGCAGGGGCGACTTATAAGTCGTCCGCCTTATCTGGTCAAGACCTTGTACTGGATCCCGCGCTCCTGCGCGATGATGACCGCCATCTCCTGGATTCTCTCTCTCAGACCATTACTGAGATGACTGAGCATCTGGAAAAATTCCGTCTGCAGGATGGCGCCCTTGCCATTTACAACTTCATTTGGAGTAATTTCTGCGACTGGTATCTCGAATATGCGAAGCTGGATCTCTATGGCACAGACGAAGCACGTCGCCTGCAGGTGCTGGCGGTCATGGATGATGTCTTCTCCAAAGCGCTCAAGCTGCTGCACCCTTACATGCCTTTCATCACGGAAGAGCTCTGGCACGAAATGGGTTACGGCAAACCGGAGGAGAGCATTATGCGCGCCGTGTGGCCCACCCCCTACGCAGAGGAACAACGTAAGGCATGGGGCTTAAGTGCTGAGACAACCGCATATGTCAACGAGAAGCGCGAATTGGTAACCGCCGGACGCGCCCTGCGTGCAGAGTCCAACGTGGCACCTTCAAAGTTTGTGAAATACGTGATTCAGGCTCTTGATGACGCGACAGCCCAGCGGTTGGTTGCGGACAGCGACAGTCTCAAGCAGCAACTTCGTGCAGAGCCGTTAGAGATTGCCTCGGGTAGTGGTGAAAAGGCCATGCCGGGAACGCTCTGCAAGCTCGGTACAATCTATCTGCCTCTCGAAGGACTCATCGATGTCAAGGCTGAGATGGCTCGCGTTAAGGCAGAGATTGAAAAGAATCAAGGCTTCCTGAAGGGTGTGAGTGCAAAGCTCTCGAACGAAGGCTTTGTTGCCAAGGCGCCGCCGGAGGTGATCGAGAATCAGCGCGCCAAACAAAAGGAGCTGACCGAGACCATCGAACGGCTCGAGAAGCTGTACAAGACGTTCAGTGTAACATGAACGATGTAGACTTTTAAGAGTTTCAATTGAATCAAACAACAAGAATGTGTTAGAGTTGGGTTATGGTTTTAAAACAAAACATTATGTCATTTGTTGATGGGATTGTTTCAGAATTTCATCCACGACGCATTATTTTGTTTGGCTCATATGCCAACGGAGAGGCCAATCAATTTTCGGATGTAGACTTGTTGATTGAGATGAAAAAAGAGCCATTAAATGGGCTGGAAACAGTTGGGCTCATCATTGGAAAGCTAAAGCCTTCGTTTCCTGTTGATCTAATAGTTCATTCAACGAGGCAGGTAAAAAGCCGCTTGCGTCAAGGTGACTTTTTCTTAAGAAACATTGTTACAAAAGGCGAAAAGCTTTATGAATGCACTCGTTAAAGAATGGATTTCTAAAGCGGAAGGTGATCTTGTCTGTGTCCGTCGCGAATGTAGAGCACGTAAAGAGCAGTTACAGTTGTTAGATGCGTATTCTGTAGCCTTCCGATATCCTGGTGCAAGTGCAAATCGAGACATTGCACTCACGGCTCAAAAATATTATCAAAGTGTGCGTACGGCTTGCCGTATCCAGCTTCATTTACCAACCTGAAACAGTGAGGAGTAGAAACCGATGAGTGATAATTGTCCCTGTGGGAGTGGCTTGAATTTTGATGTCTGTTGTGAACCCTTTTTAATGGAGAAGGCTCAACCCAAGACGGCTGCGCAGTTGATGCGTTCGCGTTATTGCGCATACGCTATGGGCGTGATCGATTATTTGTACAAGACCTCTGGACCGAGCGTGCGCAAGGAGTTCGACGCTGAGAACAGCCGCAAGTGGGCGGAGTCTGCTAAGTGGAACGGTATGGAGATTGTCAAGGCCGAGGGGGGCGCTGAGTCAGATACTGTTGGAACTGTTGAGTTCATTGCGCATTATGCCGTGAAGGAAAATGATTTCGACCATCATGAGTTAGCCACTTTTGAAAAGATCAACAACAAGTGGTTCTTTATGGATGGCCAGATTTTCGGTGCGGAACCCCTCCGTCGCGAGACGCCAAAAATCGGTCGTAATGATCCCTGTTCGTGTGGTAGTGGTAAAAAATTTAAAAAGTGCTGTGGCTAACAAAGGGTGAGTCATGGACGTTAAAGCCTTTATTTTTGATCTGGATGGAACACTGATTGACTCCGAGATGCTCTGGGTTGCTGCGATGGTTGCCTATCTTGCAGATCATGGCTGTATCACCTCGCGCCAGGAGATGATGAAGGTTGTGGTGGGCCACTCGTGGTTTGATATCTATCGCAAAGTAATCGCGCTCGCACCCGTGTTGGCAGCCGTCACGATTCAGGAGATGGCCCTTCAGCTACGGAGTTACTATGTGAAGCAGTGTGAGGATTCAGGAAGTATTCTCATTCCCACCTCGGTATCCTTGCTGAAGGCGCTTGCCAAGGACTACCCCGTGATTATCGTATCTGGCTCGCCACATAACGATGTGGAAAATGCTGTTCGTCTCATGGAGGCGGAGGCAAGCGTGAAGTTTGTCCTTGGCGCAGAGGATTACCCTCGAGGTAAGCCAGCGCCAGATGGTTTCCTGCTTGGTGCAAAGAAGCTTGGCGTTGCCCCTCAGCACTGTGTCGTGTTTGAAGATTCAACCGCAGGTGTTCGTTCCGCAAAGGCTGCAGGTATGTATTGTGTTGCGCTCTCGCGTCCAGTCGAGCACCCGCAGGACCTCTCGCCCGCCGACTGGATCCTTGAAGACCTCTCCGACTTCTCCGTCGAGAAGCTGATTACGCGTGGATTCAAAAAATAACGCAATAAGGCAATAACGCAATAAGGCAATGCTGACATGATGAATAAAGTTGTATTACCGTTAGGTGTATATGGAGCGAATTGCGTGATTCTCTGGAAGGATCCGCAGCAAGCTTGGCTTTTTGATCCGGGATATGATGCGGGGACGATCCTTGCGGCGCTGAAGAAGGAGAATTTGAAGCTTGGCGTCATCGTCCTCACGCATGCGCACTTCGACCATATCTCCGCCGTCAACAATGTTCTCGCAGATCAGCCCGCGCCAGTCTATCTCCATGCGGCAGATGTCCCGATGGCTTTCTCGCCGATGAATCAGATGCCACCTTACGCCAGCACGAAAAAACCTGCTTCTCTCGACATCACGAAGGGCGATGGTGATATGCTGACCTGCGGCGGACTGACCGGTAGCTTTCTCCACACACCGGGCCATACTCCCGGTAGTTGGTGCATCCGCTTTGAGGCGGAGAATCTGATGGTGACCGGCGACACGCTCTTTGCAGGCTCGATCGGACGCACCGATTTTCCGGGTGGCAGTATGGAGAAGATGGAGGCCTCCCTGGCAAGGTTGAAACAGTTGCCTGACGCGACCCGTATCATCTGCGGCCACGGCGCTGAATCCACCCTCGGGCAGGAAAAGAAGACAAATCCGTATTTGTAAGAGACGAAGGAATAACCTTTCCCGCAGAGACGCTGAGGCGCAGAGGAGATTTTTTTCGCCTGCCCGCCGTAGCCCGGAGGGCGAAGGTGGGTGTGTTTCGTGGGAAAAAAAGGAGAATTAGACTATGGCCATAGACCTCAAAGTAGCATATAAGACAATCATGGATGACCATTTTACACCCGAGATGGAAATTTCCTTTATCGACGGGGTGAAACGCCAGACTCTGAAATATGAGAAGGTCTCGTGGGTGATCGATGGCGAGAACAAGGGTTTGCGTTACGGCGAGAATCCAGGGCAGGAAGCTGCCATGTACAAATTGGTCAATGGTAACCTCGTTCTCGGCGATGTGACTGCACTGACGCCTGGACATTATCTTGCCTCTGATCCTGAATTGCTACAGTCCGGTAAGCATCCTGGCAAGACCAACCTCACGGATGCAGACAATGCCCTCAACATCCTACGCTATCTCGATGACACGCCCTGTGCCATCATCGTGAAGCACAACAATCCTTGCGGCGTGGCCAAGGCCTCCACGCTGGCCGAAGCTTATTTCCGTGCGAACAAGGCAGACCGTCTGGCCGCCTTTGGTGGCTGTATTGCGCTCAACCGTGAAGTGGATATCGAGACCGCGAAGCTTGTGGCTGAAGCGTATGCTGAAGTGGTGGTTGCCCCCGAATTTGCTCCTGGTGTGATGGAGATCTTCAACACCAAGAAAAACTTGCGTGTCATGCGCATCAACAACATGGCGAAGCTCACGAAGTTCGTAGCCCAGCGCGTTGTGGACTTCAAATCGCTGATTGACGGTGGCCTCGTTGCCCAGTGGTCCTTTGTGCCAGAAGCGCGCAAAGCTTCTCAGCTCATGCTGGCGGAGTGCACGACCAAGGATGGTGTGGTGCACAAGACCAAGCGTGCGCCGACTGCACAGGAGTATGATGATCTCATTTTCGGCTGGCTCGTGGAAGCCGGCGTGACCAGCAACTCCGTACTCTATATCAAGGATGGCGTGACGGTCGGTATCGGCACGGGCGAACAGGACCGCGTGGGTGTCGCCGAGATCGCGCGCGACAAGGCCTATCGTAAGTTGGCCGACTGGATCGCCTGGGAAAAATATACAACACCGTACAACGAGTTGGTGATGAAGTTCGGCGATGAAGGTAAAAAGCGCATGGCCGCGATTGATGAAGAGGTCAAGGCCAAGAACGGCGGACTGCAGGGTTGCAGCATGGTTTCCGACGCCTTCTTCCCCTTCCGCGATGGTGCGGAGGTCGGGATCCGCGAAGGTATCAGCGCAATTGTTCAGCCCGGTGGCGCGATGCGCGACTGGGATGTGATCGATTGCTGCAACGACGCCAATGTCGCCATGGTCTTCACCGGCCAGCGCAGCTTCAGGCATTGAGGTTAAAACTTCTGCGTTAAGAGTTCAGCGTTAAGAGTTCCACCTCTGCCAAGGCTACGGCGGACAGGTCAAACTCTCAACTTCCAAAGTTTAACTCAGAATGTATACCAATCCTCATTATATTGAATATTTCTTTCGCTTTTCTATTGCTTAACCTTTAAAATACTGTTAATATTCATTCTAATGAATTTGAAAGAGATAGGTTTATTGATTAAGCAGCGTCGGAAGGAGTTGGGTTTGGACCAACGGAATCTTGCACGCCTCAGTGGGGTTTCCATCCATAGCCTAAGCGATCTTGAGGTAGGAAAAGGCAATCCCACACATGAACGCCTTTCAAAAATTGCTGACGTACTCGGACTGGAAGTCTGTGTGAGGGTGAAGACATGAGTGGGCGCCAGGGAAAGGTCTATTGCCGTGGCACATTGGCGGGATTTCTTGAAGAGTTCCCGCAGGGTTATCGTTTTGCCTATGACCCCGCCTATCTCGCTGATCCAGCTCAGCCTGCAATCAGTCTGACGCTGCCGAAACAGAAAGCATGCTTTGAGTCCTCAGCCTTGTTCTCTTTCTTTTATGGCTTGTTAGCAGAGGGTGTGCAGAAAGAGATCCAATGCTCGCTTCTCAAAATCGATGAGACGGATGATTTTGGTCGTCTGCTCCAGACAGCAGGTCAGGACACGATTGGAGCTGTGACGGTCCGCAGCGGGGAGGCCGCATGAGAAAGCTCACCCAAGCTGAACAGCGGACCTTAGCCGGCGGCAATCGCACCTTTCCGAGCCAGCTGACCTTCTCGCGTAAAGACGTGGTGACTTTCCGACAAGATGCTGTCACACGGATGTCTATTTCCGGTGTGCAAGACAAGATATCGTTGAAGCTGGTCCGAGGAACGCTTCTTCCGACTGATCACGACGGGGAGTACATCCTGAAGCCTATACCGTCTTCTCCTATTCCTTTCTATGCCTCAGATGTGCCCGCAAATGAACATCTGACCATGCAAATCGCCAACAAGGTCTTCGGGATTACAACACCGCCCAATGCCTGCCTTCCCATGAGCGACGGCGAACTGGCCTACATTGTGAAGCGGTTTGACAGACAGGCTGGACAAAAAAGAAGGCAAGAGGACTTTTGTCAGTTGTCCAATCGTACCGAGGTTACCCGGGGCCATAATTATAAATACGATGGCAGCTACGAAGAGGCTGGGCGCATTCTTAAGCAGTACTGCAAGGCGTATCGCGCAGAGATTGAAAAGCTTTTTGAACGGATTGTTTTTTGTTATGCGTTTTCAAATGGAGATGCGCATTTCAAAAACTTTTCCCTGATTGAGACCGGCTTGGGCGACTTTGTGCTCACGCCGGCGTATGATTTGCTGGCCACCTCCTTGCATTTTCAGAATGAATCTTCCTTGGCACTTAATCTGTTTGACGATTTCGAATCCAAAGCTTATGGTGCACTTGGTTTTTATTCTGCACCTGATTTTATTGAATTAGCGCTTCGCTTCGAAATGGATCTGCAGCAGGCGAAAACCCTTCTAAAAAGTATGTCGGCACAAAAGGCAAAGGTTGTGGAAATGATTCGTGATTCTTTGCTTTCTGAAGAGGCCAAGGGTGAATATGAACAACGATTTCTTGAACGAGTAAAAGCAATCAACAATGGACTGGACGCATCACGCTGAAGCGTCCAATAGGGACAGCCTCACAAAGGAACACACACCATGAATACACTGCATGAGCTTCAAGACAGCGGCGCACTTTTTGTCGGACCAGAGGTGCATCTCGAGCGGATCGCGCCGGATGTGGTCTTTTATCCTGGCTGCAGGATCTCGGGTGAGGAGCTTTCCATCGGCCCCGGCTGTGTGATCGGTGCAGAAGCGCCCGTCACACTCAACAACTGTCAGCTTGGCGCGCGGGTCCATCTGGCAGGTGGCTTCTTTGAGGAGTCGACCTTCCTGGATGACGCGAAGGCGGGAAGCTGTTCGCACGTGCGGCCCGGGTGTTTGCTGGAAGAGGGCGCCTCGATTGCCCACAGCGTCGGAATTAAGCAGACGGTCTTTTTGCCCTGGGTCACGGCCGGTAGCTTGATCAACTTCTGTGATGCGCTCATGGCTGGCGGCACCAGCCGCAAAGACCATTCCGAGATCGGCTCATCCTATATTCACTTTAACTTCACCCCGCATCAGGACAAGGCGACAGCCTCGCTCATCGGCGATGTACCTAATGGCGTGTTGCTCAAACAGCCACCGATCTTCCTGGGCGGGCAGGGGGGCTTGGTAGGACCTGCGAAGATCGCCTTCGGGACAGTCATTCCCGCAGGACAGATCTGGCGTGGTAATGTCGAGACGCCTAATCAGCTTGTCGCACGTGCCGGTTTTAAGCGCGACCTCGCGATGAACTACAATCCCAATAACTTCTCAAGCATTTCGCAGATCGTCAGAAATAATCTCACCTACATCGGCAACATCCTTGCGCTTGATGCCTGGCACCGCGTCGTGCGTTCCCGTTATTTGAGTGCGTTTGCTTTTCAGGAGGCGTGCAGGGTTGGCGCACGTAAACGTCTGGCCGATATTTTGACTGAGCGCCTCCATCGTTTGGATGAACTCTTCAAGAAGGTTGGAAAATCTTTTGAGAATGATCCGTCGCCGCAGAAGGAAAATCAAGAGCTCGTTCAGCAATGGGCTAAGACCAAAGATGCGCTCACGAAGTTTATTGAGAAGCGCGATGCTGTCGTGGTACCGAGTGAGGTCACCGCGATTGTCAACGCACTGCCTGCGAAAGAGTATCTCACGGAAGTTCAGGCGCTTTCAGATGTGGACTCCACTATCCTCAACCTGTGGCTCACCTATCACGTCGCCGCTGTCGAAAAACTCCTCCCCTCCGAGCGTAGTTCTTGCTGTGGCTGACCAGCTTCAATGGAAGGATGGAATGCCGGAATACTGGAATGATGGAAATTATTTCATAAAAACCGTACTTCACAAATAGTAGTACTAATTGTAAAGTATGGTTATAAAAAAAGGAGATTCGTAGCTTCAGGCAAGCCGAGCAACACAAAAAAACAGAATAGCAAGTTATAGGGCCACCCCGTTTGGAGTTCCGCCTTTAGGCGGCAGTTTCAACACATTCGTCCCTTGCGTACTTTTCGGATGCTAAAAAAACCACCTCGTATTTATTCCCGTACTTGACGGTGAGTCATAAATGAGTCATAATAAATCACAAATGAGTCATTAGGAGGAATCATCATGACAACACTGACCGTCCATGCGCTGGACGCGACACTTTCACATAAGTTGAAGTCTTATGCAGCGGAGCAACAGAAGAGCTTGAACCAGTCGGTTAAGGAGCTCCTTGCCGTAGCCCTGGGAATCACAGCACCCCGAAAAAAAGATCATCGGGATGAGTTCATTGACCTCTGCGGGGTATGGTCTGATAAAGAGGTTCGTGAATTCCAAAAGAACACGGCGTGTTTTTCGGAAATTGAGGAAGGGATCTGGAAATGAAAACGATCCTCCTCGATACAAATGCTGTCTCGGCACTGTTTAATGGAGATCCGCAGATATTGGAGTACGCGGCAAAGGCTGAACGGGTTTTCCTGTCTACCGTTGTTATCGGGGAGTTACAGGCCGGATTCTATATAGGTAGCAAAGTGCGGGAAAATCAGGCGCTTCTTGAAAAATTACTTTCCCGTTCCACGGTTGAGATATTGCCTGTCACATCCGAAACGGCGGATTATTATGGACGCGTGGTGGTAGCCTTACGGAAAGCTGGACACCCTATCCCCGTGAACGATCTCTGGATTGCTGCTCAGACGCTTGAGCAAGGTGCCATTCTCATCTCTTACGATAAACATTTCGCCCACGTCCCAGGGCTTCGCGTTAAGCCTTAGGGTTACACACAATTCAAATACGCTTTCACAGCGGGCGTCAGCACCGCTGGTGTGCGCGGGAGCGTGGCGAGATCGAAGCGCGGCAGAAGATCGTGCAGTGAAAGACACTCGCCCCACGCAGCCCAGCCGCACCACCACGCTAACAAGCCAATGATCTTCTCGGGCGTATTGCCTGCATCGCGCAAGGCGCAGAGACGCGTGTCGCCATGGCGTTTGGCGAGGCGACGTCCATCTTCGCTCACTACGAGCGGCACATGCAGAAATGCGGGCGGTGTAAAGCCCAGTGCTTGATAAAGCAGTAGTTGGCGTGGCGTGGCCGGCAACAAGTCGTCGCCGCGCACCACCTCGGTGATGCCCATTGCCGCATCATCCACCACGACAGCTAGCATATAGCCTGCACCGTGCGGATCACGTGCCAATACAAAGTCGCCGACAGCTTGCGAGACATTCTGTTCATACACGCCTGCACAGAGATCAATAAAGCTGACGCGGTTCGCATCTCCCTCCGTGCAACGGAAGCGCCATGCGGGGAGACGTCCAACAGGCAACTGCTGCGCAGCCTCTTCGTAACTTGCAAAGCGATCGCGGCAAACACTCGTATAGTAAAGGCCATCTTCGGCGTGAGGTGCTGATTGGCCTGTTTCTACATCGCGACGTGTGCAGATGCAAGGATAAACAAGGCCCTGCTGTTGAAGCTGTGCCAGAGCTTGCGCATAATGGGCTTTGCGTTCCGTCTGCGTATAGGGCGCGCAGGGGCCGCCGACATCGGGTCCTTCATCCCAATCGAAGCCGAGCCAGCGGAGCTCCTCAAGCGCAGCCTGAGCCGCGCCTGGCTTGTTCTTTGGATGATCAAGGTCCTCCATGCGCAAGACTAGGGTGCCACCTGCTGCCCGGACGCGGAGCCACGCAATCATAAATGTGCGTGCATTTCCGAGGTGCAAGGCACCTGTCGGGCTCGGCGCGAGACGTCCTCGCAGGGGTGAAAAAGCGCAGTTCATAAAGCAATCGTTGTCAAGAAAAAATCGAGGTTTTTTTAGGCGGATAAAGAAGGCGCGTATCATACCCCAGAGAGGCTCGGAACGAAAGTAAAAAAGGAGCTTTCAAATTCCTTGAAAATCAAGGACTTACAGAAAAACCACAAAATATAGTGGACATCAGCCCTCAGACATACTATATATAGACCTGTTTCGGAAAACTGGAAATTATTTCTTGTGTGTGTCCAACAAGATTTTTGTCTTGGGGAAGGATTTTTTGCGCTATGAGTATTGAATCACTGAAAAATTATGTATTTACCTCAAAATACAGTCGCTACATACCCGAAAAGATGCGTCGGGAAACCTTCGAAGAGGCGGTCGAGCGTGTGATGGACATGCACCGAAAATATTTTTCAGCCAAAGGCTTGGATATTGAAGATCTCTTGAAGGTCTGTGAAGAGGCCATGAAGAAGCGCATGGTATTGGGCAGTCAGCGCGCCATGCAGTTTGGTGGCGAGCCCATCCTGCGCAAGCATGCGCGTATCTACAACTGCACCACCTCCTACTGTGATCGGACGCGCTTCTTCCAGGAGGCACTCTGGCTTTTGCTCTGCGGCTGTGGCGTCGGCTTCTCGGTGCAGAGCCATCATGTTAAAAAGTTGCCTGACATGAAGCGTCCTATGGGGGCGAATGCGACCTTTATTGTGCCAGACACGATTGAAGGTTGGTCCGATGCGCTGGGCGTTTTACTCTCCAGTTATTTTGTCGCAGATCAGCCCTTCCCAGAGTATGCAGGTAAGATCGTTCATTTTGACTATTCACAAATTCGCGCAAAGGGACGTCCCATTGGCTCGGGCATGGGCCGTGCACCTGGACCGGAACCGTTGCATCGGAGCATCGAGCTGATTCGGACCTTGATTGACAAACGCATTGAAGAGGGCAATACGCGCCTGCGTTCCGTGGATGCTTATGATATTTTGATGCATGCCTCGGATGCAGTGCTTTCAGGCGGTGTCCGCCGTAGCGCGACCATCTGCCTCTTCTCGCCAGATGATGATCTGATGGCGACAGCGAAGACGGGCAACTGGTTTACAGAAAATCCACAACGCGCCCGTTCCAACAACTCCGCTATTTTGCTCCGCGACAATACCTCGCATCATCAGTTCGCTAAGCTGATGAAGTCCGTGAAGGAGTTTGGTGAACCCGGCTTCGTCTGGACTGACAGTCTGGAGATGACCTTTAATCCGTGCGGCGAAATTGGACTCTATCCGCAGATTGACAATGTCAGCGGTTTTGCCTTCTGTAACCTCTGCGAGATCAACATGGGTATTGTGGATACCGCTGAAAAATTCCGCGCCGCGTGTCATGCCGCCGCCATCCTTGGCACCTTGCAGGCGGACTACACAGATTTCCCTTATCTCGGCGACGTGAGTACGCGCATCGCCAAACGCGAAGCCCTGCTCGGTATCTCGATGACCGGCATGATGGAACATCCGGCCATCGCCTTTGATGCCAAGCTTCAGCGCGAGATGGCGCAACATATTCTTGATGTCAACGCAATGGTGGCCAAGCGGATCGGCATCAACCCTTGTGCACGCGCCACCTGCGTTAAACCCGCCGGCACGACGAGTAGCATTCTTGGAACCTCTTCGGGTATTCATCCGCACCATGCGAAGCGCTACTTCCGTCGCGCCCAAGCCAATGAAGATGAACTCTTGGTTGACTTCTTTAAGGGACAGAACCCCAAGGCCGTTGAAAAATCAGTCTGGAATCCGAACGGCACGGATGTGGTGCTCACCTTCTGCGTCACGGCAAGCCCGGATGCGCTCACCAAGCGCGATGTGAATGCCGTCGACCTGCTGAACAAGGTGAAGTTGACCAAGGAGAATTGGATTGATGCGGGCAAGCGCCTTGAACTCTGTGCACAACCGTGGTTGAGCCACAACGTTTCCAACACCATCTCGGTTAAGGATGACGAGTGGGACCATGTAGAGTCCTTTATTTACGATAATCGTCATGCCTTTGCAGGCATCTCCCTCCTGCCGGAGGGTGGCGACTTGGACTATCCACAAGCTCCCTTCTGCGAAGTGCTGACAGCGGATGAGATTGTGGATTACTATGGTGTCGGAGCTCTTCTCGCCTCAGGTTTGATCGTGGATGGCATGCATGCCTTTAACGACAACCTCTGGGCGGCCTGCGACAGCGTCTTGGGACGTGGTGAAAACCTTGACACGCCCACGGCAAAAGTTTATCCTAAACGCGTTTTTGAAGCCATGGAAGAGATTCGGACGGCGAAGATGGACTGGATCCGACGAGCGCACAAGTTTGCCTCCAACTATTTTGGAGGCGATCGGATCAAGCTCACCCGTTGTCTCAAGCGCGTCAGCGCCTGTAAGCACTGGGAGGATTTGACCCGCTCGTATGCGCCAGTTGACTATACGCAATTGATCGAACGCCAGGACAATACGACGGTCACGCAGACCGTGGCCTGCGCGGGCGGTAAGTGCGAGATCATTTAGCCCCGTCCGGCGGAAGAGACGCAGAGCCCATTATTATTATCATGGCTGCATGGCTATCAGGTGGATCACCTGGTGACCTTGCAGCCTACTAACGTATTGACCGTAGAATAGCTTATGAGCAAACACGAGAAACATCATAAAGAAGAGAAGCCTCAGCACAATGGCGAAAAGGGTGAACAGGCTGTTCCTCTCACCCCTGAAGGCGAGGCGAACCCCGAAGCCTTGATCGTCGAAGAGCAACCGGTTGTCCAAGCAGGCGCCCCAGTGCCAGAAGTGGCCACGCCCACCCTTGAAGAAGAGCTTGTCACGATGAAGGATCGCTACATGCGATTGATGGCCGACTTTGATAACTTTCGTAAGCGCCAGATCCGCGAGCGTGAGGAGTGGATCAAGCGTGCAAACGAGGGACTGCTTGCAGACTTCCTGCCTATCGTGGATCACCTCGACATTGCGCTTGGCAAAGAGAAGGATGCAACCACGCCCTTTGTTGCGGGAATCAAGATGGTGTATGATCAATTTGTCGCCACCTTGGAGAAGAACAATGTGATTCCTGTGGATGCTAAAGGCCAGCCCTTTAATCCAGAGTGGCATGAGGCACTCTCACAAGTGCCCTCGGAGACGATTCCCGCGAATGAGGTGATCGAACAGTTTCGGCGGGGTTGGAGCCTCTCTGGCCGCCTCCTGCGTCCTGCTCAGGTCATTGTCTCCTCTGGCAAAGCAGATGCTCAATAATATTAGCTCCTGATTTTTAAGAGAACTCTACTTATGGCAACGAAACGTGATTACTATGTCGTGCTGGGCGTGAGTAAAACAGCCAGCGCGGATGAGATTAAAAAAGCGTATCGCAAGTTGGCGATGCAGTTCCACCCTGATCGCAATCCCAACGACAAGGATGCTGCTGAAAAATTCAAGGAAGCCAGCGAGGCCTACGAAGTTTTGAGCGACGAAGCCAAGCGTCAACGCTATGATCAGTACGGACACGAGGGCGTAAAATCCTCCTTTGGTTCAGGGGGTTTTGACTTTGGACGTGACTTCACCCACATGCAGGACATTGATTTGCAGGATATTCTGGGCAGTGTCTTTGGCGGTGGACTTGGGGATATGTTTGGCGGGGGAGGCGGTGGTGGACGTCGCCGTTCGCGCAACCCGAATGAGCCCCAGCGCGGCAATGATCTGCGCTTCGACTTGGAGATTGATTTTGAGGAGGCCGTTTTTGGTTCCGAACGTCAGGTGGACCTTACGGTCAACGACACTTGCGAAACCTGCAAGGGGGCCGGCACGGCAGAGGGTTCGTCTCGCGAGTCTTGCAAGCAGTGCAATGGACATGGCTTTGTAGTTCAAGGCAATGGCTTCTTCCAGATGCGCCATGCCTGTCCGATCTGCAACGGCGAGGGAAGCATCGTCAAGAACCCCTGTCGCAAGTGCCAAGGCACAGGACGTATCAAGGCGCCACGCCATATCACGCTTAAGATTCCAAAGGGTGTTGAGACGGGTTCCCGTTTGCGTCTCACCGGCAAAGGTGAGAGCGGTTCACGCGGAGGCGAACATGGCGACCTCTATGTTGTGCTCCATGTGCGCGACCATGAGGTCTTTGAACGTCATGGCGACGACCTCGCCTGTAATGTTCATGTGTCACCTGTACTTGCCACGCTAGGAGGCGACATTGATGTTCCGACCCCTGAAGGATATGCGCGCCTGAAACTTCCGGCAGGGACCGCAACCGGTAAGGTCTTCCGGTTGCGCGATAAGGGTATGCCCAGCTTGCAAGGCGGCAATGGCGATCTCCATGTGCGCATCGAGGTTGAAGTGCCGCAGAATCTTGGCGGTGGTCAACGTAAGGCGCTCGAGGCCTTTGCTGCAACCCTCACGCCCGACAATTTCCCAGAGGCCCGCAAGTTCCAGAAGCAGACTGACCGCTTCTTTGAGCGCCGTGATGCGCTCAGGAAAGTTAAAAGTTAAAAGTGAAAACTTGAAACTCGAAGCTTGGTAATACTGCCCACTGCTACTGCCTACTGTTACTTCCATGCACCGCCACCTTGTCAAAACAGAAGCACTCCTCGCCGCCACCTGCGTGCTCGGCAAGGAGGAGGCGCATCATTTGCAGACGGTCCTCCGCGTCAAGCCCGGTGATGAGGTTCAGCTCTTTGATGGCCAGGGACGCACACGGCAAGCCGCCGTGGCTGATCTCGCCAAGAACGCCCTTACGCTCTCAACTATTGCGCCCGTTGTGTTTCATGCCAAACCCGCCTGCGCCTTGACCCTCTTTGCCTGTGTCAGCAAAGGGAAGCACATGGACTGGACCATCGAGAAGGCAGTGGAGTTGGGTGTCGCACGGATTGTTCCTGTTGTTTCCGCTCGCACGATCGTTCGTATTGAGTCCGAAGACCGTGACGCAAAAGTTGATCGCTGGATGCGCATTGCAGAGGAGGCGACACGGCAGTGCGGAAGCGCCTGGCTTCCTGAGATTCTTCCGCCCTGTTCGCTCACCGAAAGCCTCGCGCTGGTCAAGGCAACCACGCCGACCTTTGTCGCCGCCCTCACACCAGATGCCAAACCTTTGCGCGAATATCTCCTACCAACTGCCAACTGCAACTGCCAACTGCCCACTGTCCAAGCAGGCTGGTTTGTCGGACCGGAAGGCGATTTCACGCCAGAGGAGCTTGCCCAGCTCTTGGAAGCAGGAGCGCTCCCCGTCAGCCTGGGCAAGAGTGTCCTCCGTACCGAGACCGCCTGTCTCTACGGCCTCTGCGTCCTCAATTGCGCCTGGCTGTAAGATTTGCTGTCAGGGTTCAGGACTTGAGACCTGAGACTTGGGACTTGCAGCACGTGACATCAGGACATTAGGATTCCAGGACGCAAGCCAACCCTGGCGCGGCGTAGCTCTCAAGCGAAGCCGGCTGCCGGCTGCCGACTGCGACTGCCAACTGCCACTTTCCCCTCACATCCAAATGCTGCGATCGAGGGAACGGTATTGAATCGCCTCGGAGATATGGCCGGGGCCGATCTCTTCAGCGCCCTCCATATCGGCGATGGTGCGGGCGACTTTGACGATGCGATCATACGCGCGTGCGCTGAAATGAAACTCGGTCATGGCCATTTTGAGCAACTCGGCTGCCTCCTCCGAAGGGACGCAATGGTCCTGCACATCGCGCGCTGACATCGCTGCATTACACGTGATCTTGGGATTGCGCGCAAAGCGTTCGCGTTGTCGCCGGCGACAGGTTTCGACGCGATCCCGAATCTCAGCAGAGGGCGTACCGCGACCTAAGGTGCTCATCTGGTCGTAATTCACCGGGGGCACTTCGATGTGGATGTCGATGCGATCCAGCAAGGGACCTGAAATCTTGTTGCGATAGGCCTGTATCTTGGTTGAGGTACAACGGCACTCGCGTTTGGGGTCCCCTGCAAAGCCGCAGGGACACGGATTCATCGCAGCCACAAGCATGAAGCGGGAGGGGAAGTCGAGGGTGGCTGCGGCGCGGGAGATCGTGACATGGCCATCTTCGAGGGGCTGGCGAAGCACCTCTAAAACGTTGCGATGAAATTCAGGGAGTTCGTCGAGGAAGAGGACGCCCCGATGGGCCAAACTCACCTCGCCGGGCAAGGGATGGACACCGCCCCCCAAGAGTCCAGCATCTGAGATGGTATGGTGTGGCGACCGGAAGGGACGTTGGAAGATCAAGGCCTGATGGCTCTTGAGCGTCCCGGCGATGCTGTGGATGCGTGTAGCTTCGAGCGCCTCCTCCAAATGCATCTCAGGCAGGATCGAGGCGATACGTCGCGCCAGCATGGTTTTGCCTGCGCCAGGCGAGCCAATCATCAGGATATTGTGGCCACCACAAACCGCGACCTCGATCGCCCGCTTGGCAGACTCCTGGCCCTTGACATCCGCGAAATCTTCGGTGTGTCCGCGCTCACGTTGGATCAGTTCGGAAAGCTCGACGCGAAAGGGTTCCAGTTTCAAGGACCCCGAGAGAAACTCGATGGCCTCTCGCAGGTGGCGGACAGGGTAGACCTCAATGCCCTCGGCAACGGCCGCCTCTTCTGCATTGTCCGCAGGTACAATGATGCCACGTTTGCCTTGCTTACGCATCTCAAGCGTCACAGGGAGTACGCCTCTGACACGACGTACCTCGCCACTCAACGCCAATTCACCGATCAAGGCGAACTGGTCGAGATTGGGCATTTCGGCCTCTCCTGTGGCCGCTAGCAGCCCCGCCGCGATCGGCAGGTCATAGACCGGCCCCTCCTTCTTGATGTCAGCAGGGGCAAGATTAATGGTGGTACGCCCGATCATGGGACGGAACCCCGAGTTGTTCATGGCGGTGAGTACGCGGTCCTTGCTTTCGCGAACCGCTGCATCGGGCAATCCGACAATCACAAACTGCGCTTCACCCTTGCCCGCGTTGACCTCGATCTCGACCGAATAGGCATTGACGCCATACACGGCGCCTGAATAGACACGTGATAACATGGAACGACTCCTCTTTTAATGTGATTTTTTTTGATACTTAACCATTTGGTTTAACGCAAAAACCGCAAAATTTGCGGTTTTTGCGTTAAGAAACCCTATTCGTCATTAATGACAAAAGACAACCTATTTACCGAAAAATGACAAGGGGGAAACGAAACCCACTTGTTCACTTCGGTGTTGTCTTCCAACCCTGAATCAACTAAACTTAGAGCTTCATTATGAAGCTTGACCCTCGACTTCGACCCTCACTAACGACACAGGAGCGCACTGCGCTCCTGTGTACCACCGCCCTCTTTATCCTTGGACTCCTCGTCCGGCTATTTTCCCATTAAGGAACAAAAAGCGAGTTGGTGTTGTTGATTAGCTCTTGCGTAGCAATAAATTGGTTGTTATGGTCTAAAAACAACTTGAATAGGCCTGCGCTATTTGTAAAGCCATTGATAAATGTACGCGCGTGGAAGTTGGCGTCGAAGGAGTTCGCACCTATTGAATATTGCCGGATGGATTTCAAGGGCTTAAACGGATCCGTATCCTTTAGCCAGATACTGACAGCCGCGTCGCCACGCAAGAAAGTGACACGATTGGTGTATCCACTGCCATCGATTGTTGCCATTTCCAAGGTCAACCATAAACCAAACGGAGGATTAGGCACAGGAGTCATTAGGTTGAAAATGAAGCGATTGGTTTGGGTTGGATCCATGTTTAGCCAATACTCCTCCTGAAGTCCAAGCGTGCTAGTTTCAAAATAGCTGGGCGCAAGAGGCTTGTCATTATACTGCCGTAACCAAGCGATCTGGTCTGCGGTTTGTACAAAATTGGTCACATGAGGGGCGAGCCACAATTCAGCGACCAACGTGGTGTTGGTCTGGACATCCACCAACGAGATCGTATAGTTTGTGATCGCTTTCTGATCGGTCGGCGAGAGGAGTTGCACATTGTTAGAGAACACGTTGTAGAAGCGGAACCAAGAGTCGGCAACATAATTGAAATTAGTGGCTTGCCCTTTTTTCATCTTAAACATAAGTGGATTCTTTTGCGCGCCATTTTGCCAACCGTGCGTCAATCGATCTTTCGAGAGAAGCGTGGAAATAATCAGCACATTCGAGCCCCCGGGCATTGGGGCTACAGGGAACTCTTGTCCTAGATTTCTCTCACCAGGCGTCCAGTTGAGCGGTCCCACCCCCTGTTGCCAAGAGTTTGTGTTATCTGTACGCTCGTAGCGACCTGCTGTGACATTCACTTTCCCCGTGTAAGCGAGCGAACCATTGAAGTCTTCACGTCCCACATAACTAAAAGAGGGCGCCGCGTTTGTAAAGTGAACACCTGTAACCCATGAGACGACTTGACGATTGTAATCGTAGGCGATCGACTGCTCATACATGCCCATCGGACGCTTCAGACGATAGCCTCCCGGATAGAATTGGGCAGCCGTACTCCCTGGATAGAAGCTTTCTTTCCCTTGCATATACCACACGGCCTTATGCACAACGCAAGTGGTAGAGAGCGGCGGATAGGAGGGTCTGTTATTGATGGCCTCGAGGTCGGGGGCCCCTATCACAAAGAGCCCATACTTACTTCCATAGTCCAGCACAGGCGAGACAATTGTAGAGGAGTTTAAGAGATCGGTCCGCCATATATAACGATCCTTGTTCAACACTTCTACCGTCCACCCCTGCAAGCTCATCCATGCGGGCTGAGCAATTTCAACGTAGGGGTTCATGAAGACCTTGTGGTTCTGTGCCAGAAGCGCGTCATCCTCGTTCAGGTTCAGCTCATTGATCCAGACCGCTCCAGGAGGTACATCATAGACGATATAATAGGGCGACCACGTCGTCTTGAGCGCGCCTGTAGAGGTGTTACCCACCCTGTTAAAGTCAACAGGGAAGTACCACGAGGGATTCACAAAGTGATCCGAGGTTTCCGGAGACTGGGAGATAACATATTTAGTCGAACTACCTGCTCTGTTATACTCTGCCCAGACTATGTATTGGACAACCGAGTACTTCTCCTGCTCGGGAATACCCGTAATCATAAAATCGCCAGTTATACGGTAAATTTGATTGGGCACATCCACACAATCCAAAGTCTTTTCAACATGGGTTGGGACATTTGTTACGCCTCCCCACGTGTTGGTCCCCACGACGTAAGCGACCTTGACTACAATATTTTTCGGATCCAGCAAGATGTTGGTGAGTTGAGCCTCTATGCCAATATCCTCGCCTTCAAGAGGCTGTTTAGTCTCTGTGGGGCCAAGAGACGTGGGTACAAGCAACTTCACGCCAGTGATATCGAAGCGAGGGTAGATCGCCTCGGTCAAGACGATTTCATCAATACCGATGCGCTGAGGGGTGCCAATTAGAGGGGCCACACCATCGACCACCAACTTGACTGCCTTGATGGTATTCGGCAAATTGGTATAACTATAGGAGAAGGGACGGTAAAAGGCATTGGTAATATTGGGAAATGTCGCGAGCCATGTCCATTCTCCGTCGGGTTTATCTCTATTCCACGTATCCGTCGTAACATAAAGTGAGATTGAGGGGGTGGGGAGCCCTGCTGCATAGTTGGCTGTAAAGGCGCGAGCAAGGAAGGAGATGGTTCCGAGTCCACGGGTCAGACGTGGTGCCATGATATAGGGATTGTGGTTCGTCATCGGCCGATCCGGATGGGTTCCGATTGTCATGCGGTTGTTCATGTATCCCGAGATATTTGTATCCAACCACCAGTTGTTGGTCTCCGCGGACGTGATCTTCATGTTGTAAGCAACCCAGTCCTTCGGCGAATTGGTGGGGTTGTTCCAAATCGTAATATTGTCCAAGTCGATGACCGACTTGTTCGTGTGGGTGAGATCATTGATCAACCGTACGTAGATATTAGTCTCGGCCAGAATCCCGAGGTATAAGTTGACGTTCACCCAACCACTGGTGACATCAAAGGTTAAGTTGGTTATATCAACCCATCCGACGAGAGTATCTCCAGGAGAAACGCTTTGCGTGTATTGAATCTTCAATTTCGCAGGTCCGTCTGTTACGCGGTAGCCAAAGAGAATCGAGCCAATACCCTCCACCTGTTCGGAACGGACACCTTGAATCCGAGTTGGATCGGCCTGGGAAGAATCCAGATGGGCATACCACTGGTTGGTCGTATCATAATTCACCCAGCCCTCAGTGATCTTCCACTCATCGGCGGTGATGGGGTCGGTCTTCGCACGCCAGCTCGTCACATGAATACCATCCAGGGCAATATCATCATCATCATCCACCGCGATTCGGATAAGACGGTCCCTCCAGTCATTGGTTGTTGCTGAAAACGTCTGGAAGTTATAGTCGGTGATCGTGTGGGTCGCAAATTGAGTCCATTCACCGGTTGTTGTGCCGGTATAGAGCTTCACCTGTGTTGATGTACTTGCGGACAAGAAATTGGTGGTCGCTACATATTTATTGGGCATCACGAACCATTCAGTACTGTTTATACCTATCGAACTAAAGGTGTTGGTCGCCCATGTAGAGGGGGTAAGATCCGCGATCTCTATTTTGGGGACTCTAAGAGCACAATCTGCAGAATGAAAACCATACGAGCCATACTGAATGGGCGAGTTTGGGTCCATTACAACAGCACCAACATTCGTTGCGCCATTTGAGAGTGTCCAGCCTGTAATATCCGTCTGATTGAAGTTAACCTGTATAGCTGTCTCCGTGGAAGACGGATTGTACACATGAAACTTCGTGGGATAGGTAGCAGCGTCCAACGTCGTCAACTGAGCATCCCAGTTTATTTCAGCTCCAGTTGCTGTCCGAACGACAGAGGCAAGCAGCTTAGGAGTCAATGTCCCGTCCCATTTCCATATTTCATGTTTGATACGCTTATTAAAGTTAGTATCAATGGTGCTCGTGCCCACAGGAGTATCACGACTGTCTGTCGTCTGGGTAATCCGGTATTCATAGAACATCAACATGCTTCGATAATAAGCGATCATAGACATCGAGGGCGCCTCCGGTGACATAGAATCCACCTTCATCGATGATCGTATAACATAATTCGAGCGGAGCATGTCAGTCATACGCCATATTGCGTTCATGCTATAATCAAGCATGTTTTGGGGGAGCGGTCGACTTAAACGCGCCTCATAGGTTAAGGTTCCAATGCCGTGGAGGTTCGGCCACTGAGCGGCGTCATTTTGTAAATAACCATCGCCTGCGGGTGCGCTTTTGCCAAAGAGTCGGACTGCTAGATTTCGGCGCTGGTTCTCGGTGCCTATATAGTTGGGTTCCGTATTTCCCGCGGTTCGCTCCACCACATATTGAAAGACACCCGCGTACCATTCGGAATAGTTTAAAATTGGCTCGGGACCTGTTCGCAAAGCAGAGGTTTCAACGGGTGTATAAATAGAGCCTTGCTTAAAATAATTACTTTTGGCAGAAGCAAAACTTTGCGACCAACCATTCGAGAAGGATTGCGAAAAGGCGGTCTTGGGATACTTGTCTGCTGAGTCGGTAAAGTAATTCTTTGGAGTGTCCCCCGCGTTCCACCCATTAAAATTCTGGTATTCACCCCGGCCTGCGATATAGTTCGTCTTCTCGGTGTCGAGCGTAAAGAGGACATAGCTGGACTCCCCTGGAACCGTGGTTACGCCGAACCAGTCATTTGTCCGGCTCGTGATGGTGGCGTTGGTGAGTCCGCAGTTATCCCCGTACGGGAGAGACCCGTTCTGGATACGGGTGGTACTCATATTCTGCCAGTAAACTTTGTTCGTGGTCGTCTGAAAGGCATTGGTATAAGCGCCGGTCGCCTCAAAATACCAGAGGAGATTCGTCACCCCTGGGTGATTCACAATGTCGTACTTGGCCTGCCACCGGTTGGTGTTGCTGAGCTCCATTTCCAAAATCTGATTTGTGGATGAACCATTGACGAAGAGAACCGTTTTGACCTTGTCATGGCTCGACGGGAAGAGACGCAAGGAGAAGACAAAGGGGGTGTTTGTTGCGCTACTTCCCGAGGTCATCCCTGCAGCAGAGTAGACCCGAGGCGATTTTTTTTCGGACACGGTGTTAGTCACTGCCGGATAGACGGTATAATCCTTTGACTGGTAGTAAGCACCGTAAAAATGGCATACAAAGAAATATTCAAGATTCCCGGCGTCAGAATAGGCGCGCAGGGCGCTCTCCGGTTGCCAGAGTTCGCCGTTCCCGAGCCCGTCCCCTATATTGACGCAGGTCATCTTATTGGTCACCCAGGGGGTAACTTGATTGAGATAGTTCCAACGTGAGACCATCAGGACATTGGTCCGCGTCTCGCTTATTGTAATATGAGGCCCCGGCATATTGTCAATCCTGATCTGAACTTCCATATTCGTGTTCACGCTTGGATAGGCGTTGAAGGGAGAGAGCCCATGGGACATGATCACGTCAGCCGGCGGCTCAGAGACACGGAGGTTATCAACCGCTACCATCGGTACATCACGATTGCTGCCTTGGTTGTTCATTCTTTGAATTCGGATGGCAATCGGCCCCCTACAATTGATTTCTTGTTGATACCGATTCGTCGCAACGGAACCGAGGCTTAAAGAGCTTATCTCCACCCATGACCACGAATCTGGAGGTATGGGTAACAAAAATTCAGCACTATTTGTTGCAATATAGACTTTAATAATGGCCGCTGGGCTAATAGTCGCGACAGGAGCTATATCAAAATAGAGCGTACCCACGCCGTTAGTTAAAATAGGCGACGCCATTTTCGATCCAATCAAATTCTGAAAATAAGCACAATAATTTGTGTTGGGCACATACGTGTTACCATTTAAAACCGGCCCAATGCTCGAGCCTGATGTTAAACGGCCCATACGAATATCAGAAAAGACCCATCCTGATATATGAAGATGGTTGGTTCCTTTTTGTGAGCCTGCTGTATTATTAGTCCCAATATGCTGCCATGTGGGCGTCGCTCCATTTGTCTGATTATAGTCATCAAATGAAAAATATCTCCCTTCATTCGGATTCAGATCATAGATCGGTGCTGCAAAAGACCAGTCCGGCGGTGGCTCCAAGGCCTGGACGTTGTCAATAACCACATAAGGCAAATCCGGATTGCTGCCGAGGGTGTTCATTCTTTGAATTCGAATGGCGATTGAGCCCACATAGTTAAGGTTTGTCTGATAAGTTATCTGATTGGTTGAACTGATCGCTAAAGACCCTATTTCTACCCATGCGTTGGTGGGTATGGGGCTCACAACATTTGTCGCAATATAGACTTTAATACTGGCCGCTACGCCCAAAGTAGAGGCCGCCACAATATCAAACGAGAACGTAGTAACACCATTTGTAAAAATGGGCGACTCCATTTTCGCTCCAGACAGATTCCGAAAATAGGCACAATAATTGATGTCAGGGACATACGTGTTGCCGTTTAAGGCCGGCGCGATGCTCGTCCCTGCTGTTATACGGCCCATACGCATCTCCTCAAGGGACCATCCTGATTTATGTTGATGGTTGGTACCCTCTTGGGATCCGTTATATGTTGTAGCCCCGGTATGCGTCCATGTGCCGTCCGCTGTCAAACTATAGTCATCAAAAAACAGATCACGACCTTTATCAGCAGCCGAGGCAGCGCCTTGCGCTACAAGCACAGGAAAACTCAGGAGGGCTAGGCACACAATAAGCCAACCGCTCCAGCTAGGTTTAAAAATTGGGTTGAGTATATTCATAGCTCGCTCTTTCTCACAAAAAGGGTTACATCATCTTTTTGCGAATATCGATAGCAATTTCTTCTCCGTTGCACATCTGCTTGGTGAGATTTATTAGGTCGGCGACATCGACTTTTGCTTTACCGTCTGAACCCCGCACAGCAGGCTGAACCACGCCGTCCACATGACCATCTGCAAACGCGACGTTGGCAACCCACCGGTTGCTGACCCTATGATTAAAGCCAAAGTATTCATCTTTATTCGTGTCAGGGGCCAAATTACTGTCGCCAGGATTCAAAACACTGTCACCCCATGTTTCTCCAGTGAAGACCCCTTTTTGATCTTTTTGCCCAGGTAACTCTGCGAAGAGGACCCGAATAGCTGCGGTGCCGGATTGATTTATGCTCCCCAAGTTCCTGTGATGATGATGCTTGTATTTGGGTTTATTAGGCTTGTCATGATAACCAAAGTAGTAGTTCATCACATAGGAGCGATAAACTCGCTTTACCGGAGCAGCCTCCAAAACTTTTTTGTGAGTTCCGCAGAAATAAACACTCGCATCCCCTCCGATGTAAGACCAGAGCACCCCGTTCGTGATGGAGAAAAAGGCAAGCGTCGTGTCGGCGAAGGTGGAAGCGTTCATGGAGTCTTCCTTTGATTCTGTCAAGCCAGGTTTGTAGGGCCATTCGCCGCCACCCGCTGGAGTCCAAGAGACCCAAGCGGCTGAGGAAGAGAAATAGACTGTCTCTAGGTCGCTCCCGAGGTGACTGGTTTCGAAGGATCCTGCTGTAGGGATGTGCTGGTCATCGTCATCGCCAGACTGACTCGTGGTATAGCTGGAGACGGCTTGAGCAAGGTTCTTGAGGTTTGCCATGCATTTCAACTTCTGCCCCCCAGCGATGCCACTCGTCATGTTTGTAATCAAGGCAGCGGCCAAGAGGCCGACAATCCCAATGACCATCAGCAACTCGATTAAAGTAAATCCTTTTTGTAGATTTTCTTTCATAATAAGCACACCTAAAATAAACACCCTTTTTAGCGTTCAATATTTTGCGCTTTATTCAGGAAAAAGGCAAGCAGGAAGTGGAAGTGGACGTGGAAAGGTAAAAGTGAGGTGTACGGGCGTCCCCGCCCGTACTTTGCGCAGGCGCGGACGCCTGCGTACCGTGTGCGTGGCGTACGGGCGTCCCCGCCCGTACTTTGCGCAGGCGCGGACGCCTGCGCACCGTGGGCGTGGCGTACGGGCGTCCCCGCCCGTACGTTGCGC
>CAMBQV010000012.1 GCA_945870145.1 Akkermansia muciniphila
GAAGGACCAGGGGATATCCAGGTGCTGGCCTCGGCGGTTTCCAAGGTGGATCAGAAGACATATCCGCTGGCCTTTGTGCTGAAGCCGGGCAAGGGGCGTACCTTCCATTGCGCGCTGGGCCATTGTCCGAAGGCGTTCAACGAGCCGACGAAGCAGCTGTTCCGGCAAGGGGTGTTGTGGTCAGTAGGGTTGGAGTAATAAACAGGAGAATGGTTCATGAAGATCAGTTTTCATACAGATGCGTTTAATACGAGCTTTCGAAGTTTCGAATCCTGCCTGCAATGGGCCCAGAAGAATGATGTGCACAACATTGAATGCGGCCTGATTGACGGCGTGAGCTGGATTCATGGACTGGGTTATCAGCCGCATGTGGCGCTCTACGAAGACCCGCTGATGCTCAAGAATAAGATGGCGACGTATGGCGTCAAGTTCTCGCAAGTGGATGCCGCCTTCCCCCTTTCGGGCAAGGACGGTCCGACGTACGGTGTTCCTTATGTGCTGAAGACGTTGCCGTGGGCCAAGCTAGCAGGGTGTACGAATATCGCGACCACGGACGGCTTGCACAAGCCGGAAGGATTGACCGACCAGGAGGCCATGGATCTCATGAAGCGGTCGTATGAGCAGATTTTGACTGTGGCTGAAGTTTATGAAATCTATATCAATATCGAAGTGCACGGCTATTTCACAACCAAGCCTGACATGCTGGAAAAGATGCTGGCCTTCTGCGATTCCAAATGGCTGGGGCTGAACCTTGATACGGGGAACAGTTTCATCGCCGGACAGAGTCCGGTGGAATTTGCGAAGCGCTTTATCAAGAAGATCCGTCATGTGCATGTCAAGGACGTCTCGGAATCCCTTGCTGCCCTTGTGCGAGGGAATGCGACTGGTATTGCGCTCAGCCATTGCGCGATCGGTGACGGGGTGAATGCAGACAACATCAAGACGGTGATCAGCATCCTCAGAGATAACGGTTATACAGGCACACTCAGCATGGAGTGCGAAGGCGCAGGGGGTCCGATGATTGAAAAGTCCCTGGGGTGGATGCGGAGCACCTTGAAGGAACTGGGTGTACCGGAGGAGAAGTAAGGCTCATGAAAATTGGCATCAATCTACTCTTGTTTGCGACACGGATTACGAAGGAAGATATTCGGTTATTGCAGGTGATGAAAGATGCAGGGGCGGATGGCATCGAGATTCCCATCATGGAAGGCACGGTCGCTGACTACGTCGACTTGGGAAGGGTACTCGATGATCTGGGGCTTGCCCGGACCTCCTCTATGGCATTCGTCACACCGGAGCAGAATCCGGTCAGTGAGTCGTCGCTGCAGCGCCAGGGCGCGGTGGACCATCTGAACTGGCTCCTCGACTGCGCGCACGCCATGGGCTCGACCGTGATCTGCGGGCCGATGTTTCAGACGATCGGGCAATTCTCAGGGAACGGTCCTACAGAGGCCGAGCTTGCACGTGCGGCTGAGGTCCTCTTGGCTGTGGCTGACAAAGCGCAGGCGTGCGGCATCACGCTCGCGCTGGAACCGCTAAACCGTTTTGAGTGTTATCTACTCAACACCCTCCAGGATGCTGCGGTCTTCACGCGGCGGGTGAACCATCCCGCCGTGGGCGTCCTGTTCGACACCTTTCATGCGAATATTGAAGAGAAAAATATGGCCAAGGCTATCCTTGGGCAGGGGAGAGGGGTCATCCGTCATGTCCATTGCAGTGCGAATGATCGGGGCATCCCTGGAGAGGATCACATTCCCTGGCAGGAGGTTTTTGCCGCCTTGCACGACATCGGCTATGAGGATTGGTATGTCCTGGAGGCCTTTGGCCGCTCCCTGCCCGGGCTGGCGGCAGCGACGAAGATCTGGCGTGATCTCTTTGCTGACCCGCTCGACGTGGCTCGTAAAGGAATTCCCTGGCTGCGTACCAGCCTCCGTCCGCAACTTTAGAATTTTAGAACTGTAGAACTGCCCCCTTGTCACCTCTTTTGTCACCTCTTTTTGAAATTGCCTTTTACCGTCGAATCCTTCATACTAATACACTTTGGGGATTGTAATTTTAAGACATAAAAGAGGATAATGACATGCAGAAGCAGAGGACCCGATTCATCCGCGTTGCGTTCGTCGCTACCGCGGCAACCGTATTGAGCTTGCCCGCCTTTCTACAGGCGCAGGAAAATGAAGAGGCCGAGAGCGCTAAATTGGAGGCGACGGTCGCGGTGGCAACCACTAAACTGGCGATTGAATTGGGGGCGCCATTCTGTGATAACGCGGTCTTGCAGCGCGACATGAAGGTTCCGGTTTGGGGCTGGAGTAAGCCAGGCGTTGAAGTGACGGTCGAGTTCGCTGGACAGAAAAAGAGCGCTAAAACTGGCAAAGATGGCAAGTGGATGGTGGAACTGGATCCGCTGAAGGCGAGTTTCGAGCCGGCAGAGATGGTGATCCAGGAGCCTGGTAAAAAGGTGGTTCTCAAGAACATCCTGGTGGGCGAGGTCTGGTTTGCCTCTGGCCAATCGAACATGCAGTGGGTAGCAGCACCCAAGTCAGATGTCGCCCTGTTACAGAAGCAGATCGCCGAGCGCGTCGCGGCAGGTAAGGAGAAGGATCCTGTTATTCGTGAGGCAAAGATCAATAATATGTACGCGGTCTTGCATCCGGTTGAACATGCTACAGCCGAATGGAAGTCTGTGGCTGGCGACATGAGTGCCATCGCCTATTCCTTTGCCTACCATGTATTCAAAGAAGTGAATGTGCCGATCGGCATCTTGAATTGCTCGTTCAGTCAGACCTCTATCCAGGCTTGGACCCCCCGCGTCGGGTTTCGCGATGGAAAGGATGACTATACAAAGGCTATTTACCAAAAGGTGCTGGAAACCGATCCGAACTCGCCTGAGCATAAGGCTGCATGGGGAAAATATTATGCCGAGGTGGAGACTGATGTGAAGGCAGGCAAGGCGATTTCTAAAAAAGTTCCTGGCAATATGGAAGGCAATCGCGATGCGACGTGGCTTTTCAATGCACGTCTAAATCCGATGATCCCGTATGCGTTGCGCGGTGGCATCTGGAATCAGGGCTATGCCAATATGGGCGAAGGACTCGTGTACTACAACAATCTGCACAGCATGATTCGTGGTTGGCGCCTCATGTGGAACCGGCCGGAGATGCCTGTTTACTTCAACCAATTCTATTGTCCAGGTAATGGTACTGCCACTGAGCCGAGCATCGACGGGACGGCCGAGATGCGTCTGGGTACGTGGCTGGCACGGGACATTCCGAATACAGGTATGGCGAGCCAGATTGATATCCAAGGGGCGATTCATTACGCCAACAAGACACTTTCCGGTCAACGGCTTGCCCTGCACGCACTGAAGAACGACTATGGCAAGAAGGTGGTTGCAGATGGCCCGATGTTCAAGTCCTATACCGTAAAGGGCGATCAACTGATTGTCGAGTTGGAAAACGCTGAAGACGGATTGGTCGTCGCAGAAACGGGTAGCAATTCTAAGGCTGGTCTTGCTCTGCCGAAGGTTGTTCCTGAAGGCGAGAAACAGGTGAAGCTCTTCTTCCTGGCCGGTGAAGACCGGGTCTGGTGTCCGGCTACGGTGAAGATTGAGGGTAGTAAGCTGATTGTCACCTCACCCAAGGTGAAAGCCCCGCGTGGCGTTTCGTACGGTACCGGCGGCATTGGCTTCCAGCCGAACATTTACAACCATGCGATGGTTCCTTTGACGCCCTTCATCTATTTTGACAATCAATTGGTCACCTCGACGACCTGGCCGGGTGGCGTTTTGGCTGTGGATGGCAAGAAGGTGGATCCGAACTCGATCGGACTGACGTACGAGTATCGCAAGATGCCGTTGCTCAGCAGCGTGTTTGTCCATAATGTGGTGCTTCAGGCTGATCAGCCCGTAGTCATCTGGGGTTCTACGATTCATGACTGGGGCTACGAGGCCAAGGGTAAAGCCGAGGTCCAGTTCAGCTTTGCTGGTGTGGAAAAGACGATCCCCGTGACAGCAGGCATGAAGGAGTGGCAAGTCACGTTACCGCCCATGGCGGCCAGTGCAGAACCCAAGACACTGAAGGCAACCTTCACGATAGATGGCAAGATCGCCCACACACGTGTCTGCACCAACGTGGTCATCGGCGATCTCTGGTATGTGGCCGCTTTCAGTGCGAGCCCCGCAAAGAAGGAGAACAAGAAGGACAAGAAGGAAATCGCAGCAAAAGCCAGTAGCGTCCCCGTTCGGATGATGACGCGCCGCTCCAAGAGCGACCGTCGTTCAAATGGTCCACTCCGCTTTACCGTGTCGGTCTCTTCGACACCCGAGAACAAGTATGCCTCGCTCTGGGAGGATGCTTCCGACTTCCCCGCGCTTCTGGGTGAACGCATCGCAGCCAAGACTGGCAAGCCCGTGGGTATTGTCTTTATGCAGACCGCTACCCCTGGCAAGGAGGGCGAAGATCCATCGCTGAAAGGTTGGATGACCCCGGATTCGCTTGCGCTCGCACCGAGCCTGATGGGGGACTACAAGCAATTAGCCAGCTTGAAGCCCGGCAATCAGTATTATGCTGAGAATGTACAGCGGTATATCGACGCGTGGAAAAAGTATTGGAGCGAGTATGTCCCTTCTCTAATGGAGATGAAAGCACCGCCGGATGGACGTCCGTGGGGAGGCTACCCTGATTTGAATGGCGAAGTAAAGACCGATGCGGTGCAGGTGTACAATACGATGGTCGCTTCCTTTATGCCCAACACCTTCAAGGGTGTTTTGTTTGTGGCGAGCGCAAAGACAACGCTGGAAGCCAAGGGCGTTCATTATGGCGAGCAGCTCTCTGCCCTCGCGAATGGCTGGAAGACCGGTTTCGCCTGTCCCGATCCTTGGTTTATCTACACAGTTCCCAATTCGGCGCTGGGTCCGCAAGTGACGAAACCTCAAGCCATCAAAGGCCAGAGCGCCCCTGTTGAGATCAGCGACTGGAAAGAGGACTCTGTAATGAAAGCCGCAGCTGATAAGGTTATTGGGACAGTGTACCCGTAAGCAGTCGGTAGTGGGCAGCCACCTTCGCGGATACGGCTACGGTGGCCAGGGTAGCAGTCGGCAGTGATCCGTGCTGCAAGTCCCATGTCCCACGTCCCACGTCCAAAAATTTTAAAAGGAGCACAAGAAAATGAACATGATGAAATCTATCTTAGCTGGCCTCTCAATAGCCCTCACAGGCGCGACCCTGCAGGCGGCAACGATTCCGCTCAACCTGCCTAAGCCGGATAATAAGCCAGTTGACGCCAAGAAGCCGGTGAAGGTCTATATTCTCGCCGGGCAGTCGAACATGGTTGGCATGGGCGATATCACCGGGGCGCGGCCGGAGTTCCCGACCGTATTCCTCTCGGCTGATCCTGCAGTCATCCCGGGTGAAATGTCGGCAGGTTCTGGAAGATCGAAGTCCGCCTGCAAGTGGATCTGGGGAGGCGTCTCTGCACTCGCCAAGCATGGTGTCTACGGCGCAAAGGCGAGTGTCGGCAGTGAGAAGGTCTCCGTGGCGTTGGGGACGGTATCGGAAAAGTTGCCCGCGCTGAAGCCAGGGAAAACCCTCGGTGTCAGTGCGGAGATTGACGTGCCGGTCACAGGAACCTACACGATGCATGTTGGATTTGAAGAGAGCACGCATGCTGTTGCGCTACTCGAAGGAAAAGAAGTGTATCGGAAGGATATTGGCGCGAAGCCGGTTATCACAAAGGTGACACTTGAAGCAGGCAAGAAGTATCCGCTCGCGATCACTTACTTGAAGAGCGGATCAGCGGCGCTCTGGTTGGAACAGGTTGATTTGGTTGGTAAGGGCGATCTCTTGCCGCTGGCCAAGACGAATCCGATGTTT
Source organism: Akkermansia muciniphila (assembly GCA_945870145.1). GTDB lineage: Bacteria > Verrucomicrobiota > Kiritimatiellia > RFP12 > UBA1067 > CAIZQW01. The sequence continues at coordinate 5,871 of CAMBQV010000012.1, forward strand.
TCGTACCTGATTGATGATCAAGACAAATGGACTGTGCGTAACGACGTCTATTTCCAGGAAGCACGTGTTGCTCCGGAGGGAAAAGGATCTCCGTTGAGTGTAGCGTCCAATAATGGTAAGTCGATCGGGCCGGAAGTGGGCTTTGGCTTTGTCATGGGAACCTTCCATGATGAGCAGGTTCTGCTCATCAAGACGGCGATGGGTAATCGCGCGTTGGGCTTTGACTTCCGTCCGCCGTCGAGCGGTTACAAGGTGCCAGCCAGCGAGTGGGAAGGGTTGGAATATCGCTTGATGGTGAAGGGTGTTCGCCAGACGCTCGAAAACATTGACAAGGTTGTGCCCGGCTACGCAGGACAGGGCTACGAGATTGCAGGCTTCGGCTGGTTCCAGGGACACAAGGACAGCGGCTCGACAAAGGAAGCGTATGAGAAGAATCTGGTCAACCTGATCACTGATCTGCGCAAGGAGTTTAAGGCACCGAAGATGAAGGCGGTTGTCGCGACCGTAGGCTTCCATGGCTATCGGATCTCAAAGGGTCCGTGGAATGGCGTCTGGGAGGCGCAGATGGCTGTCGGTGATCCCAAGCAGCATCCGGAGTTTGCCGGTACCGTGGCCTCTGTGGATACGCGCGATTTCTGGCGTGAGGTATGCGAGTCACCCCGGGGACAGGATTACCACTACAATCGTAATCCGGAGACCTATCTCTTGGTGGGCGAAGCGATGGGACGCGCCATGGTGAAGATGCTGGGTGGCGAGGCGGAGGTGATTCCGAAAACAGACCGCGAAGCGAAAACCATGGCTGACATGGCTGCCGAGGCTGCGAAGCCCGTGCCGACAAAAGAGCAGCAGGCGGCCTCACTTGCAGCGATTAAGCCGATGGTGCTGGACGGGCTCATGCCCGCCTTCGTCAGCAATCCGCGTACACAGCCGTTGTTGCAGGCCACGCTCAAAGGTGGACCCGCAAAGACTGCAAAAGCGTCGGAATATCTGGATGACGTGATTGATGATGTGGTTGCCTATTATCAGGTCGCAGGCATTCAGGAGTATGACTGGACTGCTATTGGCGCGAACAGCAAGAACGCGGAGTGGCACTATTTTGGTTTCGATGTGAAGAACAATCCGTACAAGCTCATGCCTGCAGGCGCGCCTGCCAAGGAGGAGGAAGACAGTTCTGCGCTCGAGACTGCACCTGTGGTCGCCGCTGCGCCTAAGGCGAAGAAGGCTGGCAAACCTGAACCCACCTTCACCTTCACGGTGCCTGAGGGTTTGGCAAATTGGACTCAGTCTGATTTTGATGTCAAGAAGGCGGGATGGAAGAGTGGGCCTGCGCCGTTTAGCATGAAAATCGATGAAAATGTGTCGTCAAACCTGACGTGGCTCGCCAAGTATCCGCTCTATCCATTGAAGCGCCCGATGCCTAAGACGATTGTCGAAAATGATATCCTGCTGATGCGCAAGACGATTGAGGTGCCGCCGTTGAAGGATGGGTATCGCTATCGTATCGTCGTGGAGGGGAGTATCCACGATAACTCCGGCGAAGGGTTCGCGCTGTATGTGAATGGCAAGCTGCTGGTCGAGATCAAGGAAGGCGTGGTAGGTTGGCGTAAACAGGGGATTCGTGGCGTGAAGCTCGAAAATAGTCTTCTGGAATCCCTCAAGGGTGGAAAGATGACGATTGCGGTCGCCAACTTCCCGATGAACAATTGGAAGCCCGATCATTTCATTCCGTTCTTCAGGCCACTGAACGTCTGGGTGGAAGAGCAGAAGATACCGGTGCTGCAGTAGCAGTGGCCAGTTGGCAGTAGCAGTTGGCAGTGGGCAGTGTCGAGAGAATCGAAAGATTCGAAAAATTCGAACGAATCGATTCAGTCGATTCAATTGATTCAGTCGAAACGGGCGAAGTACTCACTTCGCCTCTTTGTAGTTTAAGGAGATCACGTTGATGAAGAAAAGAAACATGTTGAAGGTATTGTGTAGCGTAGCCATTTGCGGCGTTGTCGGTCACGCTTTCGCCGCCGAGGGGCTCACGGGTAAATTTGAGGATCCCTACTACAAGGATTATCCGCTCTTTCACAGTTATCCCAGCGCGGCGGATGCGCGGTATCTGATTGACCATATCGGCCCGATCGGTATTGGCATTGAATTGCGCCAGCCTGCCTTCACCATGCATCTGATGACCATTGAGAAAGGTTCTCCTGCGGAAGCCACAGGTAAGCTGAAGCCGGGCCAAATCATCGAGAGCATCAACGGGAAGGTTCTCAAGGAAGTTGATCCGCGAGCGATCCTGGGGAACCTGATTACGGAGGCCGAAGCCAAGGATGGCGTGATCAAGCTGATGGTCAAGGCGGATGCCAAGGCAAAGGCTGAAGAGGTCATTGTGAAGATTCCGGTGTTGGGTGCCTACAGTGAAACCGGTCCGATCAACTGCCCGAAGTCCGAGAAGATCGTGCGTAACTTCGCGGATTTCCTCGCGACACATCCCTGCGGCTGGGGCTCCGCGCTCTTTCTCCTCTCCACGGGTGAAGAGAAGGATCTCGCTGTGGTCCGCGGCTGGTTCAGTGGCAAGCTTTCAGGCGGCAAGAGCGGGGACTCTCCCTGGGGTATCGGTTACAACGGGCCGGCAGTCTGCGAATATTATCTGCGCACAGGGGATGCCTCCGTATTGCCGGCGATTAAGAGCATGATGGAGCGGCTGAAGGAGACGATATACAATGGTTCCTGGATGGGTCGTGGCGGCTGCAACTATGATTACATGGCGGGTGGACACATGAATGCGGCAGGTGTGCACAGCCTTACCTTCCTGCTCCTTGCGAAAGAGTGCGGCGTGGAGGTGGACGAGCACACCCTGCAATCCTGTCTCTATCATTTCTACCGTTATGCCGGGCACATGAACGTCTCGTATGGCGACGGATTGCCGGAAACTGGTGGCGTGGACAACGGTAAGAATGGCGGATTAGCCTTTGCCATGGCTGCAGCAGCCTCGCTCATACCGGACGGGGAGAAGTCCGTCTATGCCAAGGCGCGTGACATCAGCGCGAACAAGAGTTTCTATACGACCTCCTGGCTCTTCCATGGTCACACGGGCGGTGGTATCGGCGAGTTGTGGCGTGGCTCGGCAGCCGGTCTGCTGGCGGAGAAGCGTCCTGAGATGTATCGTTCGTTCATGAAGGAACGTCGCTGGATGTATGAGCTGGCCCGTCGTTACGATGGCGCCTTTGGTTGGGCGAGCGGCTGGAATGTCAACTATGGCACAACAGGGCACGGTGGCGGCACATCCTGGGGCAACTTCATTCCGTTGGTCTACACGGTTCCGCGCAAGCAGCTTCGTATTTATGGTGCGCCTCCGACGAAGTATTCCAAAACCTATAAGATCCCCGAGCGTCCGTGGGGTACGGCAGCGGACGAGGTCTTCTTGTCGATACAAGCAGGTGAACACAAGCCAGGCATGAAGCTTGACTTGTCAAAGGAGACGCTCCCGACGCATGCCTCCTGGCCGATGATACGTCGCCTTGGAGATCCGAAGGTGAGTGATGCTGAGTTACTCATGAATGCTTATCACCCCGACAGCACTACCCAAGGGAGTACGGCGGGTAGTATTAGCGGACAAAAGCGCAACCATCTTTTTGTTGAACTCCTGAAATCGAAAGACCCGCGCGCACGGTTGGTGGGCATTAAGGCCGTGAGCGGTGAACAGAAGGGTGTGCCTGCGACTGGCGTCAACCTGACGGATGAGATCATCACGTTGCTCGGGGGTATGATTGGTGATCCGCAAGAGTCCTGGTGGGTTGTGATGGCGGCGATGGACATGATCAGCCACGCACCTGCTGAAAAGATTGCGCCTTATTTTGACAGTATCGCCAAGTGGATGAAACATGAGGATTGGTGGTTGCGTCAAGCCGCCTTGAAGGCTGTCACACCTCTTGCTACGGATAAAGCGTTCTATCAGAAGATTATGCCCATGGTCGGCGATATGGTCGCGAGCAATACACGCGCCGTTGCTTTGAACCCGCTCGGTGGCATCGTGACGCGCTTACAGGAAGCTGAGCCGACTGTGCAAAATTCCGCCCTTGAGGAGCTGGCCACGGCCTATAATAAGTTCCCTGCAGCCTTTAATGCGCCTGGCGGGCAGAATATGTCGGGCTGTGTTGACTACATGCTGAAGGGAATCGCCCGAAAGATGGCCGACCTTCCCGGTGGCTTTGACAAGCTCTATGAGGTCAGCAAGAAACGCTTCCCGGATCTTGTCCTTCCACACAAGGATCTTTACATGATGGCAGATGCCAGTAAGTTTGGTCCCAAGGTCAAAGAGGCCTTGAAGCCGATTGTGCTGGGGTATCTCATGCCGCAATATGTGGCTGCCAATAGCGCGTTGCGTTCCGAGGCGACCAGTGAGCCAGTGAAGGGCAAGCCCAGCGAACCCAAGATGGAAGGCTTGGTCGATCTCTATGACCGTGTGGGGATGAACCAGTATGACTGGCGCGGGTGTGGTCCCGACCTGACAGAGATCGCATGGCTCTATCACAGCTATGATCCTGTTGAGGAGAAGATTTGGGAGCCAGGATGGCGCTATCGTAAAGTCAGTCCACCCAAAGGCATGGAGAATTGGTTCAAACCAGACTTTGACGCCGCTGTAGCTGGTTGGCAGAGGGGTCGCGCGCCCTTTGGTCAGTTTGGAGGCAAGCTGCCGAAGGAGCCGCAGTCCACCTGTAAGCTCCCCTTCTGCCGGTGCAGCGAACCCCTGAAGACCTTCTGGGATAAAGAGGTGCTCCTGCTCCAGGCCAAGGTTAAATTCCCTGCATTCAAACAAGGGCATCGTTACAGACTTGTCGTTGGTGGCCTGTCGCATGTTAATGCCGGTGACGGCTTCGAAATCTATCTCAATGGTAAGCAGGTGTTTCAACGTGATGATGGTGTCGGCAAGCGCGCAGGGGATAAGCCGATCTGCCTCACCATTGACAAGACCTTATGGTCCGAGTTTCAGAAAGAGGTCGTCATTGCGGCCAAGGGCTTCCTGCCCATCCCTGGCGGAAAGCGTTCACCGGGCGTGAAGAAGCAGCACTTCTCAATCTTCCTTCAGGAGATGGAGGTCCCGCCGATCACGGACGAGATGATTGAAAAGGGTAAGACTCTTCAGCCGATGCTCACCAGCGCATGGCAACTGAGCAGGGATGAGGGCGACCGTCTTTTCTATGACGGTGAGTTTGTCGCCAACAAGGCGCTTGTCGGCGACTGGATTCAGGTCTCGCAAGTTGCCAGCGTGGAGGCCTTCAAGCCGGGCGAGGCAACCACTGTACCGAAGGCCGTCGCACTCCAGAAACTGACGCTCAAGCCGGATGGTAAGACGGATCAGTCGCACCTTACGTGGTCAGGTGATACACTGATGGAGCTACAGAAACTACAAGCTCTCAAGATGACCCTCGAGAAGGTCGGCGGTCAGGAATATCTCTTCGTTGAATGTGGCGGCTTCGACCGTAAGCTGCCAGAAGATTGGAAGACCCCCTATAACGTGATGAAGCGCAAATAAGAATTAAAGAGAAAATAATGAGCAAAAATTTGATTAGTTACTTAGGTCTTTCAGTGTTGATGGTTTCAATAGTGCAGGCTGCTGAGAAGCAGTCCGGACCCGAGAAGAAAGACCCTTTCTATACGAGTCCTGGGCTCTTTTCCACGCGTCCGAGTTCCATAACCACCCTGGTCCAGTTTGTGGACCGCTTCGGTCCGGTTGGTATCGGCATTGAGCTTCATCCCCCGGCCTTTGTGATGAAGGTGAAGAATGTCGAGGCTGGTTCGCCCGCAGAAGCCACAGGCAAGCTCAAGGCTGGTCAGATCATCGAGACGATCAACGGACAGAAACTGAAGGATATTGACCCTCGCGTTCAATTGGGAAGTATCGTAACAGCAGCGGAAGCGACCGACGGACGCGTGGTCTTTGCGCTGAGGGATAAAGAAGATAGCCCCGTTCAAGAGGTCGTAGTCACCATCCCTGTCTTGGGAGCGTACAGTAAGACGTGGCCGCTGAACTGTCCGAAGTCGGACAAGATCGTCCGTGGCCTCGCAGACAGGCTTGCTAAAGAGGGCTGGGATGGCAATGTCGGAATGAACGGCTCGCGAATGCTATTCTTGTTGTCCACGGGCGAGGAGCAGGATCTGGAGGTTGTTCGAGGTTGGGTAAAGAAGACGGTCGAAAAGAATCCGAACTTTGGAGATGGCACTTTAGCGTATCAATGGTCTGTTGGCTGGGGCGCCCCGGCGCTGGCGGAGTATTATCTGCGGACAGGCGATGCGTCCGTGTTGCCGCTCATGAAAAAAATCACCGCTGCCGTGAGGAAGACGATGTATCACGATGGATGGGCCGGACGCGGGATGGCCGGTCATCACATGGGTCTTGCCGGAACCTCCACGCTGACCTTTCTCTTGCTGGCCAAGCAGTGCGGTGTTGAGATGGATGAAGGCATGTTGCAGACGGCATTACAACACTATTACCGCTTTTCCGGCAAAGGGACCAATCCCTACATGGATGAACATCCGGAGCTTACGTTCACGGATAACGGACGTAACGGGATGCTTGCCTTTTCCATGAAGGCTGCTGCGGCGTTACTGCCAGACGAGAAGAACGACATCTACGAGCAGGCGAGTGATATCGCGGCTCTGCACAGTTTTCACTCTGCGTCTTACATGTTGCACGGTCATACCGGCGGCGGTATCGGCGAGGTCTGGCGTAGCGCGGCCATGGGCTTGCTGTGCGATAAAAAGCCTAATCAGTATCGCGATTTTCTGACGGAGCGTGTCTGGTGGTATGACCTGACGCGCAGATATGACGGTTCGTTTGGCGTGCTGGGCGGCGGAGGTTATGACGGGAAGAATGGTGGCTGGTGCGGGCCGACGATCGGGATGACCTATACCGCGCCGCGCAAGCAGCTTTGTATTCTCGGAGCGCCCCGTAGTAAATTTGCTAAATACTATACGATCCCTGAACGTCCGTGGGGTGTGTTGGCGGATGATGATTTCTTGAAGTTTGAGGCTGCTGCGGATGAAAACGGGAACGTAAAAAAATATGATGCTGAAACACTTGCGAATGACTCAGGGGTGGCCTTCCATCGCAGGATGGGAACTGCGAACATCAGCGATGAAGTATTGATGGAATATGCTCGTCATCCTCAGCATGTCTTCAGGTTAGCCGTTTCCGACAAGATTTACAAGGAACGGCGGTTCCATTTAATTCCTGTGCTCCTGAAGTCCAAAGATGCGCGCGTCCGTTACACAGGCGTCTTTGCGATGAAGAAACCGCGTGTCAGCTCGATCAAGGAAAATTGTGATCCGGGATTTCCGATGGAGAAGATGACCGATGATGTGAAGGCGCGTCTCTACGAGATGCTGGAGGATCCGAAGGAGTCATGGTTTGTGGTAGATCACATCCTCGGGCTGATGAGCCGGCGTGAGGCTGCAGAGCTGGCTCCGCATATCGACCGCATCATTTATTTTTTAGGGCATGACGAGCAGTGGCTGCATCAGTCGGCCCTTGAAGCCATCATTCCGTTGGCAATCGACAAGCGAACCAGCAAAAAGGCCTTGGCGGCCATTGAGCAATATGTGCCGAACTTTATCCGGAGTCCCTCGACACTTAAGGGGTTGGCCGCCAAGCTGTCCGAGGCTGACTCGGAAATACAGAAGGCTGGACTGGATACGCTGGGCAAAGTATATTTAGCCTATCCTGGGAAAAATGCCAATCCACCGGGTGGACTGCATCCGCAGTCCGCAGGCTGGTATCTGGATACAGTCGCAGTGGCGATCAGTTCAATGCCAGGTGGATTTGAAAAGCTCTTTGTCGTATCGCAGAAGCGTTACCCCAATTTGGCTCTGGCGCATAGTCAGACCTTCTTGAGCACATCAGGCAAAGATCAATATGGCGACACGCTGCAGAAGGCGGTCAATGAGGCGATCCTGAATGACCTGATGCCAAAATTTATTGTGAGTAACCGTCAGCAGCTTCAGGTCGATGCCGCAGGGGAGAAGATCCAGCCTGCGGTCAGTACGTTGGGCGGAGGTGGAATGAGGCAAGGTCTCTCGGATCTCTACAGCAAGGCGGGCGTTAAAGATTACGACTGGCAGGGCTTCGGTCCGAAACGGGATGAGATCCTCTGGGACTATTTCAGTTTCGACCCCGAGGAGAAGCAGAACTGGGAAGGCGCTGAACCCCGCTTCCGCAAGGTGAAGTTGCCCGCTGAAATGGATAAATGGATGACGAAGGAGTTTGATGCGAAGAAGGCCGGATGGAAACAGGGAAGGGCTCCGATCGCAAGTATAGCGGGTGCGTTGAAACCGCAGTCGTCCGAGTGTACCATGTCGTTCTGCAGGTGCGGCGATCAGCCCAACACGTTATGGGAGAAGGAAGCTCTTCTCCTGAGGAGCGTATTCAAAGTTCCCGAGATCAAGGAGGGGCATCGTTATCGCCTCTTGTTGGGTGGCCGTAGCCATGTAGGTGCCGGCGATGGTTATGAAATTTACTTTAACGGCAAAAAGGTATTTGACGCCCCGCAGGGAACTGGCAGACGGGATGGCGGATCACCGAAGGGGTATCTGCTACCGAAGGCGATGATGAAGGATTTGAGTGGTAAAGAGCTGGTGGTCGGCGTGAAGACCTTCCTGACGAAGCATCCGAGGAGCGGTGAAAAACGGGGTTACTTCACGCTCTTCATGGAGGAGATGAAGGTTCCGCCGTTGGAAGGCGAGAAACTTCGGGAGGCGATGCAACGTATCCCGATGTTCTCCGCGGACTGGCAAGCGCTGCAGGATCCGGAGAGCGAGGTCGATCCGGACGATGGCAAGTTTTCATACGATGGCAAGTTTAAGCCGAATAATCTTGTGGTGGGCGATTGGAAGGTTGTCGGCTATCTGGCGGATGGTGATGATCTTGCCAGCGTGAAGCCGCTGAGCAATAAAATACGCCCACTCTTCACGGCCATCAGTTTCAAGGAGAATGGCAAGACCGAATCACCGGATCGTGTCTGGTCCGGTGACATCCTCATGGAGCTGAATACTTCTCAGGCACTCCGGATCACAGCCAAAAAGATGAACGGCGAAGAGGTGCTACTCATCGAGAACGGCGGCTTCAATGTCAAGGGCGGCGCCGACTGGAAGGCACCTCTGCTGGTGCTTAAGCGGAAGATGTAATATACAAGCTAAGGAATTTTGTCCAGCCATGTCAGTGAAGGCCGGCGTGGACGTTAATGAAAAAGGGGGATGAGATGAAAAAGGTAAATGTATCCAGGAGGGCGTTTCTAAAAGTGACGGGGGCGGCGGTCGCATTGCCCAATATTATTACATCCAGTGCGCTGGGCGCGAACGGTAGACCGCCAGCAAGCGAGCGGATCGTCATGGCCGGCATCGGCATGGGCGGCCAGGGCTCAGGCGATCTGCGGCAGTTCATGGGGGATCCCCGGATCCAGGTGGTGGCGGTCTGTGACGTCAAGAATCAGAATCTTGAGCGGGGCTTGAGCACCGTGAATGCTCATTATAAGAACAAGGACTGCAAGCCCTATGTCGATTACCGCGAGGTGATCTCGCGTAAGGATATCGATATGGTGATGTGTGCGACACCGGATCATATGCATGCGCAAATTTCAATCGACGCGATGAAGAGCGGTAAAGATGTGTATTGCGAAAAACCCCTGACGCTGACCATCGCCGAGGGACGCAAGATGGTCGACACCGCACGCCGGTACGGACGCGTTCTCTCCTCCGGCAGTCAGCGGGTCATCGGTGACTTCGGTGCCCTGGCCTGTGCGGCCCGGAGTGGCAAATACGGTAATATTCTCGAAACGTACGCGACGCCCGGCGGTCCTCCGCGGCACTGTTATTTGCCTGGCGAGCCGATTCCGCCAAACACGATTAATTGGGACTTGTGGTTGGGACCGGCGCCGATGGTGCCGTATCATCCCTTCCGTTGTGGGCAGGCCTATGGGCTCGGTGGGCAGGGGTTTCGTTCCTGGTACGACTACTCCGGCGGTATGATGACCGACTGGGGCGGACACAAATTCGGTGCCGTGCTGCACGGCATGGGGCTGGATCATACAGGGCCCACGGAAATTCTTCCGCCCGATGGCGGGGAGAATCAGTACCTCACCTATGTCTTTGCCAATGGCATGAAGCTGCACGTAGGCGGTGGCGGCCCGAAGTACATCTGCGAAAAGGGTGAGGCAACGCCTTTACGCGAGTTCAAGGTTCCGCCGGGCTTGCGTTGGTATGAGGATGGCGCCAACACGCCGATCAAGGATTTGGTGAATTGCGTGATCTCTCGGAAGCGGCCGTTCCAGGACGTGGAGTATGCCCACCGTACGGCGACGGTCTGCCATTTGGGCAATATCTGTTACAGTCTGAACCGGAAGCTCAAGTGGGATCCAGTGAAAGAAGATTTCATCGGCGACCCGGAAGCCAGCAGATTGGTGGACCGTCCGCGGCGCGGACCTTGGCAAATTTAATGTGAGAGGTTTTAAAAGTATGAAAAAATGTTTAATGATGATGGCGGTTTGCTTCGCTGCGGGGATATCGTGTGGCGATGTCTGGCAGGACTTGGCAACGTATACGTATGGCAAAGGAACTGCTGCAGGTGATGCGGAACAACTTCTGCAGAAGACACCGGTAGACCAACACGGGGCGATTGAAGATTCGCTCATCGCAGTGGTCTCGGCGAAGGACGCGACTCAGGACGGAAAGGCTATCGCCTGTCGCATGCTACAGCAGATTGGTACCGAGAAGTGTATCCCCGCGGTGGCGAGTTTGCTGAAGGATGAGGTGCTTTCGGATTACGCCCGGCTGGTCCTGGAGCGGATTAAAAGTCCGACGGCTGATGCGGCGATGTTGTCTGCGCTGGAGAGCGCGCCTGACAAGGCCAAGGTGGGTATTATGGGAAGCCTGGGCGTGCGGCGGAATGCCAACGCTGTTGAGGTGGTTGCCAAGCTGGTTGCGCACAGCGATCCTGCTGTGGCCGGAGTGGCACTCGCGGCACTGGGTAAGATCGGAGGCGCGCCCGCGGCCAGCATCCTCGGCAAACTGAAGCCGGCGGCGTGTTTGGAGTCCGTTTATACGGATGCCCTTCTGGACTGCGGGAGGAGCCTCACGGGGGCGCCAGCCGTAGCCCTTTATGAACAGGTCCTCGCGGGTAAGTCAACGCAACGTATCTGCGCCCTAAGCGGGCTGTTGGCTGTAGACGAGAAGTTGGCCATCGAGAAGATGGTGGGCTTCCTCACAGGCGATGACGACCAGATGCTGGGGGGCGTGCTGACGTTGGTCTGTGAAGCGCCAAGCGCAGCACTTACGAAAGCCATGACAGGCGCCTTGCCCACGCTTCCTGACGGGAAGAAGGTTGGCTTGCTCATCGCGCTCGGCGCACGCGGGGATAAGGAGGCGTTGAGTAGCATCTGCGGGTGTTTGGCCAGCACGAACGAGGCTGTCCAAAAGGCCACGTTGGCGGCCCTTGGAAAACTTGGAGACGCGAGCACGGTGAAGCTTCTGTTGGAGACCGGCGGGAGCGCCACAGACGTGCTGACAAAGATGTCAGGTCCCGGTGTCGATGACACGCTTATTCAAGCCCTGTCGGACAACAAGCTCAAGAAGGCTGCAATACAGGCTCTTGTCTCTAGAAGCTGCGTGAGCGCAGTACCGGCTCTCATGAAGCTTGTGACAGACGAAGATGCTGCTGTGCGAAAAGCGGCATGGACGGGTCTTGGCTCGCTGGCATCAGAGGCGGATATCGCCGCCATGGCCAAGGCCGCCTTCTCAATCAAGGATGAAAAGGAAATGAGTGAGGCGGTGGGAATGGCCAGGAGAGTGTGCGCCCAAGCCACTGATAAAGCCGCGTGCTTTGACGCCATCGCCGCGTATTACGAGAGCACGACGGATATCGGTAAAGCAGCGATTATCACGCTGGCCTCATCCGCCGGAACCCCTCATGCTTTAGACATTGTGAAGAAAACCCTGGGTTCTGCCAATCAGGAGTTGGCAGGGAGCGCGCTACGTTCGCTCGCCGCATGGTCCAATGCAGACGCTGCTGATACGCTACTCGAAATGGCGAAAACCGCGACCAAAGGAAAAGAATCTATTCTGGCACTACGCGGGTATATCAACATCGCGGGTCTGGATAATAGCGGGCTGAAGCCGGAGCAGAGATGCGCGATGCTCAAGACAGCAGATCCGCTGGCGACTCGCCCAGAGGAAAAGCGGTTGATTATTGGAGCTCTTCGAACAGTGCGTCATGCGGATGCCTTCGCGATGATGAGCGCATATATGGATGATCCCGCCCTACGGGAGGAGGCTGAGCAGTCTGCCGTGGAGATGATATCTAACTTCCGCAAGGACAAGACACTTGCCGCGGAGGTCAAGAAGCTGACGGACAAGCTGCCGGACAGCAAGAAGGCAGACATTGTCGACAAGAAAAAGCAACCGCGTAAAAACGCAAAATAAGCGCTGGCCTTTAACTTCACCCGCCTACGCCAAGGCTACGGCGTGGCAGGTTGGAATGTTGGAATATTGATGAAAGACTGCGCGCTATACTGGTGTGCAGGCGTCCTCGCCTGCATAAGTACGGGCGAGGACGCCCGTACACCGATTTTTAAGCACCCCATTCTTCCAATATTCCTCTATTCCATTCTCCCTGTTATTCGCTCAGTTTATTCCTGGCACCCCGGTCGGTTGGCTTGTCCATAATTAGAACATCTTAAGACAAATGCTTGACGTCAGATGCGGGTTGTACTGAAGTCCAAATCATGGTATAGTTTGCCCATGCTTGAAGCGTCGAAGGTGTGCCTTCGATAAGCAAGCAGAACAGATATGATCATGAGAAGATTTTTTATCACAGAGTAAGAACCCAATCGTCAATATTCTGTTAATTTTGTCAGGGGAATTGAAGTTATAAATTATAGGAATGTACGAAATGATGAAGAAACAAATGAGAAGCGCCTCATGTTTGGTTTGTATCGCCTCTGTTCTCTTGCCGGCCTTTGGGTTTGCCGCAAGCGGTCAGCCCCATCCGAAGGCGGGTGCGGACCAGACGACGCCTGCGAAATCCCAGTATTTTTCGTGGATCAATAACACCAATGAAGGTCCGACCGAGGAACAGACGCTTGCGAATCTCTCTTTCTTCAGGTGGCTCCATGACGAGTATGGCATGACACTGGACATCTATGCCTTTGACGCCGGCTTTGTGGATGGCAAGGGGTTCAGTGGCATCATGAACCAATCTGACCGCTTCAAGAAACAGTTCCCGCGCGGTTTGGATAAGGTTGTCAAGGTGGCGGCAGACATGGGCACGCGTCTCGGACACTGGGGCGGCCCTGATGGGTTTGGCAATACCCCTGAAGAGGAGCAGGCCCGTATTGACATGATGGCCGGACTTTGCCGGGACTATAACTGGGCGCTCTATAAATTTGATCAGGTCTGCGGCAATCTGCGTCCTGAGAAAGAGGGTGCCTTCATTCGTATGATGGAGGCGTCACGCGTCCATAGTCCGGACCTGATCGCTCTTAATCATCGCCTGCCACTGGGCCCCGAGGGGCTCGCGCTCATGACGACCCAGCTCTGGGATGGGCAGGAAACCTACATCGACGTTCACATTTCCAACAGTACAACCGCACCTCACCATCGTGCCGGCGCCATCAGCCGGGGTAATACGAAAGATTTCAGCCGCCTCTATGAGGATCATGGTGTCTGCATCTCGTCCTGTGTGGATTACTTTGATGATGACATGATTCTGCAAACCTTTGGCCGTAACCTCATCCTGGCTCCTGAGGTCTATGGGAATCCCTGGCTGTTGCGCGATGACGAGTATCCGAAATTCGCCCGCATCTTTAATCTGGCGCGCCGCTATCGTGATATCCTCATCAACGCGACTGCGCTGCCTGTTGCGACCTTCGGCACGAATGCCGTCGCACGGGGAGATTCGACAACTCGCCTGTTGACGTTGCGTAATCTGACGTGGGAGCCGATCACGTATACGATGTCTGTTGCGGAGATGGGACTGGCGTTAGGCAAGAAGGTCGAGGTCCGTCAATTGCATCCCACGGAAAAAATTCTGGGGACCTATCAATCCGGCGAAAGCTGTGTGGTCACCATTCCAGCCTTCCGCGCCTGCCTTTTGCTGGCCACCACAGCGAAGTGCCAGGAGGTCGGTATTTCAGGTTGTGACTATGAAGTGGTTCGCGATACGCCTGACAAACCGGTCCTCATCCGTTTGCTGGGACGTCCCGGGACGTCATTGCCGCTGACCCTTCAGCCGGGCACCCGCAAATTTTCAACAGCTACGCTCAATGGCAAGCCGTTGAAGGACTTCGCAAAGTGTGAGCCTGTCTCGGTCTCCTTCGAGGGTAGAAAACTGAAAAGCCCCTGGCATCGTAAACTCGCGACCCTCTCCGCAGCCAAGCTGCCCGAGGATGCAGAGGCGCTTTATGAGGCGACCTGTTTTGCCGCGGACAGTAATGCGTTGGAAGCGCGTTCTGAGGTCCGTTCCGGCCCAACCAAGATCCCTGCAGTCAAAGCTGCCCGCGATGCCTTCTTTAATCAGCGCACCTTTGTCGGACGCGGACTCTGGGACCGTTACTTGTTTGATGGTGATCCGGAGACGACCTACTATGTGAAAGGCCGGCGTGGCCGTGATAGTCGTGTGACGGAGGATGCGCCTCTCCGCCTTGATTTTGGAGCAGTGATCGCTCCTGAAATCATTGAGCTTGTTGCTCCTACCCAATTCGCCTTAGGTGATTTGCTGGAAGGGGAAGGGGGCTCGCAGGCTGAAGTCTCGGCTGACTTGAAGAGCTGGACAACAATCCCCTATATTCACGGGGAGAAGAGCTGGATCAGACTGCCGAAGGGGATGAAGGTCCGCTACGTGCGGATTCCCAAGTTCGGGTGTGTTCTCTCCGAGGTGAATGCGTATGTCGGCGAGAAGTCCCTTCCGCGTGACACCTGGAGAGCCTCCAACCTCTTCGGTTCCTTCACAGGAATGAAATTTACCAAGGCTTGGTCAGGCACGATCCAGGTGGAAGAGTTCGTGAAGGGGGGCTATCTCTGCGTCGCCTTGAACGGGAAGCATGGACCTGAGGGTGCTTACGTTGCCCTGCGTACGAAGGACGGCGGAACTATCGGAGCGCCGGATCGCGCGCCCTCCTTCCCCTGCAATGGCTTTGAGAACAGCACCGGCAAACGCTCCGGCAACACCACCTATTACTTCCCGCTCACATCCGAGATGGTTGGGAAAGAGCTGGAGGTCGTTGTCCTCGCCAAAGCCGAAGCGGATGACAAGTTGCGCCCCGATGTCTGGCAAACCGCCCCTGCCGAGCCCTTTGTTGAAAAGATTGTGGAGTTGAAGTAGAGACCTGCAAGCGTTCTTGGGAGCGGCGCAGGCCTCTGCGCCACAGGCACGCAGGCGCGTGCCCCTCCCCTTAGTTGTTAGCCACGCTTGAAAAAGAGATTTTTAGCATCCGAATGGCACGAAAAGCACGAATGGAAGAGAGAACATCGAACATTCAACATCGAACAGCCAACGTCCAAATTTGAATAAGGCAATAACGCAATAAGGCAATAAGGCAATTCTATTGAAGTTATAAACACATGCAAAGCGACAATAAAATTCCGGGTTTCCGCTGGACGGTCTGCGGATTGATCTTCGCTGCGACGACGATTAACTACATGGACCGTCAGGTGCTGGGGCTTCTGGCGCCCACACTCGAAAAGTCGCTGGGCTGGAGCGAGATGGAATATGCCCGTATCGTCATGGCGTTCCAAGCTGCGTATGCCCTCGGCCTGCTAGGTTTTGGAAGGATAATCGATCGCATAGGCACACGTCATGGTTATGCACTCTCCATCTTTGCGTGGAGTGTGGCTGCGATGGCCCATGCTCTGGCGCGCGGCGTTTTGGGTTTTGGCGTTGCACGGTTTGCCCTGGGCTTGGGCGAGGCAGGTAACTTTCCTGCTGCGGTCAAGGCTGTGACAGAATGGTTCCCCCGTCGTGAACGTGCACTGGCAACAGGCCTTTTCAATTCAGGCGCCAATGTCGGCGCGATTCTTGCGCCGCTCTTGGTTCCCTGGCTGACCTTGCAGTATGGCTGGCAGGGGGCGTTTATTGTGCTGGGTGCGACAGGTTTTGTCTGGCTGATTTTCTGGTACGGACTTTACGCGTTACCGCACGACTCGAAATATGTTTCAGCAGAGGAGCTGCAGCATATCCAGAGCGATCCGCCTGAGCCGGCCCAACAGAAGATCTCTTGGGCTGCGTTATTGCAATATCCCCAGACCTGGGCGTTTGTTGTGGGCATGTCCTTGAGTGCGCCGATCTGGTGGTTCTATCTCTACTGGTTGCCAAAATTCCTGCACAAACAACATGGACTCGACCTTGCGACCATGGGTCCGCCGCTGGTGGTGATCTACACGATGACCACGGTCGGCAGCATCGCAGGAGGCTGGTTGTCAGGCTCGCTCATTAAACGTGGTTGGTCCGTCAATGCAAGCCGTAAAACAGCACTCCTCATCTGCGCCCTGGCTGTTCTGCCCGTGGTCTTTGCCGCGCAGGTGTCCAACCTGTGGCTGGCCACCTTTATCATTGGCTTGGCAGCCTCTGCGCATCAAGGCTGGGCTGCGAATCTTTTCACGCTTGTTTCCGACCTCTTTCCGAAACATGCCGTGGCCTCGGTGGTCGGGCTAGGGGGGATGTTCGGTTCGCTTTCGGCCCTGGCCTTCTCGCAGGCTGTCGGACTTAATCTCCAGTCGAGCGGCAGTTACACAGTACTCTTTATTATGGCCGGCAGCGCCTATCTGTTGGCACTGATTATCATGCAACTGTTGATCCCGAAGATGAAGCCGGTGGAGGTTTAGCAGGACTTGGGACATTGGACGTGGGACTTGGGCTATTGACCTAAGGACAGCAGGACGCAAGGACTCTGTTTCCAAGTCCCATGTCCCACGTCCCAAGTCCAAGTGGCAAAATTCCGCTTGCGCTGAATTTTGAGCCGTCTTATACTTGCCACAGATTGTAAAACGCAATCGTTCGATCAAAAAAAGGGGAAAAACAAATGAAAGTAGAAGTACAGTATTACGTGATCATTTTAGCAGCAGCATTGATAACAGGATGTACGATGCCATCGTCGGACAACGACTACGCCAGTTTTAGTGGGGAAACATACAAGAGTGTCGCCCCGAATGGGAGCTTTTTGGTCCAAGCACACCAGGAGAAGGGATATTACAAGTTTCAAGTGGAACTCGTCGAGCTTCCTTCTGGCGCGCCACTCTTGTCTTTTGATCCGCAAGCAAGGTTTATTGGCGCGGCCTGGAGTCCGGACAGCAAGCGTGTCGCCATTGAGCAAAACAAGAGCACGCATGACAGCGCGGTTTCGGTATTCTCTGTAGATAAGAAGGCAGCCAAGCGAATCAGTTTACCCAAAGAATGTGACAGTGAAAGCTCAGCCGTATTTGAACCTGCAACACGGAAGCATGCGAAAAAAGCGGACGCTCTGAAGTTTCATTTCACCTCCGAAGGACTTCAGGTCGTCAAGTGGTTATCTCCAGACGAACTTGTCCTTTCCGCTTCGGGAATGGGATGGTGGGGAGGGGCGCCGGCCAAAGACAACGACCCTCGCTTCCTGGCGGAGTATGAAGTCACCATCCACTTCGCAGCTGACGGCAAGGTTTCCCTTGGAACCATTGTGTTGAAAAGATACACAGAAATGTAATCATCGTTTGGGCAAAATGGCTTGTCCAGCCCAGTCGCAACAGATACAATTCCCAGCATGAAATACGTGGAGGCTTCTCATGACTGACTCAACTTTATCTTCTAAACAACAGCATAAAAGCTCGGCAGCCAGTCATCGTGGCTGTGTGAGCGCAGTGCTTCACCGCAAGACACCGGCCCGCATGGTCTATGCACCGAATTATTGGCAGTGGTTCGCGCACCATCAGAACCACGGCCTGTTGCCCCAGGAGATTGCGCATTGCAACAGCCAGCTCGAGGTGATTCGTCATCTGGGTTTGGATGTCTTCAGCCGCAACATTTATTCGGATCAGAAAAAAGGGTGGTTCGGCGGATTGTCGGAAGAGGTGTGGGATGGTGTGACGGTTGAAGAGAACGTCGTTATGGAGGGCCGCGACCGCGTGACCACCCGGACCTATCATACGAAACGCGGCACGTTTACTGAACGTCAGCGGTACGTCTTTGCAGAGTCCACGCTTGTCCAGGAGGTTTTTGTGCTAGATAACGCGCCAGATCCCTTTGTTGCGCTCGAAGAGTTGCTGCAGGCCCGGCGTTGGCGTTTCCTGCCGGAACATTATGCGCAGGAACAGGGGCTTGTAGGGGATGACGGGTTTGTAGTGGCAGGCGAGCTGTACAGTCCGCTCAAGGTCCTTCATTTGATGGCAGGCGCAATCAACACGACCTATATGATCGCGGATGACGAAGACCGTGTGAAGAAACTGCTCGGACTCCATGAGGCGGCACAACTTGATCTGGTCTCGCAGATGGCCCAGTCCGGTGTTCCGGCTATGATGGCGATGGATAATCTCGATGCCGCCTTCCACACGCCGACCTACCTGGAAAATTTCTCCGCATCGTATTATGAGCAGGCCAGTCGGATCGCCCATGCAAAGGGCAGCACCTTTTTCATCCACGCCTGCGGCCACCAGCGTGTTAATCTGAAGTTCATTGATTCGCTCGGGGTCGACGGCCTTGAAGGCGTGGCATTCCCGCCGCTTGGCGATGTACAGCTGGATGAGGTGATGGGGTTGACAAGTGACCGCTTCCTGATCACCGGCGGCATCAGTCCCATCGAGACAGAGAAGTTTAAGAGCGCAGGCGAGGTGCGCGCGTATGTCAAGGATCTGCTGACACGGATGCGGCCCTATTCGCATCGCTTTATGCTCGCGGCAAGCTGTAACACCTCCATCCGCACCCCCTGGAATGTCATACAGTGGTTCCGCGACGCGTGGCAGGAATTTGCATAAAAAGTGGGAGCAGGGACATGAGGGACGATAGGGACGTGAGGGACAGACACGCTCAAGCAGAGAAAGTCCCTGCTGTCCCTCAGGTCCCTCTTGTCGCTTCCGTCCCCTGATCTCGTTTTAAGAGAAAAACTATGCACAAAATCATTTTGGCGGGCGGGACAGGCTTTATCGGCGGGGCATTGGCCCGTCATTTTAGCGCGTTGGACTGGGAGGTGGTCGTGCTGACTCGGCACCCGAAGGCGCGCGCAGACCAGGTGCGTGAGGTCGGCTGGGACGGAGAGACAGTCGGTGACTGGGTTCGGGAACTCGAAGGCGCGGAGGCAGTCGTGAATCTGTCGGGCAGGTCCATTGACTGCCGCTTCACGCCTGCCAATCGGAAGCTGCTTCGCGATTCGCGAATTCAGTCCACGCAAGCCATCGGCCAAGCCATCGCGCAGTGCAAAGCGCCGCCCCGTATATGGCTTAACTCCAGTTCGGCCTCCCTGTACAAGCACACCTTTGACACGGACATGGACGAGTCGGGCGTTCAAGGGGCGACCCCTGAGGCCAAGGATGAATTTCTCATGGAGCTCATTCATCAATGGGAGGAAGCTTTTGATTCGGTGCAGACCCCTCAGACGCGCAAGGTGGCCCTTCGCACGACGATGGTATTGGGCATGAGTAGCAACAGTGTAGTGCCTGTCTTGCGCAGGTTGACGCGGCTGGGGCTTGGGGGCTGGATGGGGAGCGGCAGGCAGTTTGTCTCCTGGATACACATCGAGGATTTCTGCCGTGGGGTGGAGTGGGTGATCGAACATGAAGACTTAAAAGGTCCTGTCAATTTCGCCGCGCCAAAGCCACTGCCGAACGCCGAGATGATGCGTCTCTTCAGGGAGGCCTGCGGCATGCCCTTTGGGTTGCCAGCCATGGCCTGGATGCTGGAGATCGGCGCCTTCTTCCTGCGGACCGAAACCGGCCTCATCCTCAAAAGCCATCGCGTCGTACCTGGCAAGTTGCTGGCAAGCGGCTTCACCTTCCGCTTCCCCTCCTTCCGCGAAGCGCTTGCCAATTTAATTGAGTGTCAGTAAGTGTCAATAAGTCTTCAACTTCAATGCATTTAATCTGCCTGTCCGCCGTAGCCTTGGCGAAGGTGGATCAATTAGTCAATCCGTCAATCCGTCCTCAACTGCTGATACCTTTTTAAGAAATCCGTCGGTTGACAGAGTGTACAGAATTCTGTACACTAATGCACATATCGGAGAGATCATCATGAAAACAGTCACGTTAACAGATTTCAGGAGCCACGCATCAGGGATGTTGAGCGAAGTCGAAAAGGGAGAGACCCTGCTTGTCATGCGCCATGGCCGGCCTATTGCAGAGATATTCCCTGTTGGAAACGAAAAAAGCGGGCAGCCCTCCTGGAAAAGGCCAGGGCTGAGACTTTCGACAAAGGGAGTTAGCCTTTCTGAAATTATTTTAGCGGAGCGCAATCGTGAAAGTGTATCTTGATTCATCGGCCTTTGCAAAACGCTTTATTGAAGAGCTTGGAAGCGATAAAGTCGAAGCGCTCTGTTTGTCAGCCACAGAACTAGGCTTGAGTGTTCTGTGTGTGCCAGAGCTAATCTCCGCGTTGAACCGTCGTCTTCGTGAGCATCAATTGACCCAGAGCCAATACAAGGAAGCGAAGCGACGTCTTTTGTCAGATGTCCGCGATGCCGATATCATCACGCTCACAACCTCTGTTGTCGGCTCAGCTATCCAGGTGCTCGAGGCGAGTCCTGTCCGAGCCATGGATGCGTTGCACGTGGCTTGTGCACTCGAGTGGGATGCGGAACTGTTCGCCTCCGTGGATGCGCAGCAACTGACAGCAGCCCGTCGAGCGGGATTAAAAACTGTTCAGATATAAGCCCGAAGGTGGCGGGAGCGGCACTGCTCTTCTAGGCTTCCTAAAAGCGGCGTCGCACGGAATACCGTTTGCCGCCGCACTCCAAATCAACCACATCCTCTGCGCCCCCGCGCCAGGGTGCAATACTGGGGTACTGCGTAACAAATCCTCAAAATCCTGTTCATCCTGTCAAAAATGAATTTCGTCCGGTCCGGCACCCAGCGCGTGACTCTCCCTCACTTTAGAACTCTCGAACTTTAGAACTTCTTCGGCACAGCGTAGCCTTAGCGAAGCCGGCTAGCACTTCTCCCACCCTGCATTCTTCCCAATGCGGAGATGCGTACAACTGTACTGTAAGCATGTCGCAAAATTCCTCAAAATGAGTTCAAAAGGACTATTTGGCTTGTTTTCCGGTTGGACTTCTGTTGAAATGAGCCACGATATGTTTGGCATGGTATCTGCTTTATTAATAAGTAGAGTCTAAATTCGGAGGGGGAGTGAGCTTATGAATGAAGGAATCAACGATATCGAGGGCATCGAGAAACTGGGACAGGCACGGGATTTAGTCCTGGCTGAACTGAGGAAGACGGTCGTGGGCATGGAGGACGTGATCGACGAAATGATGATCGCTATCTTCTCTCAGGGACACTGTCTGCTGGTCGGTGTGCCTGGCCTTGCCAAGACGCTCTTAGTGAGTTGTTTGGCGCAAACCCTTGCACTCTCCTTTAAGCGCATCCAATTCACGCCTGACTTGATGCCCTCGGACATCACCGGCACCGAACTGCTACAAGATGACCCGGAGACGCATGTCCGAAGCTTCAAGTTTTTGAAGGGACCTGTTTTTACCAATCTGCTGCTGGCGGACGAAATCAACCGTACACCGCCGAAGACCCAGGCTGCGCTCCTCGAAGCCATGCAGGAGAAGAAGATATCCTCCGGCGGTAACGACTATGTACTTGATAAGCCCTTCTTTGTGCTGGCGACCCAGAACCCGATCGAGCAAGAGGGCACCTACCCCTTGCCAGAGGCCCAGTTGGACCGGTTTCTCTTCAACATTGTTGTCAACTATCCGAGCCATCAAGAGGAGCTCGATATCATGCGCCGTATCACGGCAGCAGAACAGCCGGAGATTAAGAAGGTGGTGGATGGCCCGACCATCATCGCATTCCAGCAATTGATCCGGCGTTTGCCTGTGGCCGATCACATCTTCGAATACGCTGCAGCGCTGGTCCGCGCTACGCGTCCGGCACAGCCAGAAGCTCCAGAATTCGTAAAGAAGTATATGGCGTGGGGTGCGGGTCCTCGCGCATCGCTCAACCTTATCCTTGCTGGTAAGGCTCGTGCGGCACTCCGTGGAAGGTGTCATGTGTCTATTGAAGATATCCAGGCACTCGCCCTTCCCATTCTGCGCCACCGTATCATTCCCAACTTTGCGGCGCGTTCGGAAGGCATCACCTCGGATACGATCATCAATCGGCTTCTGAAGGAGCTGCCCTCTGACGAGAAACTGTACGCGAAGAAGTAACCGGAGATCAGAGGACGGAGATCAGAGATTTCTGTCCTCTGCCCTCTGTCCTCCGATTTCTGACTCCTGACTTCTGACTTCTGAATTCTAATACCCATGTCCGAACAACTGCCACAAACGTTTTATCTGGAGCCTGAGCTTCTGCAGAAGCTAGGTGACTTGGAACTTATCGCCCGTGAAGTGGTCGAAGGGTTGCGCGTGGGCAGTCATCGGAGTCCGTTGAAGGGGTTCAGTACGGAGTTCGCCCATCATCGGCAGTATGTGCCCGGGGATGCGATCCGTCACATTGACTGGCGCGTATTTGCGCGGACTGACCGTTACTACACGAAGCTCTACGAGGCAGAGACAAATTTCGATTGTTATATCCTGCTGGACGTCAGTTCGTCCATGACCTATGGTTCAGGCAAGGTCAGCAAGCTGGAGTACGCGAAGTTTTTGGCGGCGTCGTTGGCTTACTTGGTGCTCAAACAGCGTGATTCAGTCGGCTTATCCATCTTTGATTCAGAGCTCCGCACCTATTTGCCGCCCCGCTCCGCCATGAGCATTATCCTTCAGATTGATAAGTTGCTACGCGAAATCCGGCCGACCCCGAAGAGTGCCATAGCCAAGCAGTTATATGACATCGGACTCATGATCAAGCGGCGTTCGGTTGTTATTCTTATCTCGGATCTGCTCGCTGAAACCGATGATATTTTGGCGGGGCTTGACCATCTGAGGTTCGCTGGTCATAACGTGAATGTGTTACATACACTCGATCCTTACGAATTGGAGTTTCCGTTCAAGGGCACTTGGCGCTTTGAGGGGCTTGAACAGGAAGAGCATCTGACGACCCAGCCCGAACGGATTCGGGATGATTATCTCGCCAACATGAAGGCCTATCTGGAGCGGTTGCGTACGGGCTGTGCCGCCAGCATGATGGACTATATGACAATCGACACCTCACGTCCCTTGGACGCGGTGCTCAGTGAGTTCTTCTTCAATCGGGAATCCACGTTGTCAGGAACGTCCGTGGGAGCGAGGTTGTGAGTTTTGAGGAATAATGGAATGATGGAATACTGGAATATTGGAAGAAGGTACTCTTGGGGAGCGGCGCAGGCCTCTGCGCCACAGGCACGCAGGCGCGTGCCCCTCCCATGCCAACAATCTGTCTTTCCCCAACATTCCACCATTCCCATATTCCAACATTCCAGTTTGAAGCTAGCGACACGTCAGTAACATTATGAGTTTTCTCAATCCATTAATACTTTTGGCTGGACTTGGGCTTGCGCTGCCGATCCTCGCGCATCTGCTGAACCGCTATCAGGTCAAGCGCACGGACTGGGCTGCGATGCAGTTTCTGAACAAGAACGTCCGCGTGCGTTCCCGACAGCTTCGGCTCCAAGATATTCTTCTCTTGCTTTTGAGGTGCCTGGCGCTCCTGCTGATCGTCTTTGCCTTGGCACGGCCTGTTTTGAATCAGGCGAAAGGATTTGCTGCACGTTTGGGTGAACCGCGCGCGGCCGTAGTCATTGCCCTCGACGCCTCCTTCAGCATGCAGCATAAGGAGGGGAGTGCCACGCGTTTTGACAAGGCACTTGAAAAGATCAGATCGCTTCAGCAGAGTTTCCGATCAGGGGATCCTGTGACACTCGTCCTGCTGGGGGCTGAACATAGAGTTGTGGCACGGAATATCGCTTTTGACCCCAAGGCCTTTGAAGAGCTCCTGAGCGCACAGAAGGCAACCGTCGAAGGGCTGGATCTCGACAACCTGCCACGGTTCCTGAAAGAACTTGCCAGTGAGATGAAAGCCCCTCAGAAAGAGATATATCTGTTCACGGATCTGCAGGAAAAGGACTGGAAGTCGCGTTCCGTCTGGCTTCAGGAAGCTTTTAAGGATCTTTCAAAGACGACCTCTTTTTTTGTGATCCCAGTTGACACGGGGGCTGAGAACCTAGCGCTGACCGGGCTTGACCTGGTCTCGGGTGTTCTTCGCAAGGGTTCGATTGCGCGCTATCGTGCGACGGTCCGAAATTGCGGGACTGTGGTTGCTCAGCAGGTTAAGGTCTCTGGCCTTGTGAACAATATCAGTGTGGATGTGAAGGTGATTCCCATGATCGCGCCGGGTACGGCTGAATCAGTTTCCCTCTTTCTTCCCTTCCGTGATACGGGTCCAGTACGGATTTCTGCAGAGCTCGCTGACGATGCGCTTCCTGTGGACAACGTGCGTCGGGCAGTTGCCGTGATTCAGGACAAGGTCTCGGTTCTCTGTGTGGAGGGCAGTACAGGCGGCTCTGATGGGGCAGGGGCTCTAATTGCGGCGGCGCTCCGTGCGCGTGGTAATAGTAAGGGGCAAGAGGATCTCGTCGTCCAGCAGGTGTCGTGGGTGGATCTCCCCAGCCAGGACTTGAAGCGTTTTAATGTGGTGATCTTGTCCGATGTGCCAGACATCACCTCTGAGCAGGCGCGTACGTTTGAGTCGTACGTACGGTCAGGACATGGCTTGATTTGGTTTGGCGGTGAGAATGTGAAGGCGGATGTCTGGAATCAGCGTTCAACACTGGAGGGGACTCGGTTGCTTCCTGCGGTGATTGAACGAACGATGCGTACAAGCGATGCGATGGGGGTGGGACGCCCTCTGGATCCTGCATTGACGGACCATCCTGTCAGTCGAGCGCTCCTCTCCCTGCAGAAAGATCTTCTGAACGAAACCACGTTCCGCACCTTGCTCCGTGTGAAGCCTGTGGCCACGAGCGTGAAGGTACTGACCCTTGCGGGCCGGGAGGCGCCTGTGTTGTTGGAGCATGCGCTGGGGCGCGGACACGTCTTCATGTTTACCACGACAGCCGGACCCTCCTGGAACAACATGGCCGTGACGCCGGTCTTTCCCATGCTACTCCAGCAGATGGTCACTTATCTGACGGCTCGTGAGTTTGAGACCCCGCGCCAGGTCGGCGATGCACTCTCCCTCTCCTATACCGACCAGCCAGATACAACAGAGGCTCTCTTTGATACTCCGTCCGGGGAGACAATCTCAGTTCCGGTTCGCGACTATCGGGAACAGTATGTCGCCCTTTTGGGAAACACCCGTGAAGCAGGCTTTTACCTGGCTCGAGTGAACTTGCAGGCGGAGAGCAAACCAATCGCCGTCAATGTGGACACGCAGGAATCCTTGGTGAAGAGCCTGTCGGCGGCGGAAGCTGCAAAAGCGCTCGAGGGTTCAGGCCTTCGGCTGGTGCGTTCCGAAGCGGAGTTGCTCGCCAGCGTGGAAGAGACGCGCACATCGCGTTCCCTGTCGCATCTTTTGCTTTGGATGGGATTAGCCTTTCTCGTGATTGAGAGTCTCTTTGCGTTGGGGCTTCAGCGGGTGAGGAAGCAGTAGAAAGTTGGCAGTAGCAGTTGGCAGTAGATTTGGAGTTTTTACCGCATAGAACGCATAGAACACAGAGGAAAGAGATGCAGAACAGATTTCAAAAACAAAGAATTTAGAAATTGATCTTTGCGATCTTTGTGTTCTTTGTGGTTAAAAATGATTGATAAGGTTAACGATGAATTGGCTTTTAAATAGTATCGGGATCAAGGAACTGATGTGGGGACGCCCCGCATCTGCGTTCGTGGTCATGCTGGCCGTCGCGGGCATCCTGCTGCTGGTTGCGATTTTGTATCGGCGACAGGCAGGGGTGCCCAATCGCATCCGCCTTGGCTTGGTTGTCGCACGATTGCTAGTTCTGGGTCTGTTGGTGGCTGCGTTATTTGAGCCCATCGCTGTACGCGAACGCACCCAGCAGATCAAGCGTCGCTTGCCCGTACTCATTGATGTCTCGGCGAGCATGTCGATCAAGGATCAACGGAAGCGTCCTGCTGATGTGATTGACGCTGGAGTTGCACTGGGTATTCTGCCCTTATCTGCGACGACGGATGTCAACCGGGCG
>CAMBQV010000013.1 GCA_945870145.1 Akkermansia muciniphila
CAGATCTCGTCAAGGGACATCTCAAGAAGCAGGCTGAGGACACGCAGGATTTCGTGATCGTGCGTTCCGATGGCACGCCGGTATTCCATCTGGCCAATGTCGTTGATGATGTGGACATGAAGATCACGCATGTGATTCGTGGCGATGACCATGTTGAGAACACCTTTAAGCATATCGAGCTCTTTAAGGCCATGGGCGCGCCGATTCCAGAGTATGCCCATCTGCCCATGATCGTGAACAATCAGGGCAAGCCCTATTCCAAACGCGACGGTGCAGCCTTTGTCGGCGAATTCAAGGAGCAGGGTTATTTGCCTCAGGCGCTCTTCAACTTCCTGCTCCTGCTCGGCTGGGCGCCTGGCGATGACCGCGAAGTGCTGACGCGCGAGGAGATGATTCAGCTCTTCACCTTGGATCGTTGCAAGTCCAGCGCCGCACGCTTTGACACAAAGAAGCTTGTCTGGATGAATGGCGAATATATCCGTAATACGCCGCGCGAAGTCTATGCAAAGGAATTTGTCACGCGGGTCACGAATGCGGGACTCTCCACCGAGGGCGTGGACCTAAATGGCATCATGGATCAGATGCAGATTCGCACTAAGTTTTATTCCGAGATTCCTGCCACCTGCACCTATTTCTTCACAGAGGATTATGCCTTTGATCCCAAGGGTGTTGAGAAACGTCTGAAGGTCGAAGGTGTGCCGGCGTTGCTGGAAGAGGTCGCTGACGCCTTTACTGCGCTGCCGGCCTTTGATGTCCAGAGCACACACGACAAAGTCTCTGCCATGGGCGAAGCCAAAGGCACAGGCATGGGCTCCATCGTCCATCCCGTGCGCATGGCCACGACAGGCCTGACAGAGGGGCCCGGACTCTTCGAGCTGCTGGCCCTGCTCGGACGCGAGCGTACCTGCGTCCGCCTGCGCAAAGTTGCCCAGCGCCTGCGCGAGCAGACGCTGTGAGCGGCAGTTTGCGAGGGAGTAGGGACACGAGCGACGATAGGGACGTGAGGGACATAAATGCCCAAGCAGAGAAAGTCCCTCCAGTCCCTTCTGTCGCTTTAGTCCCTTTTGTCCTTACTGTCCAAACCCCGCCGCCCAGTCGCGTACTGCAGTCTCGCTCACGCCTTGCAGCTTGATACGTTTCAGGCGGCTGGTGTCGCCAGTGCAGATCTCAACCGCGCGGTGATGGATCTTGAAGGACTCTGAAAAGAAGGCGATGATCGCCTCATTCGCTTTGCCGTCCACAGGCGGTGCCTGGATACGCAGGCGAATCCAATCCGGATCAAAGCCTGAGACCTCGGACCGCTTCGCGCGTGGCGTGACTTTGAGTGTGAGGATCACACCTTGTGCAGTGGGGAGAAGCCAGCTCATTTGATCAAGGGGGATGCGATTAGATTGTAGAGGCCCATCTGGATCATGGAGTAGAGTGTATACACGATAAAGTAGAAGATGATCGGTGTGAAGTCCACGCCACCCGTGGCTGGCTGGCGACGCGAGAAGCGGCCCAGAAAGACCTCTATGCTCTCTGTGCAGATCAACATAAGCGTCTTCCAGCCAAACAGCATGGAGATGAAGCTCCCGAGGAGGCAAAGCAACAATGCATTGTTCACCCACATCAGTCCATCACCAAAAGACATCAGGGAGAGCCATCCTGTCTTAAGCAAGAGGAGTAAGGGATGCCCCATCTGGAAAACATCTGGTGCGCTTGCCAGCGGCTGCTGTATGAGTATCATCAGCGTGGAGGGGATGAAGCCGAGGTTGAGGATCGTGATTGTTAGGCAGAAATGAAGTCCGATTAGGATAAAGGGTTGGATGGCGAAGGGGAGGAGGGAGAAGGGACGTGTAAAGAAGTCAAACGCCTCCCTTGCGCGGGTGAGGCGTTTTGGGGGTGCAATGAGGCGAACAAAGAAGGCGAGGGTCCAGAGTCGGACGAGAAAGAGTGCGAATTGGAGGGTGCCATAGAGAACCTGCAAGGGAAAGGCACTGTTTTGGGGGTCTGGGGTAAATGCGAAGATGGTGCCGAAGGTGAGCGTGACGCCATCGCCAAAGCGGATAAAGAAGAGGGTTTTGAAGACACAGAAGAAAGCCAGCAGGACGAAGGCGACGCCTTGATCCGGAAGCATGAGGACTGGCCGCAAGAAGTTCAGGATCGAGTCGATAAAGCGCGTCGTTCCTGAGAGGAAGGGGTTAAAGTAAAATTCATTAGCAGGCCTCACCCAGATGCGCAACCAGAGGAGTACAAGTAAGAGATGGGCAATAAGCTGAAGATAGGTCATCATAATAGGGCTGAGAGGGGTTACCAATAGTGGACCACAACAATTGCAACAACAATACCGAGGAGCATCCCTGCAAAGACCTCTTTGCGCGTGTGCCCCAGCAGTTCCTTGAGATGGTGCATCTGACTGAGGCGTCGTTCCTTGAAGAGTTCCTGGATCATCTGATTCAATACAATCGCCTGATGGCCGGCGGCTCGACGTACGCTGGCGGCGTCAAACATGGTGACTGCTGCAAAGAGGAGGGCAAGTACCGTAATCGGGGCATCAAAACCGTTTGTCATACCGATAGAGGTGAAAAGTGCGCTAACCGAGCAAGAATGGGCGCTTGGCATGCCGCCAGTGCTTAAAAAATAACGAAAGTCGAACTGGCGCGTCTTCGCAAAGCCAAAAAACATCTTGATCGCTTGAGCAATGCACCAGCCTATAAAGGCAGACCATAAACAGGGCGACTTAAACAATAAAAGGGCATCATGATGAATAACCATAACCAACCTGTAACTCCACTGGAATATTGATGGTTTTTATTATGCATGATGACGGGGGAGAGTGCAATACTTCAGTTTAAGGTTTTGACTAATCCTGAAGAATCCGCTACTTTCTTAGACTATGAATGAAACGGTAATAGAGCTTCACTATCCCTTTTCCGAACAGGTGGTCCGCTCCTTGAAGGCGGGTCAGCGCGTCTCGCTCAATGGACGCCTCTTTACGGGCCGTGACCGGCTTCACAAATATTTGGCTGAAGGGCATCCCGCGCCTGTCTCGCTGAGGGATGGCGCCATCTACCATTGCGGACCTGTGGTGACGAAAAAGGAGGACGGCTCATGGCACGTGGGCGCTGCCGGACCGACGACCTCTTTGCGCGAAGAGCCTTACATGGCTAAAATTATTGCGGAGCAGGGGGTGCGCCTGATTATGGGCAAGGGGGGCATGGGGCCGGAGACCTGCAAAGCCTGTCAAAAATATGGCTGTGTCTATCTGCAGGCGACAGGCGGTGCCGCAGCGCTCTTGGCCCAATGCATTCAGCGTGTTGAGGCCGTCTATCTCTTGGAGGAGTTTGGCGCGGCCGAAGCCGTCTGGGTCTTTGATGTCAAAAACCTTGAAGCCGTCGTCGGCATCGATTCCCGCGGCAACAATCTCTTCGATGCCGTCCGCCAAAGCTCCTACGAGCAGCTGCAAAAAATCCTCTAAGAGCTATCCAGTTTTTCGCGTCCCTAGCGTTTAAACAAATAACGCAATAAGGCAATAACGCAATTCTTCTTCCTCTACTCTGTCAGCTCTTTTTCGATCGCCTTGATCAGTTCGGGGTCATCGGGTTTGGTGCGTGAGCCGAAGCGAGCGATGAGCTTGCCGTTGCGGTCAATCAGGAACTTGTTGAAGTTCCAAGAGACAGGGCCACCCAATTCAGGGTGAAGGGTCTTGTCTGTCAGCCAGGCAAAGAGCGGATGCTGTTTCTCGCCTTTGACGCTGACCTTGCCGAAGATCGGGAAGGTGACACCGTAGTTCAAGGTGCAGAACTGCTGGATCTCCTCATTTGTCCCGGGTTCCTGTCCCATGAAGTCATTCGAGGGGAAGCCCAGCAATACTAAGCCGCTCTTTTGGTAGGTCTCGTATAACTTCTGAAGTCCTTCATATTGCGGGGTGAAACCGCATTTGCTGGCCACATTGATGACCAGTACTGTCTTTCCTTTGTAGGGCGCAAGATTGGTCGTCGTCCCCTCGCTGGGCTCCACCGGGAAGGTGTAAAAGACCGGCAAAGCATTCGTGGCCTGTATGACAGGGATGTGGATTTCCGATTTGCGTACGAACCAGAGGGCGAAGGGGGAGTTCCAGTAGACAACGTACGGTGCGGCGTTAGTTTGCCACTCCTTCTGACTCGCGAGCCAGGCGTTCAGCTTTTTCAGTCCATCTTCGTAGTTCTTGCGCGTGTAACTGCCTCTGAGTCCGATACTCGCCACGGTGAGCGGGGACAAGGCTTGCACCGTGACTTCATTGGTGGAGGGCAATGTGCGGCTCGCGCTGTTGGTCCCGACATAAAAGACCATTTCGTTTATGGTCGCGGAGGCCGCGACCGGAATGCTCATGGCGATCTCCTCTTCTTTAATGTAGCCAAAGAGTTTCATAAAGGCAGTACCCCGGTCATCAAACGCGTCACCTGACGCAGAGGCGACAAGGCATGTGCGCGCAGGCAAGGTCTTGATCTCAATGGTTCCAACGGGCGTGCGTGGGTAGATGGATTCAGTCGCCATAAGTGTTTCTCCTGTCAAAAGAGCCATTACAAGTAGGGTCGGTACGTTGAGCGATTTGAATGTGCGCATGATGTCACTTCCTTTGTTGAAGTCCATGATATCAGAAATAGATGCTTAGGGCAATGGGAGGTGTGCCGTCAGCATTGAATACGCATGAGAAGAATGGTAAAGTATAATATATGAATGATTTTTTGGACCCATCGGTTTCTTCGAAAACGCGGTACACGACGGCTGGTTATGCGTTGGTGGCCATTGCTGTACTGCTGGTGGTGCAGATCCTCGTACTCCGGTTTCAGGGGCGTGTCGCGTGGTGCGCCTGCGGAGGAGGGGCTGTCTGGGTGGGGGATACATGGAGCTCTCACAACTCACAGCATGTGTTTGATCCCTACACATTCTCTCACATCCTGCATGGTGTACTCTTCTGTGGCATCATCTGGTTGTTTCTGCGGAAGGCCCTGGCTTTATGGGCGTTTGTTGTTTGCGTGGCCATGGAGGTTTTCTGGGAGATCCTGGAGAACTCGACCTTCATTATCAATCGTTATCGCGAGGCCACGGCGGCGCTGGGATATACTGGCGATTCGATTGCGAACTCAGTCTCCGACGTGGCATGTTGCGCAGCGGGTTTTGTCATCGCACGGTATCTTGGGTTGCGACGCTCACTCCTATTTTTCGCGGTCACGGAGATCATCATGGCGATCCTCTATCGCGATAACCTGACGCTAAATATCTTGATGCTCCTTTGGCCCATCGAAGCCATTAAACAATGGCAAATCGCGCTTGGTCAGTAAGGGAATTCGCTTTGGCCCTTCTCTTAGCGGCTTTTGCGGTTAAATCAAGTTGCCTATGCCGCAGCTTTACGTCTGGCAATATAAGCCTTGGTCTCGCTCACAACGATGGGGGAGAGGCAGAGCAGGGCAATGAGGTTCGGGATCGCCATTAAGCCGTTGAAAATATCAGAGAGTGTCCAAGCGGTCTTGAGTTCCATGACGCTACCGATATAGACAAAGAGAACAAAGACCCCTCGGTAGAAGGGGATGGATTTGTCACCCGCCAGATATTGCAACGCCTTTTCGCCATAGTATCCCCAGCCAATCAGCGTGGACCACGCAAAGAGGATGAGCGCGAGGGATGAGCCTTGGGCACCCCACGACCCATACGTGGCAGAGAAGGCTGTGGATGAGAGCAAGGCACCGCTGAGGCCTGCCCCGTCTGGTCCTGTTTGTGTCCAGGCTCCACTCGTCAGGATGACAAGTCCTGTCAGTGAGCAGACGATGATGGTATCAATAAAGGTCTGTGTCATGGAGACGAGTGCCTGGGTCACCGGGCAGTTGGTTTTGGCGGCCGCTGCTGCGATGGGTGCGGAACCGAGACCAGATTCATTTGAGAAGAGTCCTCGGGCGAGACCCATACGGATCGTCTGCGAAAGCATGGCACCGGCAAAGCCACCTGTCGCCGCGATTGGCGTAAAGGCATATTTCATGATCAGCGAAAACACAGCGGGGATGGCCGACGCATTACAAATCAATACGCCGAGGGAGATGACTAGATAGAAAATAATCATGAAGGGGACAAGTACGGAGGTGAAGCGTCCAATCCCCTTGATGCCGAAGAGCAGGACGAGTCCCGAAGAGAGCGTCAATACGATTCCCGTCATGTTCGGGTCGATGTTGTAGGTGTTTTTAAGCGCTTCTGCAACGGCATTGGCTTGCGTCATGTTGCCGATGCCGAAGCTGGCCACCACAGTGAAACAGGCGAAGAGGATTGCGAGCCACTTCTGTTTCATCCCCCGTTCGATGTAGTACATCGGACCGCCTGCCTTCTTGCCATCCGCAGTGGTCACGCGATATTTGACGGCGAGCAGGGCTTCGGAATACTTGGTGACCATACCGACCAGCCCTGTCAGCCAAAGCCAAAACATGGCGCCGGGGCCGCCGATGGCAATGGCTGTAGCAACACCAACGATGTTCCCCGTGCCTACAGTGGCGGCCAGCGCGGTCATCAAGGCTTGGAAGTGGCTAATATCACCATCGTCAGAGGCTTCTTTACGTTTGATGAACGCGAGATAGAGCGCATGTGGCAATAAGGTGAATTGGAGCCCACGTAGCAAAAAGGTAAATAAGACCCCCGTGCCGATGAGCAACACCATCAAAGGCCATCCCCAGACAAAGCTGCAGATGGCGTTTAGGATGGTAGTTAAATCAGTCATTCGCGGGGTGTCTTCTTAGGACTGAGCCGTTGGTGTGTCAGAAGCATTAGCCGTGATGACGTCCTTGCCACGGATCTTGATGTGGAGTTCGCGTAGCTGCTTCTCGGTTACGTCGGAGGGGGCATTCATCATGAGGTCCTGAGCCTTCTGGTTCATCGGGAAGGCAATGACCTCACGGATGTTGTCCTCGCCAGCCAGGAGCATGACCATGCGGTCCACGCCCGGGGCGATACCACCGTGAGGAGGCGCGCCGAACTTGAAGGCGTTGAGCAAGCAGCCGAACTTCTGTTCCACGACTTCCGGACCATACCCGGCGATTTGAAACGCCTTGTACATGATTTCGGGGAGATGGTTACGGATCGCGCCGCTGGAGAGTTCGATGCCATTGCAGACCACGTCGTACTGGAAGGCATGAATGTCGAGCGGGTTCTTGTTGAGCAACGCGTCCATCCCGCCTTGAGGCATGGAGAAGGGGTTGTGAGAGAAGCCGATTGCGCCTGTCTCCGGATCTTTCTCAAACATCGGGAAGTCAACAATCCAGCAGAACCTAAAGACGTTCTTGTCGATCAGTTCCAGGTCGCGGCCGAGTTTGACACGGATGTCGCCGGCGATCTTGGCAGCCTTGTCCGCTTCTTCGCAGATAAAGAAGAGCACGTCGCCATCAACCACGTTGCCCATCTTGGCCAGGGTGGCGAGTTCTTCTGGGGTCAGGAACTTCTGGATCGGCCCCTTGATGGTGTCGCCATCCCAGACGAGATAGGCCAGACCTTTTGAGCCGAGAGACTTGGCATGCTCGACGAGCTTGTCGAAGAAGCTGCGGGTCTTGTCCTTGATATTCTTCACGGGAATGGCACGGACAACGGCTCCACCCTTCACGGCTGCGGCAAAGGCGTTGAAGCCGGACTTCGCAAAGACATCCGAGCAATCAAACATTTCGATCGGAATGCGGAGGTCAGGCTTGTCACTGCCATACTTGAGCATGGATTCGCGGTAGGGGATGCGGATCCAAGGTGTCGCATCAACAGCCTTCTTTGAGAATTGCGCGAAGGTTTTGGAGATGACATCTTCGACCACGGCAAAAATATCATCTTGCGTGACAAAGGACATCTCCATATCGAGCTGATAGAATTCGCCGGGTGAGCGGTCCGCACGCGCATCTTCGTCGCGGAAGCAGGGGGCGATCTGGAAGTAACGGTCAAAGCCCGACACCATGAGCAACTGCTTGAAGAGCTGCGGGGCCTGGGGCAGTGCGTAGAACTTGCCATGGTGGACACGGCTCGGTACGAGGTAGTCACGTGCGCCTTCCGGCGAACTGCAGGTCAGGATAGGGGTCTGAAATTCGTTGAATCCGTGGGCTTCCATAGCCTTGCGCAGGAAGGAGATGATCTTTGAGCGAAAGACGATGTTGTTGTGGATGCGCTCACGGCGCAGATCCAGGAAGCGATATTTCAGGCGGACATCTTCAGCGCCGTCTTCATTGCCCGGAAGATAAATGGGGGTCTGCTCGGAGGAGGCCTCGATGAGACACTCGTTGGCGACCAGTTCAACTTCTCCCGTAGGAATGTCAGGATTGATCTGGGCTGCTTCACGGAGCGTGACCTCACCGGTTACCGTAATAACAGTCTCCAGCTTCGCCTTGCTCAGGGCATCGAAGAAGGAACGGCTCGGATGGATGACGACCTGGGTGATGCCATAATGGTCACGCAAGTCGATGAAGAGAATGCCGCCATGGTCGCGCACGCGAAACATCCAGCCTGAAAGTTTAACCGTTGCGCCAGCATCCTTCTTGGAGAGTTGGCTACAGGTGTGTGTACGATAAAGGTGCATAATTAATCCCTATTTGCTCTGAAAAATAAAAGTTTTAGTTTATCAGACTTGCTGGTCTGATTCAAGGAGATGCATCTCTTCAG
Source organism: Akkermansia muciniphila (assembly GCA_945870145.1). Classification (GTDB taxonomy): domain Bacteria; phylum Verrucomicrobiota; class Kiritimatiellia; order RFP12; family UBA1067; genus CAIZQW01. Next base: position 8,635 of record CAMBQV010000013.1, read on the forward strand.
GCTAATAATTTTCGCGGCAGGGCCTTATTTTATTTCCTGGATCACCTCAACGCTGTGTTTTACAGGGTCTGTCTTCGGACGAAGGGGCGTTTTTGGGGTGGGTGTTGAGGGTGCATAACGCTGCAGCAGTTGAATGACCTGGTTGATCTCCTCGTCAGAGAGTTCGGGTTTAAAATGTTGGCGAAGATCCGTAAAGGCTTTTGAAGTCCGTTGCGGATTAAAGTTACGGTCCTGGAGATAATCGAGAAGCCCCTTCTGGTCGGGATCAGACAGCAAGGCTTCAACGGCAGCAGCCGTTTTTTTGTTAACAGCTTGGGTTTCTTCATGCTCTTTTTTAGAGATCGCCGAGCGCTCCGCTTGCGCTTTTCGCTGGATTTCCTGACGCTGTTTATCAAAAGGAGGAACAGTCTTCAGGAGGAGGCGGCTCCATGCGGCAAGGGCTTCGATATCTTTTGTGTTGATGGGTTCATCTACAGACTGGGAGGGCTTTAGAGCCTCCTCGGCTGTAATCTGTTTGACCCAGAAGCCATCGGTCCGTGAAGGAGCTGGTTTCTGTCCGATTAACGCCATGGGCGGGGCGATGACGGTGTTCCAAGTGCAGGCGACGGTGGGGAGAAGAATCGCATCCACGGTCAGATACCAGGTCCCCTCGATCGTTGAATTGACCGCATAATACGTCGGCACAACCGCTACACCTGCGGCGGTTCCCAGCACGGTTCCGCAGAGGCCGACAGGGACGCGTACGACAGGATCCACAATGCTTTCCATAAGGGCCCAGGGATAGGCGAACCACCAGCCGAAGACCCGTTTACTGCTCCGCTCCTCTGCTTTGGCCCAGTAGATCTCTAAAGCGTCAGGGAGTCCTTGGAAGATGAAATCATCGAGGCAGTCATCAAAACCCCAGGTGAGTGCATCCCAACTCGCATCGCCTAGATCATGATATTTTTTACTTCCGAAGTATTCGCCGAAAGCAGTCCCGGTTCTGCCCAGATACGTCATGGTCTCCTGCGCAGGTTGATCATAACCGGGTACCACCCAGACGTCGTACCAGTTGTCCTGGGCATCCTTGATGCGTCCACTTCCGATCAACTGCCCCTTCTGCTCCCAGGAGAGGAAGTAGCCTGTGTCCGCCGCCTTTGCGTTGCCCTCGCTTGATGGGGTGGTGGAACAGCCTGAGAGCAATACAACTAAGCTCAACGCCAACAAAAGTCTTTCTGTCTTCATGTTTATTAACCTTCTTTTAAAACAGCACGTAAGATACATAATCGAAACTGTCAGGAAAGAGAATAAGGTGTTTCAGTCTGTACGTCAATAATCATCTTTTTAAAGGAGTCTTGCAGGGGCAGGGGGAGTATGGCATATTGATTGGTAATGCAACGCAAGGTCACCATAACGATTGACGAGCAGGCTGCAGGCAAGCCGCTGTTAGACTTGCTTGCGGTTCGCTTTACGTATCACACCCGTGAAGCGTGGCAGCGTTTAATCGCAGAAGGCGCCCTCTTTGTGAATGACGTTCAAGCTGAGGACTCGCAACATCTGCTGTGTGCTGGAGACGTCCTGCGTTATGCGTTTGTCCAGCGGCCCGAACCCTCCGTGGACAAGCAGTACCGCGTGCTGTACAGTGATAAAGCGCTCATGGTTGTGGATAAGCCAGGTAACTTGCCGTGCCACCCAGCGGGGCGCTATTTTAAAAATACGCTCTGGTCCTTGCTGCAGGAGCACGAGCACCTTGATCAGCCGCGATTGGTCAATCGGCTGGACCGTGAGACCTCTGGAATTGTGGTGGTCGGGAAGACGCTTGAGGCTACGCGACATCTCTCGCAGCAGTTTGCGACACACACGGTTGAAAAGGGTTACCTGGTAATCGTGGAAGGGGCGTTCCCCGCCCAGTTAGAGGCTTCTGGTTGGTTGACGCATGATGAAAAATCAATTGTCCGGAAGAAGCGTTGTTTTGTGCGCGAACAGCCGAAAGAGGGGATATCTGAACCGTGCGAAACACGTTTTGTCTGTGTTGAACAGTGTCAGGACGTCAGCGTGGTCCGCGCTTATCCTCGGACAGGCTGTCTACATCAAATCCGCGCGACACTCTGCTCGCTTGGCTTTCCAGTGGTTGGCGACAAACTATACGGCGTGGATGACACCTTTTTTGTCAAGTTCATCGAGGATACCTTGAGCGATGAAGACAAAAAAAGGCTCCGTCTGACCCGCCAAGCCTTGCATGCGGAGACGCTCCAATTTACGCATCCGCTTACAGGCGAGCGCCTTAGCTTTAAGGCGCCTCCTCCCTCCTGCTTCCTCCCTTCTACCTGGGTGGTTGCATGAAGCACCCCTGCGATTGCAATCAGCCACGGATTATGCTTTAATGTGACCCCTTTATGGCAAGATATAACGATACGGTTCTTGATGAGATTCGGGCGCGGGTGGACATTGTTGACCTGATCGGCTCCCGTGTGCAGTTGAAGCGTGCCGGCGGAACGTATAAGGGCTGCTGTCCCTTCCATAAGGAGAAGACCCCTTCGTTCAACGTCAATCCGAATAAGCAGTTCTATAAATGTTTCGGGTGTGGCGAGGCAGGGGACATCTTTACCTTTCTCATGAAGATGGAAGGCCTGCAGTTCATGGATGCAGTCCGAATGCTTGCGGACAAGGCCGGCGTGGTGCTGAAGCAGGAAGTGGACCCCCATGCCCAGTCGCGCAGTGTCCTCTATGCGATTCATGCTGAGTTGGCCGCCTTTTATCAGCGGTGCCTGGTGGAGTCCAAGCAGGCCGAAGAGGCTCGGAAATATCTCGCCTCGCGCTCCTTGCTAGAGGAGGTCATCAAGAGTTTTTGTATTGGTTATGCGCCTGCTGTGCCACGGGACGCCCTGTTGCAATGGGCCAAGAAGCATGATTTCACCCCGCAGCAACTCGTCGAGGCGGGCGTACTTGCGCCTCCAAAAGATACGGATCGGCAGCCCAACGACTATTTTCACCGTTTTGGTGGACGCCTCATGTTTCCGATCTGTGACCGTCAGGGTCGTGTGGTGGCCTTCAGCGGACGCATCCTTGATCCCAAGTCGCATCCTGCCAAGTATGTGAACAGTCCTGAGACGGACATCTTCAAGAAGAGCCACATTCTGTACGCCCTTGACAAGGCCGCCACGAAGATCGTCAAGCATCCTAGGCGCGAGGCCATTATCTGCGAAGGTCAAATTGATGTGATCCGTTGTCATGCCTGTGGCTTTGAGACTGCCGTCGCCTCACAAGGAACAGCCTTTACTGCTGAACATGTGGCCCTTTTGAAGAAACACGCCGACAGTGTCGTCCTGGTCTTTGATGGTGACGCTGCAGGCAAGAAGGCTGCGATTCGCACAGGGGCGCTCTTTATAGCCTCCGAGCTTCCGGTCCGCGTTGCAGCGCTGCCCAAAGGGGAAGACCCGGATTCCTTTTTGCGAAATCAGGGGGCAACTGCTTTCCGAGAAATTTTAGATCAATCCGTCTCCATCACAGCGTTTCAGATTGATGCGTTGCGCGGGGAGGAGTCCAATCCGAACAGCATTGATGCTGTGAATCGTATTTCCCATGGCGTGATTGCGATGCTTTCAGAGTGCACCAGTGCTGTCCAGCGTTCCCATCTGGCTGAGGAGGCGGCAAAGCTTTTGCATGTTCCGATGAGCGCGTTTGAAGAGGACCTAGATCGCTTCCGTGAACAGGCGAAACAGAAAGCTGAATATGCTGCGCGTTTCAGAGCCGAAGAGAAGCAAGAAAAAAGCGAAATCCCCGCACAGTCCGAGGGCGGGATCGCCGAGGGTGAGCGGCCGCCAGAGGGCGAGGGTGATTTTCATCCTGCGGACGACTATGTGGTTGATGTGGGCGAGTGGGAAGCGCCACCTCCTCCAGAGCCACCGTCAAAGACAGAGTATGAGCTCTGCGAATTTCTGGTCGAGCATGAGCATGACCGAGAGTCCTTGCTCTTAATGAGTCAGTATTTACCGCTCGACATTTTGCGCCATCTCTTTACCCGCACGGTTGTGAGTGCGATCCTTGAGCAGTTTCATTCTGGAAAAGACAAGGTGGCAGAACTCGGCATGATGATGGATCCTCAATGGCGAGAGCTCTTAAGCGGAATTATCGCGAATAAGCAGAAGATGTTGAGCGCCCGGGAGGCAACCTCTTTAGATGCAGCCAAGGATCTCTTGCGCAAGGTGTGGATTGATCAGTGCCAGCGGGCACGTGACAGTCTTGATGCTCAGGCAAAAGAGAGTGACACCACACGGCTACTTCTCTCCTGTCGTATTGTGCGCCTGCGGACCGAACCTTGGGAACGGGCGCGCGAATTCATGTCGCTTGACACGACAAAAACCCCACTTATGCCGTCGGCGCGGTTGGGGGCTGGCCATGGAAGGGCTGGGGCGGCAACTTCCTTACATGAAGGGGGTACCGCATACGAAGCTCCTGGTTCAAGTGGATTTCAACCCAGTGAACTCCCTCCTGATGAAATGCTAGATTGATAAAGACCTCAACGGCGGTCGCCACTTGCTGGTCATTCGAGAGCTTAATCGGTACGGACTGACCTTCTGCAATAACCGAGATACCGTCTGGCGCCATGATGCGCGAGCGCTGGGTGAATTCACCCTCCCCCATGCACCAGCGATTCATGAGGCAAATACGCGGACAGATCGGTTGATTGGCTGGATGTGCCAGCCCATCGAAGATCCCGATGAGCATGAACTTCCCATTTCGCTCCTGGCGAACATCATCACAGAGTAGGCTTGATTGTAGGTCGGGAAGCATTTTTAGATTTTTGAGTCTTCCTCGAGACGTGGAGCGTGGGTGAGAACATATTTTTCTGCTTCTGTGCACCAGAGTCCCTTGTTCCGTGCGCAGATTTCCGCCAGCGCCTTGAAGTAGGGATCTTTCTCTCCGAGCTTTGCAAAGTCGGCAATCGCGGTCATGGGCATTGAGACATGCGTATAGACTAAGCGCTTGCCACCGGGGATCTTGGTCAGTGTCTGGGTGGTCTCTGAAACGGAGTCTATTCCACCGACATGTGTAATCATCACGGAGGGCGTAATCAACCCTTGCGCAGCATAGTTCATCGAGTCCTGCAGATCCTGGGTGTTTCCCCCTGAGGAGCCGACGATGTGGTGGCCCATGTAGTGGACATCGTAGAAGTTGATAGAGGCCTTGAAGTCGGAGTGTGAAGGTCCTGCGAAGAAGTTCAAGCACCCGAGAAAGTCAAGCAGCGCAGAACCCTGTTCGATTAATGCTGGTACAGGTGCGAAGACCATGACGTCATTGTACCCTTTGTCATCGTTGACCGACTTGATCAGCCTGACAGGGTCTGGGACGCCTCCCGTGTTGAGATAAATCAGCTCGACACCACATGTTTTCGCATGTTCGACAGGGAAAATTTGTGCAGCACGATCTAGGCGGGTTTGATCAATGTCTGTGATGACCAAGCGTCCCGGGCGGTGTTCAGGGCCATGAATGGCCAGATCGATGGCACTCAGTCCCATGGGGCCAGCACCTGCGAGGATCACCATGGTTCCGCCTTTCTTGATACCCATCTGGTGGACATAGTCGCCTGCCTTAAAATGGTAACTGCAGCGATAAGCTCCAACAATACAGGAGACGGGCTCTGCAATGGAGGACTTGTAATAGGCGTCACCGTCGTAGGTCAAGAGGCAGTCGAGCTCCATAACTTCTTTGGGAATGACGATTCGTGTGGCATTACCACCGATCCAGCGGAATGAGTAGCCCGGGGCGTCATGTTCGCGGCCAGGGATGTTCAATTGGGGCTGGACACCGTACTTTTGGCCAACTTTGAACTTATGCTGCCAGTTTTTGCCGACCTTTAAGAGCTTGCCGCAAAATTCATGACCTAAAATAATGGGTTTTTCTGCGATATCCTTGGGAACACGCTTGTGATTAGCCCCTTGAATGGTGGCTTTGTAGTCAGACATACAGATGCTGTTGGTCACAATATCAGCCAAAATTTCGTCATCTGAAATCTCCGGAAGGTCAAAGCGTTCGAGTCGAAGGTCGTTTTCACCGTAAAGCCGTAAAGCCAAAGATTGAATTGATTTCATGATAGTCACTTTCCATGCTTGTCTTTGTTCGCACAATTTAGGAAAATAATACCTTTTTCGGATTAGGATAGCAAGTGAGGAAATAGAAGGGGAATTGGAAAATGTTTGTGTTACTCGCGAATGGATTTTTTGGCATTCTGGTGATGGGGCTTCTGATCGGTACGAACGCCTTGCATTGGGGGTGGGCGATTCTTCTGGGCGTCTTAGCCTTTGCGGCTGGACAAGGGCTTATCGGATATCTCCTTCAACGTCGGGTGAAGGCGGCGATGGAAGCGGTTCAGCATATCATGGTCGAAGGACAGAAGCGGATGCAACAGAAGGTTAAGATGTGGCAGACGCGGCCGCCTGGCAGCATGAAGGATGCACAACTCGAGATGGAACGGGATCAGAAGCGAATTGTCGAACAGACCTTGGAAGCTTCCAAGAGCTTGGAGTGCTTCAATCGCTGGGTGCCGCTGATGGAGAAGCAGATCGCGACCTTGCGTCTTCAGCTTTATTGGTCAGTGAAGAACTTTAAGAAGGTTGACGAACTACTACCCTTAGCCATCTACATGGAACCCACGATGATCAATGTCAAGATTGCTCGTCTCTTTATGTTGGAGGCCGACATTGCGGAGATTGAAAAGTTCTTTAAGAAGCAGGTGTCGAAGCTCCGCTATGGACAGGGAGTCGTCCTGTACTCCTTGATGGCCTGGATTTATCTGCAACGCAATGACCTTGATAAAGCAAACAAGATTTTGATTGAGGCCTGTGAGAAGATGGAGAATGATGTTGTCAAACGTAACCGTGAACATCTGGCGAACAATCGCGCAAGCCAATTCTCGAACACAGGTCTTGGCGAGGAGTGGTATGCGCTACATTTGGAGCAACCGAAGATGAAACAGCAACGGCAGTCACCCTTTGCAAAGAGACATTTCTAAAGAGGTCCTTCCAATGAAAGCAGGGTGTGGACAATTAGAGTTGTGTGGACTGGAGGTCAAGTGCATCATTGGCGATCTTCCAGAAGAACGTTTGTGCGAGCAGGTGCTCGTGTTGAATGTCATCCTCTCATTGGACCTCTCGCCTGTGCTGGCCAGCGATGCGTTGCAGGATACGGTTGACTATGTCGAGTTGTCTGAAACGATTCGAGAGGCGCTGAAAACCAAAAAATTTCGGATGATCGAGTCTGCAGCGGCATGCGCCGCGCAAGTCTGCCTGCTCCACACGCGGGTGGACGCGGTCACGGTCCGCGTTGAGAAGGCAGGGGCCATCCCTGGGTTGAGGGTAGCCGCGGTGACGGTGGAACGCAAGAAGGGGGAAGCATGATGAAGATGCCCAGAAAGGCACTGGTGCTGGCCGCGGGTCTGGGTACGCGTTTGCGTCCTCTGACCTTTGTCTATCCCAAGCCTCTCATGCCTCTCTGGAATCAGCCTTTGTTGGAGCATGCCTTGCGGTTGCTGGAGTCATGGGGTGTTCAAGAGATTGTTGTCAACGCGCATTGGATGCCCGAAGCCATTGAAGCATGGGTGAAGGAACGGCGTGGTCCTGCAACGATTACCCTCTCCTATGAACCAGAGATCTTAGGCACAGGTGGGGCGTTGCGTCCGCTCCGCGCCTTCTTCGGACAAGAACCGTTTTGGATGATGAATGCTGATATTGCAGCCGCGCTGAAGCCCGAACCGCTCCTCAAGGCTTTCGCGGCAAGTGGTTCCTTTGCCGCTGCCTGGCTTGAACCTAAGAAGGGCCCCCGCACGGTCGAGATGGATTACGCCGGCCGCATCACCTGCTGGAAGAGTCCGACCCCTGGAGTCGAACACACCTTTACTTTCTGTGGCTTGCAACTTCTTTCTCCGAAAATCTTTGATTTTCTTCCGGAGAGCGAATTTTCGTCAATCGTCGAAGCCTATCAGGGGGCGATGGAGCACAATCTTTTTGTTCAAGGCGTGGTGGTGCCAAAAAGCTACTGGGATGATGCAGGTACGCTAGACGCCTACCGTCGCATTCATGCAGAGGTCAAGAAGCTCGCACGGTCAAAGAAGTGTGGTGGTGAGCTCTATGATGCCAAAGGGGATCGTCTGGCTTTAAAATCCAATACCTTCTTCGCAGTCTCTCCCAAGGCCTCAGTCCCTGCTTCCGTGAAAGGCATGGACAGTATCGTTCTGGAAGGGACGACTGTTGTGAAAGGCGCTACGCTCAAAGGGTGTGTTCTTGCAGGAGGACTTCTGGGCGGCAAGCAGGTCAACTGTGTTGGAATCAGCGCAGCGCGCGTCTGTGAGGCACCGCTTCTTTCGGCTCTCCAAACCATGGGGTGGCCCCCTGAGAAGGTCACGGCCCAATTTTTGGGTGCACGAGGTTCAGACCGTTCCTTCTGGCGCTTGTGGAATGGAACGGACTCTGTGATTGCAATTCAATATGCCTTGACTCGAGCAGAAAATGCGCGTTATAGCGGACATGCCGCGCTCTTGGCGGAAGCTGGCGTGCCGGTCCCTGCTATCCGTTTGGATTTGCCCGAGGCGCAACTTCTCCTTCTCGAAGATTGCGGCGATGACTCCTTGCAACAGCGTGTGAATCAGAGGCGTCAGACCAAGGATGAGCAGTGGTATCAGTCAACCGTCGAGGCACTGGTCCGGCTTCATCGCGAAGGCACCCGCTTGGCCGCTGAGCGAAAGATTGCTTTAGAGCCCGCCTTTGATGAAGCGCTTTATGCCTGGGAGCAGCGCCTCTTTGAAGAGCATCTGCTCAAGAATCGCTATGGTTATGAGGCGCTTCCTGCGGATGTTGCCAGCGAGTTAAAACAGATTTCGCAGAAATTATTAAAGGCAAAGCAAGTTTTGTTGCACCGTGATTTTCAATCGAGTAACGTACTCTTCAAGAAGGAGAAGCCGGTATTGATTGATTTCCAAGGGATGCGTCTTGGTGCTGGGGCGTATGATTTGGCTTCATTGCTGTATGATCCGTATTTAAAGGTAAGCCAGACATTGCGCAAGAAGATGGCTGCGTATTACCTCAAGGCTTTTCCTGAGAATCGCGATGCAGTCGCGTTGCTCAGGGAGGGCGCTGTTCAACGTCTTGTGCAGGCGCTAGGGGCGTATGGACGTCTTGCCCATGTTGGGCAAGTGCATTTCGCTCAGTATATTTTGCCTGCTTTGGAAAATCTTTTGGAGGTCGCTGATGCCTGTGAGCTGGATGCGCTCGGCGGCTGTGTTGAAGAATTGATTGCTCGGGAAAAAGTTCGTTATGAAAAATAATGTAGTAACCTTTATTGATCGCGTCCGGCGCGAGGCGCGTAGAAAATCTGGTACTGTAACGGTCAAGAACATGGGGCGGACCCGAATCTTCATGGCGTACGACTGGGGCTGTGACACCTTTATTTTTGAAAAGGATGCTTGGTTGGATAAAGATGGGCATCAGCCGATGCTTATCGTGCGCAAACGGGATCTCGTCAAAGACAGTACAGGTTATGTGTTGACCATGACGACAGGGAATCATGCCATTGCCGCCATGCCTTTGCTCTCGGGCCAGTTCTGGAATGTTGGGCGTATCCCCGTTGCGCAGCGTAGCACCATTCTTTCAGCAAAGGTGATCTGCGCAAATATGGTCGATGGAAAGATAGAGGTCTCGCAACGTGAGGTACCGACAGACTTGGTCGTACAGGCCGATGAGTGGTTGCAAGCCTTGGGCTTTATGCTGGATGATATTGTGATGAGCGAGCGTAATGATGTGGCGCTCGACTATTATCGCCGACTAGGACAGGAGTGGCGCGTGAAGCCATTGGCTTGGTCGCGCAAAGAGATGGAGTTGGCCATTCAAGCGAGTCGTAAGAGAATCAACTCCCCTCTACGCTATTACCACAGCATCAAAGGTGTTCATTTTCTCGCCTACAGTGAGTTTCACAAAATTTCAGAGTGGGCTGTTACGGATTATCCAAAAGCACTCACCTGTTTGCGGGAGCTAGTTTCGGTTGCGGAAAATGAAAAGCGCTCGTATGTCCGTACGCCTAAATTCCATGGACACTACGAGATCGAGCTTTTCGGTATGCAACGGGGCGAGGCCCTTCAGCGTTTAATCCCCTCGATTGAACGTATGATGGAGTGGATCACGTTGAATATGATTGAACAGCAGGATGTGGTCACCAGCATTCAAGCCTTTGACGAGTTGTTCAGGGCGTCACTCGAACGTCCTGAGTTAGAGGACGAAGCCAGCGAAGATTTCATTGAGACGCTCTATATGCATTTGACTGGGGCCATCTATGTTGGACATTCGGACTCTTCAATAACCCCGGCCTTTGATGATCGTCGTACCGCACTTCCCGGAGCGACCTATCGCGGCGGACGTCCCGAGTTTCATCATCGGGCAGATGAGCGTACACGCATTCTGCTGGGGAACATCGAAAAGGTAATGAGTCAGGATGAGTCCCTCGAATATGCAAACGTCTATGAGTTGCGCACCCATGCTGAGGTTCAGCTGGGTTTAGGCATTCCGCGTGAAATTGTCTTCAAAACCAATCGCCGTCCCTTGTGTACCAGCCTGATTGAGAAGCGGTTAAAGTTGAAGAAGCCCGGTTATGGTAGCTATATGTTGGCGCGAGTCTATGCCTTTAAAGAGCTCGGCGTCAGTTTTGGCGATTATAAATTGCTCTGTTGGGTAGAGAATACGACGGGCAAGGAGGTCACGACCTTTATTCGCACGCGCTATCCAGGCGACTCCCTTGACTATATTCCAGCGCGTCACTTTGTTAAGTTGGATGAGAGAGGCCATGGCACAAAAGGTGAAGATCCGGAGATCGTCTTAGGACTTGGCGTGCTACTGGGGAGCGCGGCCGCCCAGAATATGGTGCTGAAAAAATATTTACCAGAGACGAAGAGCTGTCGCTATGGAGAAGGCAAAGAGATTTTTGAATTTTCATATGACATCAAACAGAATAGAGAGATGCCCGTCCGTGTCAGTATCTGCTCTGTGCGAGGGGCATTGGGCTGGCCCAACCTAGTTCATGACCAACAGAACTTGGATGTGCTCGTTGAGTTTTATTTAACACGTTATGCAGAAGTGTTGATCAGTTTCTGGAAAAAACATCAAGAGGCTGTTTCGCTTAATGAACTGGCTGTGCGTTTCTTTGATGGTTTTGCCTTGAAGACTCAGGAGATGAATTGGAATTATCAGGTGCGTAGAGAGCAGTTTGAAGCCTTTGATCCTGGCGTTCGTGCGCAATATAATTTTAAAGCTCAGTGGGAATTTGCCTTATGGACGCTCCATTTGCAGGCAAACCATCTTGACTTTCTGCGTGACAAGTTCATGGGATTTCTGGAAGTTGTGCTGGCGAGGACGGAGGAGCAGCCATGATCATGTCCAAGACCTCCGATGGGAGGCGCTGCGCCTTCTCTCCCTCCCTGAAAATCAGGCTTGTGCAGGTTGAGGTCACGGATTCCGCTCGTGAATTGGAGCGTAGCCATCTGTGTGGGCCCACCGCAGGGCTGATTCAGGCCGAGGCGCTCGCTGGTGTTGCCCTGTTAGGCTCGGAATTGACGGACCCCAACGAGACCGTCACCTTACGCTTGCGTGTCTCCGGTCCTTTAGGGGGCTTGCTGGTCGAGGCATCCCGTGAGGGAGGTCTTCGTGGCTATACTCAAGTCAAGGTTATGAATGACTTTGACGCTGCAGAGGAGCTGGATACCTCCGCAGCCATCGGAGAACTTGCAGAAGTTCAAGTTATTCGTTCGACACAGGGCAAGGTTCTCTCCAGTGCATCGCTCGATGTGAGTCCTGCCTCGATTTCGCGCAGTCTGGAGGCCTATTATAAGCAGTCGTTACAACGGCAGGTCTTCGTGCAGACGAGCGCGCTGGCCTACGGTGCCTTTATTGACTCGGCGCGTGGCTTGCTGATTGAGTGTCTGCCAGATGGTGATCACGCAGCTTTTAAGCGGCTCGAGGAGCTGTTTTCGGAAGGAACAATTCTTGAGTGTTTGGATGCTGCAGCATCCCTAGAGACCATCTGTTTGACATTGGGTTTGACGGACTGTAGTTTTGAGGAGATATTCCCCTTGCATTTTGCCTGCCGGTGTTCGGTCGAACGTGTTCAGGGTATGCTGAGCGGACTCCCCACTGAGGATCTACAAGCCTTGCTTGGACAGACAGGGCCTCTTCAGATCTTCTGCCACATGTGTGGTAAGGGGTATCGAGTGGAAGCTGATTTTGTGCAACAGGTCTTGGAAGCGAGGAGTAAAGCCAATGATCAATAAAAGCAGACGTTTTGTATGGTGGTCCCTTTGGCTGGCTCTCCCCTCCGCGCTTTTCCTCTATGCCTTCGCACTCGTCTTCGGAAATCTGAATCAAGATGAAGGCTGGTATCTCACGGCCGCGCAACGTGTGGCTGAGGGTGCTATGCCGTATCGGGATTTCTTTTTTACCCAAGGTCCAGTAATGCCCTATGTCTATGGCTCGCTCGAATGGCTTTGGTCTCCCTTCGGGGTTTTGGGCGGACGGTTGTTAACGGTTTTCTTTGGGATCTTGGGGTGTATTGCTACAGCCTTTCTTGCACGGTGTGCGGTATCACGTGATCGCGCCTTTGCGGCAACAGTCATGGGGGCTGCGTTATCGGGCTGTAACATCTATCATGTCTATTTTACAACCATCCCGAAGACCTATGCGTTGGCTTCCTCTCTCATCATGGTTGGCTATTTGCTCCTTTTCTTCGGCGCGCGAGGCAACATGAAGTGCCCCGCATGGCTCTGTTCGCTGCTTGCTGGCATCCTGCTCGCGCTTGCCGCAGGCACGCGCATCTCCATGGGCATCCTTCTGCCGATTACCGCTGTGGCCATGATGTTGACTTGGCGACAGACAGGCAAGGCTTGGCTCTGGTTTTCACTTGGTGGCGCGCTGTGTCTGGCTGTCGTCTATCTACCCTCTCTGTTGTTGGCGCGTGAAGAGTTCATCTTTGCGCAGACCTTCCATGCAGCCAGAAACGGACGCGACCTCTTTTTTGTTGTGGGCTCTGTTTCGCGCATCGTTCGGTTTTATCTGCCGGTGGCGATGTTGGCCTCGGCTCTGATCGTCTTCCAAGTCTTTCGGTCCAAACATGCGGTTCGTTCAAAGGAGCGTCCAGTTTTGAATGACTGGCCCTTGATCTGGTGTATCGCCTTTCTCGGCGTTTTTATACTACAACTTTTGAGTCCCTATCCGTATGATGATTATCAGGTTCCAGTCATGGGGCTTCTTATTGCTGCGGTTGTGGGGTGGGTCATGCAGGTTATTCCCGAGGGGTTGTGCGGACGGGTCTGCCTCTTTGTGACGGTCCTTTCTTTGGGGGCGACCTTTGGCTCGAGTCTCCCGCAAGAGTGGTTGATCGCTCGGCAGGATCGGTTTTGGGCCGTGAAGAAAGAGCGTTCAGATCTTCTGGTGCTCAAACAGGTGGCAGAGGCGTTACCCAAGGAGGATGGCCTCTTGTTGACACAGGACCTCTATTTGGCTGTCCAGTCTGGGAAGCGCATTCCAAAAGGGTTGGAGATGGGACCCTTCTGCTACTTCCCCGGTCTCTCAGATGCTGAAGCAAAGAAGTATCATGTTCTAAATAAGGCAGCTATGGTGGAGTTACTGGAGAAGGCTCCCTGTTCTATGGCAGCGGTGAGCGGTTATGGTTTTTCAGTGCGATCCCCCGTGATGGATGAAGTGCCAGCGGAAGATCAGAAGCTTTTCCGCGATACACTTCTGCGTAACTACACGCTGACCAAAACAATCGACGCTTTTGGCCAAAACAACACCCAGCTTGATATTTATACACGAAAACCCAAGCTGTAGCTTTTAGCTTTTAGCTTTTAACTTCTGATTTCTGACCTCTGACTTCTTATATGACACCTCTCGACACTTTTAATCGCCAGACAGTCGCCTTAACCATCGCTGGAAGCGACAGCGGAGGCAATGCCGGCATTCAAGCCGATCTGCGCGCCTTTCGCACCTTGGGGGTTCATGGCTGCACAGCGATCACGGCCTTGACCGCACAAAATCCGTTTGGAGTACGTTCCGTGCTTATCGCGGATCCCACCTTTATGGGCGAGCAACTGGATGCCATCTTTGAGGTTTATGGCGTGGGCGCTCTGAAGACAGGCATGTTGGCGACAGCGGAGATCATTGAGGTTGTTGCCAATCGACTCTTGTTGCAGAACCGTATTCCGAAGGTAATAGACCCCGTAATGATCGCGACCAGCGGGGCACCCTTGCTGGCGGATGATGCGATTGATGTGTTGTGTCAAAAACTTTTACCGTTAGCGACCCTGCTGACACCTAATCTACCTGAGGCAGAGCGGTTACTCGGTAAAAGCATTGCGACACCAGAGGCGCAACGCGATGCGGCTCGCGAACTGGCCGGACTCTTTTCGTGTGCAGTCCTCGTCAAAGGTGGACACGGGACAGGGATGTGCGCAGAGGACATCCTGTTTGACGGAGAGCGTCTCGCGCTCTTCTCCAGTCCACGTCTGGAGCAACCCTTGTCCACGCATGGTACGGGATGCTCTTTAAGCGCTGCTATTACAGCCTCCCTCGCCTGCGGCAATGAGCTACTCCAAGCGGTTGTCGAGGGCAAGGCGTATGTCTATGAGTCCATCCGAACAGGCGTCTTTGTTGGGGAAGTCGCGACTGTGCTTGGAACGCCACAGCGCTTGCCGATGGAAGAGATTCGGGTGCAGATCCTTTAAGATGAAAGTTGCTTATACATTAGCCCGCGAAACGCGCTTCAGCGTGATTGACTTTGAAACCACCGGGGCTGTGCCGGGGTATCGTATTGAGCCCTGGCAGGTGGGTGTGGTGCGTGTGGAGCAGGGGGTTGTCCAGGGTGGGACGCAATACGAGTCGTTCTTTCACATAGGCGAACGACCTTTTAATCTGCGCGCTCCTGGACGTCATGCCAGCATCAGGGACCAGCTTGCTCTCGCGCCGACGCCGAGTGAGGTGTTGCCAGCACTGGTTCAGCTTCTGAGCGGTGTGCCAGTCGTTGCGCATAACATCGGAACCGAACGAAGTCAATTGATGAACATAGCCCCCTTGCACAAATTCGGACCCTGGATTGACACATTGAAACTGACACGGCATGCCTATCCTGCTCTGGAATCGAAATCTTTGGAGGATGTGATCAGCGTGCTTGGGTTGAAAGCGCGTGTCGAGGTACTCTGCCCTGGACGTGAAGCGCATGATGCCCTCTACGATGCTGTTGCCTGCGCGGTCCTCGTGGAACACTTTTTAGCCTTGCCTGGTTGGGAACAAGTTACGGTTGAGGCGCTGGTGGAACCCTGAGGCTACGTGCGTAGCCACCTATTTTTTAAACGCAAAGAAAAAAAGCATTTTTCAAAGTTGGGTATTGACGTGAGGGGCTATTTTTGCAAAAATTCACCCCTTGTTTTGTGCACCCGTGGTGGAATTGGCAGACACGTAAGATTCAGGTTCTTATGCCGAGAGGTGTGGGGGTTCAAATCCCTCCGGGTGCACCATATTTTCCAGATGCCCCCATCGTCTATCGGTTAGGACATCAGGTTCTCATCCTGGAAAGAGGGGTTCGACTCCCCTTGGGGGTGCCATTCGTTGGCCAACGTAGCTCAGTTGGTAGAGCAGTTCATTCGTAATGAACAGGTCGTCCGTTCGATCCGGATCGTTGGCTCCATTTGTCTGCCTCGAATGCCCAGTGCGTGTGGGTTTCGGGGTTTTTGTTTTTGAGGAGCATTAAACATGCAACGATTCATCACATCTGTGTTTTTGAAGGATCGAGTGGGTATTTTACGGGATATCACACGGACCGTCTTTTTGCTAGAAGGAAACATCGGGAGTATCCGTCAGACTGTGGTGGAGGGATTCTTCACGCTGGTTTTTAGATCTGAACACCCCGACACGGTGAGTCAAACGGAGCTCAGAACCAAGATTGGCGTAGCGCTAGGCCCCATCGCAGTTGTGACGGTGGTGGCGTGTCCAGAGGTCATTGAGCCCGTGGTCGCTTCAGGCTCTCGCTTTGTTGTCACGACCCGTGGCGAAGATAAGCCAGGAACCATTTTTGCCATCACCTCGTTTCTCGTTGAGCATGGTATCAATATTGAACACTGGCTTGTTGAGGAGGATGCCGGACAGATCGTCTATATCGCGCAGATCATTATTCCTGATACGGTCGACTTCCGTAAGATTCAAGAGACGTTCCGAGACGCGATGGCACAACGTGGTCTTTCCGCGTTGCTCTGCCATGAAAACATCTTCCGGGCGACCAATGAAATCGGACCGATCAAAGCGTTGCTTTAATTTACGATTTAAGGAGGAACTTTGATAACTCAACAAAATGTGCTTTCAACGATCCGCATGGTTCGTGAGGAGAATCTGGATGTCCGCGCTGTGACGTTGGGGGTTAACCTCAATATCTGTGCCAATCCCAATCCAGATCAGTTGGTCAAAGCTGTTTATGATCGCATTGCTGATAAAGCACAGCATCTGGTGCGTTTCTGTGATGAAGTCAGCGTGAAATATGGGCTCCCGATTGTCAACAAGCGTATCGCGGTTTCGCCAGTTAGTATTCTGTTGGAGGGGCACACGGTCGAGACCGCCATTCGCGTCTGCAAGGCATTGGACCAAGCGGCTGAGGCTGTCAAAATTGATCTGCTCGGTGGCTATTCCGCACTTGTTCAGAAGGGGATGACGCCTGGGGAGCGGACCCTGATCAACTCTTTGCCCCTGGCTTTGACAGCCACAAAGAGAGTTTGCGCCTCCTTTAATGTGGGGACAACCAAGGCAGGCATTAATGTGGATGCCACGAATCTTATTGCCCAGAAGATTATTGAGACTGCCGAAGCAACGTCCAATACGAAGGGCTTTGGGTGCGCCAAGATCGTTGTTTTTGCCAATATGCCAGAGGATAATCCCTTCATGGCGGGCGCGATGCTCGGTCCAGGCGAGGCAGAGTGCGTTATCAATGTGGGCGTGAGCGGACCAGGTGTGGTCAAGCGCGCGATTGATCGGCTCGTGCAAGACTCCCCGAAGGCGACGCTCAATGAGATTGCGGAGGAGATTAAGCATACTGCCTTCCGGGTGACGCGCACAGGGGAACTCATTGGTCGCGAAGTGGCTAACCGCCTAAAGATTCCCTTTGGTGTGGTTGATCTTTCTCTGGCACCCACCCCGCGTGTGGGCGATTCTGTGGGGGAGATTTACCAAAGCATGGGAATCCGACTGATTGGCGCGCCAGGAACCACTGCTGCCGTGATGCTACTGAATGACGCGGTTAAAAAGGGTGGCGCGTTTGCCTCGAGTTCGGTGGGCGGACTTTCCGGCGCCTTCATTCCAGTGATGGAAGACCACGCGCTCTCCAAGGCGGTTACCGACGGGACGTTGACACTGGAGAAGCTCGAGGCCATGACCGCAGTCTGCTCTGTAGGCCTTGACATGATTCTCCTTCCGGGATCAACCACAGCAGAAACCATCGCAGGTATCATCCTTGATGAGGCGGCCATCGGCATTACGAACCGTAAGACCACAGGCGTGCGTGTCATTCCTGTGCCGGGTTCGAAGCCAGGGGACTTTATAGATTTTGGTGGTCTTTTTGGTTCGGGGGTGATTATGACTCCTGCGAGTCCTGAAGGCGCGGAGTGCTTTGTACGCCGCGGTGGACAGATCCCAGCACCGATTCACAGTTTGATGAATTAAGATGAAACACTGGAAAGTATTGTTTGTAAAGCCTCGGACAGAGAAGAAGGTTGCAGAGTACTGCAAGCTCTATGGCATTGATGTTTATCTTCCGATGCGGGAAAGTACACGCGTCATACAGCGCCGAAAGATTTCGGTGCTGATGCCACTTTTTTCAGGCTATGTGTTTGTTCGTCTGCTACCGTCACAGAAGCTACAACTTCAGCAAACCAACCTGCTCGTCCGTATTTTGGAGCCGTCGAATCCACGCAAGATGTTACGTGATCTCATCATGGTCCGGCGTGCGCTACGCGCCAATCCAGCCTTGGCGCCTGCCAAGCCGCTGACAAAGGGTCGTCTGGTGCGCATCATCTCAGGCCCCTTCTTAGGCATTGAAGGCCGCGTGGCACGCATGACAGCAAAGATGAAGATTGTTCTCAATATCGATATGATCGGTCAAGCCACGGCAGTTGAAATAGAGTCCGATTACGTTGAAGTCTTGGATTAAGAAAAGGTGACGCAGACAGGAATGGGCGCCCTACAGGCACTTTAGACGATGCCACAGCATCTGCTCGCCATCAAAGACGAACTGGGCTTCAAATGTCTTGCCTTCCAGCATCAGCGGAATCCAGAGGCGATCGTCACTCCACATCTTGTCGTAGGGAATTGCGTTTTCATCGCACCAGAAGGGCGCAGCTTCGTCGGTTTCCGTGAGCGCACCTGTTGCGTCAGTGGCCGTGAAGACATGCGCTTGTAGGGAGTAGGCATCGGTGAATACAAAATCAAGGCGACCTGCAAAAACAAGACCGAGAGGCGTCAGTCCAACCTCCTCCTGCGTCTCGCGGACAGCAGTCTCTTCAAGAGTCTCCCCCTTTTCAACACGCCCACCCGGCGCATTGATTTTGCCTTTACCAAGCCCCCGCTTCTTGTGGATTAAAAGGAGTCTGCTCTCTTTGCGTATAAAGCATAACGTAGCAACATCGACTGGCACCCAAGTGTCCCAGTCGATGTTGAAGGATTCCTTCGAAGAAGTTTGGAGAATCATTAATTCCCAGCCTCTGCTACAAAGTCCGTAACTTCAGGGCGATCCAGTTCAGCATACGAGCTCCAGATCAGCTCGGCATTCAGGGACTCTGAATAGGAGATAAAATCAACTAAGGTGTACTCTTCAGGTGAATAGTTGAATTCGCTTCCACAGGCATATTCACAGATGCAGGGAACGCGACCGTTACATTTGCAGGCGCAGAAGCAAGGAGCAGGTGTATTTTCGACCTGTTGCGTCTCAGCAGGGAGAGGTGCTACGACAGGCTGCTGCGGAGGTTCGAATATGCCAACGGATCCTTGAGCAGGTGCAGCTTGGGGGGCGGGCTGATTGATATACACGACCTGCTGCGCGGGTTGCTGGATGACGACGGTTTGTGGTTCCTCGTACAGGTAGTAGGTGCGGTAGACAGGATAGGGGTTGAACATATAGGAGAACCCACCGTACCAGCTGGACCGCCAGCCACCATAGTAGACGTTCGAGTGCTGCCACCCATCATGATGCCCCCATGTCGAGGAGCAATAATAAGGACGATAGGTGTAGGCTGGATAGGACGAATGGCTTGAAACGGAAACAGCGACATTTCCGCTATTCCACGTGGTGGTGACCGTTCTGACAGGAAACGGATCAAACGAATGCGCGATGTAGAGAGGAGCAACTAAGGGTGCTACCATGGCAAAACTAAAGGCATTCCAGAACGCGTCACGTCCCGAGTAACAGGTCACTGGACGGTAACTGTTGTAATGATGCGTTGGGTATTGGCGCGAATGGTAGTTGTGCGTATCGGGTGGGTGATAGGTTGTACGGACAGGCTCAGGACGCCGTTGCGTATTGAGGTTATACTGTGGACGGTCTTGGCGGGAAGAAGATATCCTTTTTTCGGGTTCTTGATGAGACGAAAAACGTTCGCTCACGATTAACGGAGAACTCTCTTTCACTGTTGTGCGTATTGGTGTTCGTGCAGGAGGTGTGATTTGAACACGTTGAGGTTGTTCAGTGCGCGTAGTCCGCTCCCTTTGGAAGCGTTCTGTCTCACGTTGAGGCGGTGTCTCTGCACGCACGTCTCTAGGCGTTGTGGGTTCAAGGGTGCTTTCTTGGCGACTTCTAGTGTTTCGTCCGCTTGGGGTGGGGTTCCGTTGCCCAGTTTCCGTAAGCGTTGATTCGCGAAGAGAATTTTTACGTTCTCTCGTGCTAAGGGTACTACGGTTTTCCTCCTGCGGTGTCGCACCTGCGACCGTTGGCTCGCGTAACGGTTCTTTGTGTTCCCTTGCTCTAAAAGTAGTTCGGGTCTCTTCGCCGGGTGTAGTATTAGCATGCACTGGCTGAGTACGAGACTCATTTCTTTCTCTCGTAATTGCTACGCGACGGATTTCTTCCCGACGTACGGACTCTGCTGAAACGGATGGTGCAGGAGTCGTCGGAGGAGGAACAGCTGTTCCGTTCCGGACCGTGGAAGAGGGTCCTGTTGGGGTGGCCACCCAAGTCGTTTGCCGTTGTGACTGCGACGGACTCTGCTCGGAACGTCCTTTGAATGCCTCGCCTCGATACGACGGTGTGGTAGGTGTGTAGGAGCGCGTCGTTGTTGGCGTAGCAAAAGGAACCGATGTCGTCCGTGTGGACGGTGTTGCACGATAGGTCGGCGCAGGCGTAGCTGGTTGTGCTTGGGGTACTACGTTCCCTAAAGTCCCAGACGTGGGCACAGAGGCTTCACGTGTGCCCTCTTTGCCGTCCCTTGAGCTCCGCTTTGCTAGTGCAGGTAGATAAAATGTTGATGTGATTAACAGGATTGTTAGAATTCGATTCATAACAGGCTCCTTCCTAAGAGAGCTATTGATTCATATTTACAGTACGGGATTTTGATGATTCCGTCAAGATCAGCTACTGTCTATATGTCATGTTACGGTAAACGTTTTAAAGTTCAGAATATTGCTTCTGTCTTCACGTCCTCATCAGGGGCGTACAATCTGATCAAGAAAGGCTTGCACGTAAGAGGAGAATATGGGATTGTTTTACTGAAATCACGGTTTTAATGATGAAAGTTTTATTAATTACTCCGCCTTTGTTGCAATTAAACACGCTCTATCCAGCTACGCCGGTACTGGCGGGGTATCTTTCCTCGAAAGGTGTTCAGGTTTCGCAGGTTGATCTCTCGCTTGAATTGGCGTTGAAGCTCTTTTCGCGCAACGGGTTAAAGAAGGTTATCGAGCAATGTCAGGCGAAGCCGAGGCGCACCCCCTTGGTCCAGAGGTTTCTTTTGCGAGCCGAGCAGTATCTTTCAACAATCACCGAGGCAGTTGCTTTTTTACAAGGTCAGGCACCTCACCTGGCCATGCGTATTGCGCAACGGACCTTCCTGCCGGAAGGTCCGCGGCTTGAGGCCATGACCTCGGGTTCAGGTCTCTCGGCTGAAGACGCCTGGACTTTTTTGACAGATGGAGTTGATGTCACGGAGCGAGCGAGCTTTTTAGCCTCTCTCTATCTTGATGATCTCGCAGATGTGATTCGAGAGGGCGTTGACGCGGATTTTGGATTTTCACGTTATGCAGAGCGTTTAGGTGTTGCCATGCCGACCTTTGGGCCGTTGCTTAAAAAACTACAAGTGCCACCATCGCTTGTGGGGGAGATGATTGACGCGCTGACGCAAGAAGTGCTTCGTAAATATAAGCCCGATATTGTGGGATTGACCTTGCCATTCCCTGGGACAGTCTATGGCGCGTTTCGTATTGCACAGCAGGTCCGTCATCTCCTTCCCAAAACACGCATCGTCATGGGAGGAGGATATGTAAATACGGAGTTGCGAAACCTGACAGATGAGCGCGTTTTTCAGTTTGTGGATGATCTCTGTTTCGATGAAGGTTTTTCAGCATGGGAGCAGATCCTCCAACAGCAAGGGCACGCTCTGCCGTCTGCGCAAGCTAAAGCTATCCCGTGTCAAGAGATGTGGTGTCATAAGCCTGTTTATAAAGGAATTGATTTCGCTCGCTATATTAACGTGATGGAGACAACCAATCCGATGCATCGGATCTGGTCGTATGGCAAGTGGCTGAAGTTACAGGCCGCGAACGGTTGTTATTGGCATCAATGCGCCTTTTGTGATGTCGGGCTCGATTACATTGGGCGTTACAGGCCGCCCCAGGTTGGGGACCTTGTTGATCAGATGGCGAGGATGGTCCGCGAGACAGGTCAAACGGGTTTTCACTTTACAGATGAGGCGTTAGCTCCGGCTTTTTTGCGTCAGCTTAGCGAGTGCCTACTCCGGCGTAAGCTAAAGGTCACGTGGTGGGGTAACATTCGCTTTGAAAAGGCCTTTACGCCTGAACTAGCGAAGTGCATGGCTGAGGCCGGCTGCATTGCCGTAACGGGTGGACTCGAATGTGCAAATGACAGACTGTTAGCCGTGATGAATAAAGGAGTCACCTGCAAAGGCGCGGCTACGGTTTGCAAGGCCTTTTCAACAGCAGGGATTCTTGTGCATGTCTACCTCATGTATGGCTTTCCGACCCAGACGCGGAAGGAGATTTTGGAGGCACTGGATTATGTGCGAGGGCTCTTTGAAAATGGATATGTTCAGTCGGCTTACTGGCATCGCTTTGCATTGACAATCCATAGTCCTATCGCAAGGGATCCGAAGGCATTCGGCGTAAGGATCGCTCAGGAGGTCGCAGGTGCTCCTCCTGCGCATGGTTGCAAAGTATTGACCCGAGAAAAGCTTCGCACGCAATCCAAGGGAGCACGTTGCTTTGCTTTAAATGAGATCCCGTATACGGTTGCCCATGCTCCAGACTATGATCGCTTGGGACAAGGTCTTCGAGCCGCACTCTATAATTATATGCTCGGACTCGGCTTTGATGTGCCTGTCGAAAAGTGGTTCAGATAGACAAGTGTGTCGTGTTCTTTAAATAGCTATACACAACTAAGCGTTCGGAGTCCCGCCTTTAGGCGGAAGCCTTAGTGAAGCCAGCTGACACCTGAAGTTAGCGCAATTTACCACGTACCGCCAAAGAGAGTGTCTTTGCGAGATCGGCCTCTGTCCAAGGTAAATTAAAGTAAAAAATAGTGTGCTGGCGATAGAGTTCGAGATCTGAACGTGAGAGCACGGTGGTTCCAAAGACAATGATGGGGAGTCGC
>CAMBQV010000014.1 GCA_945870145.1 Akkermansia muciniphila
CACGTCCCAGCGCCATTGCAAGGCGTTTCAAGCAACAGGCCGGCGGAACGCGCCGCCTCTAAAAGCGTTGTTCCCTCTTGTACACGAATAAGGGCCTGTGAAGGAAAAAAGCGAATATTATGGGTTATCATACTCTAAAACGATCCTTCGGCTACGGGTGACAGTTAAAAACAGAGGGCGGACCGCGAAGTCCGCCCTTTGACAAACTATTCAGCTTTTTCAGGGGCACCCCTGTGCTTATTACGGCACTCGGTGCAATAGAAGAAGGGCTTGTCCCATGTCGTCTCTTCGTCCTTACCACACGTATCGCAGGTGCGGACCTGTTTACGATGCTCGGTACGGCAATTCGAACAGAAAAACTCTGGACCCGCCCAAGTTGTCACTTCAGCGCGGCCACAATTCTTACAGGGACGACTCTGCTCTTCACGCACAAGCCTGATCTGCTGGGAGTGTTCATCCAGGAAGATCGGTGGCATGTCTTGAATGCCAGGCGTGGTCAACAAGGAGGCGCTACAAAGATTCTTGCCATCAATATTGTTCATGGAGACGATCTGAATACGTTTGCCCATCGCACGCACACGGCGCAAGAGCGGAATATAATCTGCAGAACCCGCCACGACAACCGCCATATCAAAAGCCCCAGGCACCGAGGCCAAGTACGTCATGGCCGAGGCCAAAGCGACATTCACCCATTTATCATCGGGGGAGGCATCTGGTTCGCGACGAAAATCAATCTCAAGGATCTCGGTGTCGTAAGCACACTGCATCGCTAAAAACTCATAAAAGGCTTTTTGCTTTGTCGGATTATACCCCTGCTTGTTAATCGGGATGGTCCCAAAATAATTTGTGCGTACAACATCCACTTCGGAGTCCAACACATTCGCAACTTGATGGGCGATAATATCGGGAATACGCTTATAATCAATTTCGAAACCGCTTTCTTCGCCAAGAGATTCGAAGAGCGCCTGCCGACTGTGATAGAGCCAGCTTCCATCAATGAAGATCATTGTTTTTACAGACATTTATTTCTACCTTTCGTATAATACCCTAGTTCTTGTTTTTCAATGGTTATGTTTTATCATCTCCATTTGCGAAGTATTAGTATGCCAAATCTAACAGTCCTTGTCTATTGTCTTTTATTCTTAAAAAAGCAATTCGCTTTACGGTGGAGGCGGGTCTTTGCTATACTTTAAACTTCACTTTCACATAGGAGAATACGTTATGGCACTCACAGTAACAGATTTGAAGGGGCTGACCGTCGGAGCGTGTGTTTCGGGAGGATTAGACAGCCGAACGATTGCAAAAGTTCTTATTGAGGCTGGTGTAAAAGTAATCGGCTTTTCCGCTGATCTTGGCCAACCTGACGAAAAGAACATCAATGATATCAAGAAACGCATGGCGCCCTGCGGCGTCAAGACCATCATCGTCGATCTCAAGGAGCCGATGGCTGAAGCTTGTTTTGAAGTCATTGAAGCACAAGCCATGTATGACGGCGGTTACTGGAATTCGACAGGTATCGCACGCGCCGTCACCGTGCGCGGACTCCTCCCTGAGATGAAGAAGCAGGGTTGCTCAGTGCTTGTCCATGGCGCAACCGGCCGTGGCAACGACCAAATGCGTTTTGAACGTTATACCAATGTCCTGCAGCCCTCCATGAAGGTCTATTCACCCTGGCGTGACGAGGCGCTCCTGAAGAAGTTCCCCGGGCGCACGCAAATGGTCGACTTCCTGGCACAGCATGGCATTCAGGCCTTTGTCGGTACGAAGAAAAAGTATTCGACGGATGCGAACCTTGCTGGCTTGTCGCATGAGGCGGAGGACCTTGAAAGCCTCGAGACCTCGATGCTCATCGTCGCGCCCACCATGGGCGTATGGCCGAAAGAGGCACCTGATAAGATTGAGAAGTTCAAAGTCCGTTTCGCAAAGGGTCGCGCCGTTGCCATCAACAACAAAGATATCTCTCCGATCAAGGCCATGCAACTTGCCAACAAGATCGCTGGCCGCAATGGCATCGGCATGAAACACGCCCTTGAGAACCGGATCATTGGCACCAAGAGCCGTGGCGTCTACGAAGCGCCGGGCATGGAACTTCTGGGCACCTGTTTGCGCTATGTCTATCAGGCAACCTTGGATCGCCGGGCTGGACTCCTCTTCGGTCAACTTTCAAAGCTCGTGGCCGACCAGATTTATGATGGCCGTTACTTTGATCCGGTCACGCAAGCCGCACGCGCAGCGATCGGGACCTTCTCCAAGCACGCCTCGGGCACAGTCGAAGTCGGCCTGTACAAGGGCAACATCTTCTTCAATGCGTTGACCGACTGCAAGGCCTCGATCTACAACGAGGCGGACTCCTCCATGGAAGCCAGCAACGGACTCAACCCCGTCAGCTCACAAGGCTTCGCGGAGATCCAAAGCGTTGAAGCATTGATGCTGGCCAAGGCTGGCCAAATTCGCGCTTAGCGTAGTGTCCCTTAAATGACGATACACAGGTTTCAAAGGTGAAATTGTTCGGAGTACCGCCTTTAGGCGGAATTTCAAAGACCGTGCATCTTCGCTTCCGCCTAAAGGCGGGACTCCAAACGCTTAGTCGTGTAGTGCTGTTTACGGGACACTACACTAGGGAACGTCGTCCCGCAACTGCGGCAGAGAGGGCTCGCCATGTTCGATGCGCATGCACATCTCCATGACCCACGGTTACGTGCGTCGCAAGAGGCATGGCTAGAACAGGCGACCCTGACAGGCCTCACTGGCATCTGTTCGTGCGGGACCTCTCCTGCCGATTGGGAGGCGACGCGTACCCTAGCACATCACCCGTTCCCCTTCCGTCTCGTTTCTGGCTTTGGGGTTCATCCATGGTATGTTCGTGACTTGCCAACAGACTGGCAGGAACAGCTCGAAGCCATCATTGTTCAAGAGCCCACTGCTGTCATCGGCGAGATCGGACTCGACGGACTCAAGGACACCACCTCGTGGGAGTTGCAGGAGTCTATACTTCGCAGGCAACTCACTCTTGCCGTAAAGCACAATCGACCTGTGGTTCTTCATGGCGCCCGTGCTTGGGGCAGGCTGGTGGAAGTTCTCAAATCCTATGCAAACCAGTTACCTGGTTTTATGGCGCATAGCTTCGGCGGCTCGTTGGAGACACTGAAAGAAATCTCGCGGCTGGGCGGTTATCTCTCCTTCTCGGGTACGATTTGCAACGTGAATGCAACAAAAGTCAGACTCGCGGCACAAGCAGTGCCGACTGATCGCTTACTGATTGAAACAGATTCACCCGATCTCTTTCCGTTGGGAGGCAATACACTGCCGAACGATAAGTCAGACAAGCCTGTGAACCATCCTGGCAATCTGTCTCTCGTCTGTAACACCCTCGCCACGTTACGCAACCTCTCTCCCGAAATAGTCACGAAAATAACAGTGACGAATGCGAAGCGACTGTTTGGATAATCACAAGACGTGGGACGTGGGACATGGGACGAGGGATGATGGTTATCACGTGTGTGACTCGGCGACGGATTCGACAAAATTTATTTGTAAACAAAATAGTCGTAATAGTGCACGAATATTTTTTGAGATTCATATTGACCCGACAGGTTTCATTCATTACCCTAATGCCTGTTTTTTATCCCCCATCAGATTTTTTTAGGACTAATTTTTTTATGAGCACACCCTTTACTCTTTTAGCGATCTCTGATCTACATTATACAGGACTTGCACGTCAAACATTGCAACCCGCGATGACACGCGGGGAGCTTGCGCGCATTCTCCTTAAAAAAGTTTTTCTCCGTCTTGAGCATTTAAACGTCAAACCTGATCTTGTTATAATCCTTGGCGATCTCATCGCAGACGGAAAAGATCGTGAAGCAGCCCATGATCTGTTGGCACTCTACAGTGAACTCACGCGCATCAGCATACCCTTCCTGGTCATTCCCGGGAATCATGATCAAGGCTGTGATCAGTTCAATGACCTCTTTGATGTCACCCCTGGCCTTCACACCTTTGGAGAATACGGTTTCATTGTCTATGATGATACCTTTGAAGAGTCGCACACAACACTGCGTTCAGAACGCGCACTCAAGTTAACCGAGTCCATTGCCAAGGAAAATCCAAACCTCTCTTTGATTGCGCTTCAACATGCGCCAATCTATCCTGCAATCAAATCACATTACCCCTATCGCCCAACCAATGCCACGGAGATCATGGACTCCTTTCAAAAGGGTGGCATCGTCCTCTCCTTAAGCGGGCATTACCACAAAGGACAGAGTCTGCGCATTAACGAGGGCGTCTACTATCATACGGTGCCCTCTCTGGTGGAAGAACCCTACAACTTCTCTCTCATCACGTTAGACGGACGGAAGGTGGAAGTACAGGAACATAGCCTCAAACTCTCCTTCCCCAACATCATTGACCTGCATTGTCACACTGAACACGCTTATTGTGCAACAACGATAGACACCGCCACCGCGCTCTCACTCGCGAAGACACTCGGCGTCACCATGCAGTGCGTCTCGGAGCACGCGTTCCAGCTCTACTTTGAAAAAAAATATGCCATGAGCGGTAAGTGGCAGAAGGATACTCAGGAAGTCCAGCGTGTATGGGAGACCCCTTCACGTAACCGCATGGTGAACTACCAACGTTTTGCTGAGAAGCTCCGTTCGCCCTATACCAAAATCGGGCTGGAGGTTGATCTCTACGATAATGGCAAACTGCTCCTCGCTCCTGAGGATGCGGAGGAAGACCTTTGGGACTTCTTGATCGGTTCTATCCACTTCATCCACGATTTCATCCCTGGCAAGACCACCCAGGCCGAGGCTGAGAAGCTCTTCCTAAGAGATGTTGAACAGCTCCTTCATTTGCCCATCAAGGTCCTGGCTCACCCCTTCCGTTTCTTTGCGTGGAGTCATCTGGAAACCCCTAAACATCTCTATCCCGTTGTTGCGGAAATGCTTGCCGATTCTGGTGTGGCAGCGGAGATCAATTTTCACGCCTATCAATCCGATGCAGAATTTATTCGCACTTGTATCGAGAAAAATGTTAAGATTGCCCTTGCTTCAGATGCTCATGCCATTCAGGAAGTCGGTGAATTCATCCCGCATATTAACCTCTTGAAGCAAGCGGGGGTGACACCGAAGATGTTCCCGGATGTACTATTTAGTTTCACATGAACTCTAAAACTCTAGCGGGTGACACGATTCGCCGTTTTGAAAATGCAGCGGATTACCGTAAGCGTTTTGTCATCAAAGAACAGATTGATAAATACTTTCCGAACGGCAAACACTTCATCGATGAAACAGAGATCTTCTCCGCACTGGACATGGCCAAGAAGAAACCTGCCAATGACCCTGTGCGAATCCGTGAGATCCTTGCCAAGTCGCGCAGAATTGAGACCCTGCAACTCGCCGAGACTGCTGACCTGCTTCAAGTGACGGACCCCGAATTACTGGCGGAAATGGGCGAGGCTGCACTTTCCATCAAAAAATCTGTTTACGACAATCGAATCGTCATGTTTGCTCCGCTGTACATGAGCAACCTCTGTGTGAACCGCTGCACCTACTGTGGCTTCCGTTGCGAAAACGATCAGCAAAAGCGCAGAATGTTATCCATGGACGAGGTTAAGCAGGAGATCGAGGTCCTCGCGGGCAAAATCGGCCACAAACGTCTGATCGCCGTCTATGGCGAACATCCGGAAACCTCTACTGATTATATTGCCGAGACCATTCAGACCGCATACAGGCACATCGTAGATTCACCCAAGGGGACACCCGTAGGGATCCGGCGTGTCAACGTCAATGCAGCGCCCTTGCCGATTGAAGATTTGCGGTTACTCAAAAAGGTGGGTATCGGAACATTCCAAGTCTTCCAAGAGACTTATCACCGGGAGACCTACGAAAAACTTCACCCTGCTGGGACAGTCAAGGGTGACTATAACTGGCGGACAACCTGTTTTCACCGTGCGCTTGAAGCAGGGGTTGACGATGTCGGGCTCGGAGTCCTCTACGGCCTCTACGACTGGCAGTTTGAAATGCTCGCACTCCTGAGCCACACCCATGATCTGGAAAAACAGTTTGGCATAGGTCCGCATACGATCTCGATGCCGCGTCTGGAACCGGCGAGCGGAACAGATCTACCAGAGACATCCCCCTATTTGATCAACGACGAAATCTTTAAACGAATCGTGATGATTACACGTCTTTCCGTGCCCTATACAGGAATCATTGTCACCTGCCGTGAACGCCCCGAGTCGCGGAACGCCTGTATCCAATATGGCATCACACAGATGGATGCGAGTAGCAATATCGCCATCAAGGGATATAGTGACTTTGCGAGCGAACAGCACCAAGAGATGGATCGCCAACAATTTGTCCTCTCTGACACGCGCACCCTCGAACAGATGATCGCGTACCTTGGAAAAAAGGATATTATCACCTCGTTTTGCACAGCAGGTTATCGTTGTGGACGTACTGGTGGGTGCATTATGGATGCTTTGAAAACAGGCAAGGAAGGCAAATTCTGCAAAATCAACGCCGTGTTGACTTTCCGTGAATGGCTGGATGATTTCGCTTCCGCTGAGACAAAAGCACTCTGCGAGCCGGTCATCAATCGTGAGCTGGCGGAGATTGAAAAAAATCTTCCCCTCTTCTCTAAAACAGTGAAGGAACATTACGATCGTATTTGTAAAGGCGAACGCGATCTCTTTTTCTAAATGACCATCCTGTTTCTAAAAATGCTGCCCTTGGTTCTGATGTCCTTCGCCGGATATCTGCTCTGCCGGATGAAGTGGGTGGATGCGACCTTTAATCGCCAGCTCTCTCGGGTGATGCTGAATCTCTTCTATCCTTGTCTCATCATCAGTTCAATCCTTCGGAATTTCACCCTAGAAACATTGGTGCAGAGCTGGATGATGCCTGCGGGAACCATCTTCATCTTGACAACGGGTTGGCTCGTGGGTTGGGTGACCCTTCCCTTTGTCAAGAGCCATCCCCTCCCCACACAACGTTGCTACCACTTCATCTGCATGATGAATAACTACTCGTTCCTTCCCATCCTCTTGGCAACCTCGCTGTGGAATGAGAAAGCGGTTTCCTTGATTGCCTTTTCAGCATTAGGCTCAGAACTCTGTGTCTGGACGCTCGGCATCAAAGCAATGACAGGGCAACCCTTGGAGCGTAAATTTTTGCGTAATCTGGTGAGCATGCCGATGCTGGCCATCGGCGTCTCATTTATCCTGCTGGTGGTGCGCAGTACCTGCGTGCATCATCAGTGGATGCCTGCCGCTGGTTCCACGACAGACGAACTCTTCACAACCCTCCTAGCCACCTGTCACATGACAGGAAGTGCTACGGTTCCAGCCTCGGCATTGATCTGCGGCATTCGAATCGCCATGTTGCACCCCAACAAGTTTGTGAGTCCACTCCTCATCGGGACCTCATTCCTCAGGCTTCTGATCATCCCTGCGATCACCATTGGCGTATTGATGCTCGTGCCGATGGATCATGAGATGAGACGCGTATTAATCTTAATTGCCACCATGCCCGTTGCCATGGCCAGCGTCTCCCTTGCGGAGGCTTATAAGAGTGATGCCGACCTTTCAGCAGCCGCCATCCTTGTTACCCATCTGATTTGTCTAGTCAGCGTGCCGTTCTGGCTTTTAGTCACGCAAATATAGACGCCTTATTCTTTCGCCGCCTCCACGAGAATATCCTGGAAGGGTGGGCACCGGCGAGCGTAATCAGAAATCTCGCTTTTTTGCGTGGATTTGAACAAGAGCAGACAATAACTAAGCGCTTCCGCATCCATCTGCGGTTTCGTGATTAAGCTGACCATTTCGTCAGGAGTCAAATCACTGAAGTTGATCTCTTGACGACGTCCATTTGCTTCGAGTGTCACACTTAAACTTGAGATATCCCGTGGCACGACAATGCGGGATTTTCCTCTCCAGAGGAAGGAGATGGGCTGATCTTTTTTCGACTCCATGGCCTGCCCGATTAACGTCGCGAAATCAGGAGCTCTTCGCAAGATTATCCTCATCTTTTCACGCTTTTTAAACTTTGATTCGTCATTTTCAAAAGCTATTTTTAAGGCCGAAAGATCGCCTGACTTTGCTGCAGCAACCAGGGCCTGACGAAGTGAATCCGGCATCTCAACCGGCTCTTGTACAGGAGGCTCGATCGGCGCCACCACAGGCGTGACCTCAGGTTTAGGCTCGGGTTTAACTTCATGCTTAGGCTCCGGCTCCGGCGTCGGCGGCCGAGGGACAGGAGGTGTTACAGAAGGTTGCTTCGTCACCCCCTCGCCTCCTTCCGTCCTTGCTTCGCCGCCATTATTTGAAGATGGCCCCTTCGTGACAACGACCATTGACGGAGAATCTACGACAACATCCTTTTTCAACGCCATTGCTTTTGAAATGCGCTGTTGCTCTGGCTCCCAGACCCCGCGATACCAGAAGAAACCAAGAAACCAGACCAACAGCAGGACTATCATGAATGCGGCAAACTGGTTGGCGCTTCGGCGAATATCGCGATTATGCTCCTCTTCAAACTGAGTGAGATGCTGCACCGACGATTTCACCCTCACTTTATGCCCGATGTGTGATGACTCCTCAACCTCTTCGTCTTCTTCAATCCCCTCCATTGCATCCAGCAACGGTTTCGCGTTTATCGTACTAAAGAACTGCTCTTCCGTCTTGATCCCTGTCGGCGCTTCTCCCTGCGTGACCAGATGAATGTCTTGGAGGACTTCACGCCAGTCTGCGTAACGATTATTGGGGTTTTTCATCAGCAGCCGATGAACAAACCAAGAAAAACCAATCGAGATGCCCTTATTGAGCTTGTGCGGGGGTGGTACCTGTCCACGAATCTGTGCGCTGATCGCATCAACAGCATTCAAAGAGGCAAAAGGGGCTTGCCCTGTCGCGAGCTGGTACATCAGCGCACCAAACGAGTACATATCCGCCTGCGTCGTGAGGTTGTGCACGCCTTGCGCATATTCAGGCGCAATAAAACTTGGCGTCCCCACAATATTGCCACCGTCCAAGGCGGTTAAGTCCTGAGTGGCCTTTACCGCCAAGGAAAAATCGGTCAACTTTGCAACACCGCGCTGATCAATCAGAACTGTATCGCCCTTCAGGTTACGATGAATGAGATGGTCTTTATGCCACAATTGCTCCAAACAGTGGGCCAGAGATGCACCAATTTGCAGGATATGATCCTCCGAGAGGCGACGTCCATTCGTCACTAAAGAGCCAACCGTCGGTCCATCAACAAATTCCATCACAACATAATGGACTGCTGGCGTGCTGACAATGTCAAAAACTGCTGCGACTGCATCGCTCTTTACTTTGGCAAAGATACGCGCAATCATGAGAAAATGCTCAAGCTCAATTGGATTCTGAGCAGCTTCCTTCTTCAAGATCTGAAGGCAGACCACACGATCAAGCTCCAGTTGGGTTGCCTTCCAAACTTCAGTACGGAGTGTGTCGTCAATCTTTTCAATTAACTTAAAGCCATGCTGCTCAATTAGGTTTATATCCATGCGCTACTTCCACCTTTTTATAGCAAAAGAGCTTATCAGATATTATCAATAATCTCAACCCCTAACATTTCCAATTTTTGGACTTTTCATCTGACCCCCGATGGTGCTATAGTACAAAAAATTAACTGAATGGATGCCTAACCGCATCCTTAACTAGACCACAAGGAGTTCCCCTATGATGAACAAGTCTTTTTTGTTTGTGTTGCCCCTCGTCGCTATCTTTGCTGGGCACACGTTGGCTGTGCCCCCCACGCAAGCTCTCAAAGGCGATGAACAGTTTCGTCCAAAACTCTTTAAGCAGTTTACAGATCTCGTGAATGTCCCTGATGGGATGACCCAGGACAAAGAGGGTAATTTTTATGTAGCAGGCCCCAACCTGGTTGATATGTCCTACCCTGGCATTATCATGAAGTATGGGAAAAAGAGCAAAAAATGGGAGATCTTTGTCGCCGCAGCAAACCACCCTGAGACTAAAAAAGGCTTCCCCATGGGTCTAGAGTTTGGCGACGATGGAAACCTCTATTATGCAGATAATCAGTATTTTGTGGATAAAAACTACAAGTCCCGCTTGATGCGCGTAGTGATCGACAAACAGGGCAACCCTGTCAAAATCGAGACCGTAGTCGAGCATGTAAAACTCACCAATGCCGTACGTTGCCGTGGAGACGCCGTCTTTTTCACGGACACCTTTTTCGACTTGAAAGATCAAAATGCTGGCGGTATCTATCGCGTTCCCTTCAGCGCCTTTGAGAAGGGGCCAGTCAAATTACTGAATAAAGAAGAGGCTGAAAAGGATCCCTATTGCATCGGCATCACCCATTGCATCCCCCATCATCGAAAGGACATTGCCGCAACCGATGGCATGTGCTTCGACAAAACAGGAAACATCTATACAGGAAACTTTGGCGATGGTCACTTCTACACACTCAAACTCCACCCCGATGGCTCCTACGCTAAACCCCTCTCTCTCTTTCAGAAGCCAGCGGAACTGCCCTGCGTGGATGGCGTAAATTATTACGCGAAGAAGAACTGGGTCATCATTGCCGACTCCGAGCGTAATGCGGTACTCTACTGGGACATTGACGCGGCTAAACTGGGTCTATTGTGGATCAACGACGATTCTGATGGCGCTGATGGCCTCTTGGATCAACCCTGCGAGTGCATGGTATGGAACGATCAACTCATTATCTCCAGCTTTGACATGACCTTTCCGGGTCTGAAAAACTCGAAGAATGA
Source organism: Akkermansia muciniphila (assembly GCA_945870145.1). Classification (GTDB taxonomy): domain Bacteria; phylum Verrucomicrobiota; class Kiritimatiellia; order RFP12; family UBA1067; genus CAIZQW01. The sequence goes on from CAMBQV010000014.1 coordinate 10,768, forward strand.
CGCTTTTCACACCCTGAGTGTCATGAAGTTGCCCTAAAAGGATAACGCGACATGTTATTTTTGAGGGACGGACGCTGTGTCCGTCCCTTGTGTTATAAAATCGATCTAAATGAAGTGAAGCCTTTTATGAATCCCTTCCTCAACATCCCGACCTATCCTGACTTTCCCAAAATGACTCCTGAGCTTGCTAAAGAGGCCTTTTTACAGCTTCTGCCTGAGGCAACGAAAAAGATTGAGGCTCTCGAAAAGAACCATTCACTGACATGGGAAGGACTCATGAATCCCCTCTTTGAGGCGCTTCAACCCCTCAACAAGGCATGGGAAATCCTTTCGCACCTTCTCTCCGTCTCGAACACGGAAGCCTGGCGCCAGGTTCAGCAAGAGCTCCAACCCCAGATCGTCGCCTTCTCGCTCCGTGTGAGCCAAAGCGAGCGTTTTTACCGCTCCTTCTGCGCCTTGCGCGATGCCGATGCAAAAACCCCCTCTCTGTCGCGCGTGCAACGACGCATCCTTGAGCAGGCCATTCAAGAGGCCAAACTTGCTGGTGTTGGGCTCCCCCCTGAAAAGCAGGGTCGGTTTAATGCACTCAAGACTGAAATCGCGCAATTGGGAACGACCTTTCGAAACAATGACTTAGATGCGACAAAGGCCTTCTCCCTCATCTTAAGAACACCTGAAGAGATTGCAGGTCTCCCAGCTGACCTCCTCGCCGCCACCCAGACAACACTCGAGGAAAATGTCAAAGCATGGAAGATTACGCTTGAAACGGCTGTCTACATTCCTTTCATGATGCACAGCCGAAACCGAAATGCGCGCGAAAAACTTTATCGCGCGTTTATTACGCAAGCGACTTCAGGCCCTTCCGACAACACGCCGATTCTTGAGAAAATCTTGTCGTTGCGTCGCGAGCTTGCAAACGTACTGGACTTCCCCAGCTATGCCGCCCTCAGCATCTCCACAAAGAGCGCAAAGACCGTCGCTGCTGTCGATGACCTCATTGAAAAACTCCATCACGCAGCCTATCCTCAGGGACTCAAGGAGATGGAGACACTCCAAGCCTTCGCAACGAAAAAAGGCTTTCTCGCCGCAACAGATCCTGCGACACCCACTAAGCTTCAACCCTGGGACATACCCTTTCATGCTGAACGACTCCGCGAGGAGAGCTATTCATTTAGCGAAGAGGAACTCAGCAAATATTTCCCCTATCCGAATGTGCTCAATGGACTCTTTAACGTGGCAAGCAGACTCTTTGGCATTCGGATTGTCGATGCAACCGGAGAGGTTCCTGTTTGGCACCCAGATGTCAAATTCTACCACGCTTTGGATGCAGATGGCACCTGCCTCGCCAGCTTCTATTCGGATCCCTACAGCAGACCCGAAACGAAAAGTAGTGGAGCTTGGGCAAATGCCTTTTGTACGCGTCGTAGAAAACCTGATGGGACATTCGAAAAACCGCTTGCCCTCATGGTCTGTAATCAAACCAAGCCTGTTGGCGATAAGCCACCCTTGATGCGCTTTGCCGAGGTAAAAACACTCTTCCATGAATTCGGCCATGTCCTTCAACATCTCCTCACAACCGTTGATGAGCCTGAAGCCTCTGGACTCAATGGCATTGAATGGGATGCAGTTGAGATTGCCAGTCAGTTCATGGAGAACTGGTGCTATAACAAGGCAACCCTTACCGCGATGTCTTGCCATGTCGATACGGGCCTTCCACTCCCTGACGACCTCTATCAGCGCTTGCGCTCTGCACAATACTACCGAACAGCAACCGCCCTACTTCGCCAGCTCACCCTTGCAGCGACCGACATGAACCTCTACGCTCGCTATCCAAATCAGGAGTGGAAGAGCGCACATGACGTCCATTTCTCCTCCTTAAAGAAATATAGCCCTACCCCGTTCCTTCCAGAGGATCGAAACCTCTGTTCGTTTAGCCATATTTTCTCAGGAGGCTATGCTGCTGGCTACTACAGCTATAAATGGTCTGAGGTCATGTCCGCTGATGCCTTTGGTGCCTTTGAAGAGGCTGGACTGGAGAATGAGGTCGCTCTCCAGAAAACAGGCAAGCGTTTCAGGGATACCTTCCTTGCCCTGGGCGGTGGAACCCATCCCCTTGAAGTCTTTCAGCAATTTAGAGGACGTGCCCCAACCATCCAAGCCCTACTTCGAAATACGGGGCTTGCTCATGATTAGCCACAAAGACAAACGTTTATGATAGTTCTGCTTCTCCCACTTGTCTCATCACTACTTTTTGGCGTTGCCGGAATTTCGCTTTTTTTCTTGCTCATGAACAGGTGTCTTCTTCTTCTGGAAGATAGCAAGATAAAGACGTTACTCATGTACTCGGCTGGACTCGTACTCGTAGGAGGAGGTTTTATTTCGGGTTTCTATTTAAAGCAGCCTCTCTGGATAATACTCCCCCTCGTCGTTTTTTCACTTCTGCTTCTGGGCGAACTTCGCGAACTCTTCTTGCGTCACATCCATCGCGGGTCGCCTCCCATCCATACCCAACCGCATCGCGTACAAATCACGGCCCCCATCACGACCACAGATCTCATTGTTCATCACTACCAAGTTCCGCATGCAAAAGTAACGCGCCCCCTTCGGATTGTCCACATTACCGACATTCATGCGGACCAACGCTTCCCCAGAGACTACTACAAAAAAGCACTCGCCACCGCAGAGTCGTATCAGGCAGACATTGCTGTCTTCACTGGGGACTTCATCAGCCACATCAAGGCCCTCCCCTGCCTTACTGATATTCTCCGCCCGATTGCCAAGACTGCCTCCTATGCCATACTCGGAAATCATGATTTCTGGGTCGCGCCCGACGCGATCACCGAATCTCTGCGCCAGGCCGGACTTCACGTATTAAAAAACGAGTCTCACGTGTTGAAAATAGACGGCCAAAACCTTGCGGTGACAGGCTACGATTTCCCCTGGGGAACAAAAGACGAGACGATTGCTCAACAACCTTCCGACCATTTACATATTGTACTGACCCACACGCCTGATAATATCTATCGCCTGGCTGAGTGCTCGGCCGATCTTGTCTTTGCGGGCCACTACCATGCTGGACAAGTGCGTCTTCCCTTCCGGGGTTCGATGATCGTGCCGTCAATCTATGGAAGCCGCTTCGATCACGGGCACTTTGTCGTCGGCAAGACCGACCTCTTTGTCGCCAGTGGCATCGGCGCCTCCTATCCGCCCGTCCGCATCTACTGCCAACCCGATATCTTCGTGGTCGACATCGTTCCTGCACCTTAAGGTGTCAGGGTTCAGATTCGACGTTGAATGTTCGATGTTTATTCGTCCCTTTCTTTTCCCTAAAAATTTCCTGTTGACCGTTGCGATCTAATTTGGTAATGTAATACCAAATAAGAAACGAAAGGAGAAACCATGAACAACCTATTAGCTATTTCAGAAGCAACAAACATCGCTATTCACCTGTGCGTGCGTCTCTCGGCCACGGGCCCCCAACTCTATTCAACACGGAAAATTGCGGAGGAGTTTGACTTCTCCATTAATCATCTTGCTAAGGTGGTACGCAAACTCGTGTTGGGAGGCGTTCTGGAAAGTTTTCGTGGTAAAGTGGGTGGTATCCGACTTCTCAAACCTCAAGACCAGATCACGGTGGCTGAGCTAAACGACTTGGTCTCTGAGTTTGAAGAGGGTGGTTGCCTTCTAAGTCGCCGTGTCTGCCCAGGTTGCAAATGTACCTTTGGACGCTGGCTGAGCCAAGAAAACAAAACGATCGAAGAGAATCTCCGAAAAACAACGATCAAAGAGATTGCCGACTCACTCAAGGCCTAAAAAGCTAGGAGATTTTATGAAGCGAAAGATCATCGAGATAGACAAAGAGAAATGTAACGGCTGTGGACTCTGTATCAACGCCTGCCACGAAGGAGCCCTTCAACTCATCAATGGCAAGGCACAGCTCGTATCCGACGTCTACTGCGATGGTCTAGGGGCCTGTCTACCCGAGTGCCCTACCGATGCCATCAAGATTGTGGAACGAGAAGCCGTCGAATTTTCAGAAGAGGCGGTACAACAGAGAAAAGTTGAAAAGGAGAAACCCGTGGAAAACCAAGACCGTCTCCCCTGTGGTTGTCCAGGAACTATGGCGAAGGCCCTAAAAATACCTGCCCCTGTTCCGCAATCAACCGAAAACGCCACCCCCACCCCAGCTACCTCACAACTGAGAAACTGGCCGGTACAAATCAAGTTGGTTCCTGTCTCAGCCCCTTACTTGAAGGGAGCCTCGCTTCTGATTGCGGCAGACTGCTCCGCGTATGCGTATGCAGGACTGCACGATAAATTCATGCGTGGCAAAATCACATTGATCGGCTGCCCAAAGCTCGATGAAGGGGATTACACAGAGAAACTGACGGAAATTTTAAAGCTGAATGACATCCAAAGGGTGACGGTCATCCGTATGGAGGTTCCCTGCTGTGCAGGAATCGCGCATGCTGCCAAGCAAGCGCTGATCAACTCCGGAAAGATGATCCCCTGGAATGTCATTACGATCTCAACAGATGGACAAATCATTGACGAATAACAAACAACAAGGAGAACGAGTATGAGCGAGAATATGTTTTGCTTTCAATGCGAACAGACAGCCGGAGGTAAGGGCTGTACCGTCGGCGGCGTATGCGGCAAGAAGCCTTCAAGTGCCGGACTCCAAGACGAGATCACCGCAGGCCTCATCACGCTGGCACGTGCCCTCAATGGTAAACCCGCCTGCCCGGGCTGTGAGTCGCTCTTCATGGATGCGCTCTTTATGACCGTCACCAATGTCAACTTTGATGATGCTGACCTGAAAGCCATGAGCGAACGCGTCCAAAGCGCAGTCGCTAAAGCCGGCGGGGCTCCTGCCTTCGCCCCAGCAGACCTCTTCCATGGCAACCAAGACATCGTCTCGTTGCGCTCGACCCTCCTCTTCGGATTGCGCGGCATGGCGGCATACGCCCACCACGCACGCGTCCTCGGCAAGACCGACCCAGAAGTCTCGGGTTGGTTCCAGAAGGGATTAATGGCCCTTGGCGAAGACAACACTGTGGATACGTGGCTCGGACTCATCCTCGGCCTCGGAACAATCAATCTGAAGTGTATGGCAATGCTCGATGCAGCCAATACGGGAACGTATGGCACGCCTGTACCCACGCCGGTCTCCACCTCAAAGGATAAGGGTCCCTTCGTTGTCATCACCGGACACGATCTGCATGACCTGAAGATGCTCCTTGAGCAGACCGATGGAAAAGGCGTCAATGTCTACACGCACGGCGAGATGTTGCCAGGCCATGCCTATCCGGAACTGAAAAAATATCCTCAACTCAAGGGTAACTTCGGTACGGCGTGGCAGAACCAGCAAAAGGAGTTCGACAACCTCCCGGGTGTCGTCCTTTACACCACCAACTGTATCATGCCTCCTCGACCCTCCTATGTCGGAAATCTCTACACCACAGCGGAAGTCGGCTGGCCTGGCGTCACGCACATTGCAGCGGATGCGAAGGGCCACAAGGACTTCTCAGCCATGATCGCCCACGCGATTAAACTGGGTGGTTGGCAGGAAGAGGTCAAGGGTGAACCCCTGCTGACTGGCTTTATGCACGGCGCGGTGCTCGGTGTGGCAGACAAAGTGGTCGGCGCGGTCAAGGCTGGCTTGATCAAGCACTTCTTCCTCGTGGGTGGTTGCGACGGCGCGAAGCTCGGCCGCGACTATTACACGGAGTTCGTGGAAAAGGCCCCGAAAGACACCGTGATCCTGACCCTCGCCTGCGGCAAGTATCGCTTTAACCACTTGCAAGCCAAGCTAGGTGACATCGGTGGTATTCCTCGCCTCCTCGACATGGGACAGTGTAACGACGCCTACTCCGCCATTCAAGTGGCCGTGGCTCTTGCGGGAGCCTTCAAGTGCGGCGTCAATGATCTCCCCCTGACCATGGTCCTCTCGTGGTATGAGCAGAAGGCGGTCTGTATTTTGCTGACCCTCCTCGCGCTCGGCATCAAGAACATCTATATCGGGCCAAGCCTGCCTGCCTTCTTGTCGCCAACCGTGTTGGGCGTTTTAGTGGAGAAGTTTGGCCTGAAGCCGATCACCACCGCAGATGCAGACTTGAAAACAATCCTGAAAACGTGATATAGTTTGAACTCGATTAAATAGGAGAACCCAATGAAAAAGTATGTCTGTTCGGTATGTGGGTATGTTTATGACGGAGAGGTTCCGTTTGAGCAACTCCCAGAGGACTATTCCTGCCCACTCTGTGGTGTCGGCAAGGATCAGTTTGAAATCGTCGCTGGATAACAAGAGGAGATCTAAATTATGCACAAATTCTTTATCTGCAAACACTGTGGAAATCTCGTCGGTCTTGTGCTGAACAAGGGCGTCCCCTTGATCTGCTGTGGCGAGAAGATGACGGAGTTGGTCCCCAACACGGTTGAAGCCAGCAAAGAGAAGCACCTGCCGGTGATCTCCAAAACGGGGAATACCGTCAAGGTCTCTGTGGGCTCAATCCCCCACCCGATGGAGGCTGCTCATTACATTGGCTTCATCTATCTTGAAACCAAGAATGGTGGACAGCGAAAAACACTGGAAGTTGGTAGCGCACCTGAGGCAACCTTTGCCCTCGTTGATGACGAGGCTGTTGCCGCATATGCCTACTGCAATCTGCATGGACTCTGGAAAACCCAAATCTAACAAAAGGAAAAACTATTATGATCAGCAAAACAATGGCAGATGCCATCAATAAACAGATTAACCGCGAATTCTTTTCAGCCTATCTCTATCTCGCCATGGCGAATGACGCGACGGACAAGGGCTTCAAGGGTGTAGCGAATTGGTTCAATGTCCAATTCAAGGAAGAACAGAGCCATGCTCTCAAGTTCGCACACTATCTGCAGGAACAGAACTCAAAGGTAACGTTGAGCACCATCGACCAGCCGACGCTGGCGTGGGCCGATGTGACCTCCATGTTCAAAGAGGCTCTCTCCCACGAGAAGAAGGTGACAGCCTGGATCAACGAGATTGCAGACCTCGCGCTCATCGAGAAGGACCATGCCACACAGAATATGCTGAAGTGGTTCATTGACGAGCAGATCGAAGAAGAAGGCAACGTCACCGATATCCTCTGGATGTTGGATATGTGCGGAACCTCCAAGAGCGCGCTCTACTTGGCAGACAAGAAGCTCGCCAAGCGCGGCAGCGAATAACAAGCGCCGATGACCCAACAAGAGGGCTGCCACAAAACTGGCATGCCCTCTTTTTTTGTAGTCTAGCGAAATAGCAGGATCGAGAGGGTGACAAGGGTCATCGCCTCAGAAAGCTCAGAGAGGGCGCCGAGGGTATCGCCTGTGAACCCATTGATCTTGCGCTGGCAGAGTCCCATGAAAACAATCGTGAGGCCGATCACCGCGCCTGTCACCACTAAGCCATCCCATTGAAGCGTGCACCAGCCTGCAACAGCCAAAACAGCAACAGCCCAGAGCACCTCCCAGAAAGAACGCCCTTGCTTAAAGAGTTTTCCCATGCCTTCTTCACGCGCGGAGGGCAGGATGGCCAGCATCAACACCATGGCACAGCGGCCAGCCAAGGGTGCAAGGAAGAGTGCCTTTGCCACCATCAGAGGCGCCAGGGAACCCAGCGCAGCCACCTTCAATGCCAGCACCCCCATCAAGGTCACACAGCCATACGCACCAATGCGCGCATCCTGCATGATCGCCAGGATACGTTCTCGCTGCCGGTGACTGAAGAAGCCGTCTCCCGTATCAGCTAACCCATCCAGATGTAATCCCCCATGGGCAACTGCAAGCAAAAGGGTATAGACCACAGCAGCGACTGCGTGTGGCAAATAGGTTGCGGAGAGATACGCCACACCCCCTACCAGACCGCCGACAGCCAAGCCCACCAAGGGGAAAAGCGGCACGCTACGCGGCAGATCCGCTTCCGTCTGCCGGCACCACGCTGGCAACGGTAGGATGGTCAGGAACCCAAATGCTGCCCAAACCCTTCCGAACATATCATTCTCCTGTCTTCTCAGAAACCATTGCCTCTTCAAAGGTTTTTACTTTTGTCAAAACAGCAACAGAGGCTTCAATCAAATTCATCGCGAGGGCTGCGCCTGTTCCCTCGCCCAACCGAAAATCCAAATCCATCAAGGGTTTCTTGCCCAAGCGCTCTAGCGCAATAATATGTCCGCGCTCGACACTCTTGTGCGCGGCAAACATATACTCCGTAGAAGTCGGACAGAGCGACTGCGCGATGAGAGCTCCCGCCGTTGTAATCAGACCATCAATCATCACGGGCTTCTGCAACGATGCAGCCCCAAGAATAATTCCTGCAATGCCACCGATCTCAAAGCCCCCAACCTTCGAAAGCACATCCAACCCATCTGTCGGATCGACTGCATTGACACGAAGGGCCTTTTCAATCACCTGGACCTTGTGTTCGCGTTCCGCATCGTTCAACCCCGTCCCAGTCCCTGTGACCTCCCAGACAGGACGGCTCGTCAGTGCAGCAATGATCGCAGAACTTGGCGTAGTATTACCAATGCCCATCTCGCCGACACCCAACACGGAGCAGCCCTTCTCTAAAATCAATTGGCGGGCGATCTGAATACCTGTTTCAATCGCTTGGATCGCCTGTTCGCGTGACATGGCTGGGCCTTTGGCAATATTGGCCGTGCCTTTCGCGACAGGATACGAGAGAATCGCGCCCGCTTTCGCCATCTCATCAAGTCCGCTGATGACCCCCATATCAACGACCACCACATCAGCGCCAGCTTGTGCAGCCAAGGCATTGATTCCTGCACCCTTACCCACAAAGTTCGCCACCATCTGCCACGTCACATCCTGCGGAAACTTACTGACCCCCTCTGCAACGACACCATGGTCGCCAGCCATCACGACAATCGCCTTGCGTTTCACGTCCGGTGTGATCGTACCTGTCTGTCCAGCCAGATCAAGCGCCATATCCATCAAACGGCCCAAAGCCCAGTGAGGCATGGTCAATTGATCCAGCCGCGCCTTGGCCTGAGCCCGTACAGCCGCATTCTGAGGTTTAATCGCCTTAATTGTCTCTGTTAATAAACTCATTTGTTTTTCTTTCTGTTGCCTGAATAAGTTAAAAAATGATTTCGGGAAGCACGGGGAGCGCGGAAAAAACGGTCAGCACGGCTTGATCTTCATGGGGATGCCACTAACCATAAAATAAACTTCATCGGCAGCCTCTGCCATCACCTGATTGCAACGTCCGGCCAAATCCCGAAAACGACGCGACAGCGCCTCGCCAGGGACGATTCCGAGTCCGACTTCGTTCGTAACAAAAATAACAGTGCCCGGATGGTTTCGCGCCTCTGCAGCGAGCTGTTGCGACGTTTGAGTGATAGCCTCTTCGGCCAAAGTCGCCCCCTTCTTCTCAGCCACATACATCTGGTTATTAACCCAGAGCGTCAGACAATCACAGAGGATGACCTGATAAGACGGATGGCTACGGAGTGACTGAACGAGATTGAGCTGCTCCTCGAAGGTCTCCCACTGACGCGCGGCGCGTTCTGCGCGATGACGAGCAATGCGCTCTACCATTTCAGAATCTAAGACTGGCGCGGTCGCAAGGAAGAGTCTCTTTTTGCCCACCGCCTCTGCGAGTTGAAGTGCATACGAGCTCTTACCGCTCCGACACCCGCCTGTCACCATAATAATCTTACTCATGCGCGTTCAATCCTTTCAACACAGCAAAACCCTCGGAAAAAGTAAGTGTCGTCATTGAGCCCAGATCAATCTGAAAGCTTCTGTTTTTTTCTGGAGGGAGACCCAAATAATGACAGAGCAGATACCGAATCACCCCACCATGCGTCACGACCGCCACGCGTTTTTCCGCTCCGGCAAGCACCTGGTCTCCGACCTGACGGACGCGTTGCCAAAAAAGCTTTTGAGACTCTCCCTCTGGAAACGAAAAACTAAGCTCTCCCTTGGCCCACTCAGCGACACGCTCTGGGGCTTGCGCTTGAATCTCGGCAAAAGAGAGCCCCTCCCATTTTCCAAAGTCGATCTCCTGCAATTCGGGAAGCACAACAACCTTCAGGGAAGGGTCCTTATCCAGAAGAGGTCGCAGGGTCTCACGTGCGCGCAAGGCAGGGCTGCTGTAAAAGGTATCACAAGGCAGACTCGCCAGTCGCGAACAGACCGCTTTCGCCTTCTCCCTCCCCTGTTCTGTCAGCGGCGTATCGGTTCTACCGATATACCGTTCCCCAGCATCGCGCGACTGACAGTGACGTATTAGAATAAGCTCCCTCATGATTTCTGCGTATTATGGGGTTATGCTCAGAAAGAGTCAAATAGTTTTACCCGTCTCATACGTTTCAGCGCATAGAAACAACATTCCACTATTCCAAGATTCCACCATTCCAGCTTGAAGCATTATATTTTAACATTTCCGAAGATTGCACTTGCCTAATATAGGGAACCTTTGATAATGTACTGACTCTTTCGTGCGCCTCTAGCTCAATTGGATAGAGCATCTGACTACGGATCAGAAGGTTGCAGGTTCAACTCCTGCGAGGCGCGCCATAAATCCAGATTGCGGGATGGAGCAGCCTGGTAGCTCGTCAGGCTCATAACCTGAAGGTCGTTGGTTCAAATCCAGCTCCCGCTACCATTTTAGACCTCGGTTTTGTTGATTAAACTCAATGAAACCGAGGTTTTTTGATTTATCCCCCTATTTACCTCTTTTTCCCTTAACACCATGAAATACGGTTAAATTCGGGGGTCAAAAGCCCAAAAAGAGACCCAATTAAACTTTAAGCCCCAATTAATCAAACCCTTGTAAAAATTGGCTAAAATACGTTTTTACTGTTCCAAGCCTTTCCCGTTTTTGAACTTTTTTGGCAAAACATTGGCAAAACAAAAAGCCGCGTTGGTGTGTGAACGGAAAAGCAGCTCGCCCTAATTGCGCAGACACTGTCTGCGCAAGCGCGGATTGTCCAGACGGTGTCTGAACAATGCCCCACGCCACATAGAACACTCGCCAGCCGTTGCGCGTGTACTTTACTCGTCACGGCGTGGGTGGTGTTGTCGGTCGAGTCGGGGCTACTGCCCGTTCTTCCATAAGGCAGATAAACTGTCACCCCAGAAAATTCCTAATCCCGCTCGACTGTCAACACGATTATCGCTACACTGTTGCCCATGAATTTTTCGTATATCGGTGAGATTGCAGCACTGGCAACAGCCTTTCTATGGATGCTGAGTTCGTTGTGCTGGACTTCTGCTGGCGAACGGATCGGATCCTTGGCCGTTAACGTGATACGACTCCTAGTGGCATTGCCCATGGTCATGGCCTACCTCTGGCTCACGGAAGGCGTGGTAGCTCCTTTTTCGGCCTCGGCGAATACATGGTTTTATCTCTCACTCTCAGGCGCACTCGGTTTTTTCGTCTGCGATCTTTTACTTTTCAAAGCTTTCCTCTTGATCGGTCCACGTCTCGGAATGCTAATCCTCTCGCTCGCACCGCCTATGACAGCGTTGATCGGAAGGTTTTTCCTCGAAGAGCATCTGACCCTTCTCAACTGGTTGGGGATGGCCCTGACGATCGCAGGGGTCGCCTGGGTCGTGCTGGCATCATCTACGCAGGCTGGGACGGGCTGCCGCTATGTGTTTACCCTACGAGGCGGGCTACTGGCCCTATTTGCAGCTGCCTGTCAGGCGTGTGCCATGGTGGTGGCGAAGATGGGGCTTAAAGAGAAAATATCTGCCATTGCCGCCACGGAAATTCGGCTGATTGCCGGGCTGGGCTGCTTTCTGATTTTACTACTGATCCTGCGGCGGTATCCGATGCTGTTCAAAGCAGCCAAAGATCGCCGTGCCGTTGGAATTATTGTGTTTGGCGCGCTTGTCGGACCCGTAGTGGGTGTGGCAATGCTGATGGTGGCGATCAGCCACATTCAAACAGGGCTAGCCCAGACCTTCCTGGCCCTCTCCCCTGTGTTGATCATTCCCTTCATGCGCCTGCTCTACAAGGAGCGAATCACGCTTCATGCCGTGGCTGGCGCCCTATTGGCCTTTGCCGGCATTGCCTTGCTATTCGTGAAGAAATCGGGCATCTCCTAGAGCATTTTCTTTAAAAGTGTAGCCTTATTTTTCTCACAGAGCCCACAGAGCTCACGGAGGAATCCAATTGAAGTATCAATCAAATATGGAACAGAGCAATATAAAAACTTTATCATTTCGTCGGGGTAAAAATTTCTCTGTGCCCTCTGTGCCTCTGTGAGGGACTACTCATTTAATTAACTCTAGTATTTTTGCAACAGTTCCAGCATCTTGCGGTCCAACTGATGACCATGGAACGCCTCGTAGTGAACGTCTTTGCGCCCACTATCCAGAATCCCAAAAGAGCCCTTGAAATTCCAGAGTGCCCAACTCAACTGGCGCTCCTTCCAGATCGTGAGATAATCTTCCATGAGCGCAAGCGTGATCTCATGCGGGGTGTAGTGATGCACGCCAAACTCACCGACCATCACATAGATGCCAGCATCAAAGGCTGGCTGCCAGGGTGCCAGCGCACTCTGCTTCAACTCTTCCGTGCCAGACAGCACACCCGCACGTGTTTGAAACCCCTGCCCAGGCTTGAAGCCGACGAAGCGGAATAACTGATTGGTTTTGCCCCACGCGTTCTCAAAAGGCAATTCAGCCATTTTATTGTCTGCTGTTGTCAACATGACTTTCCTGAATCCTGCCCAGTCACCTGAGGCGATGGAGAGCGAGAGCCGTTTCACGGGTGCGGAAATCGCCACCGAATAGCTCCCCGTAAAACGTCCTTGAGAGATGTTCCACTCTTTCTTAAACACGACGTTTGTCCAGCTAGGCCCCTTTATCGGGTTCAGCGTATAGTCTGAGAGCGTCTTTCCATCCGCCTCAACTCGCACCACAACCTTGCCGGATACATCATGCGGAAAAACCTCAAGCCTGCCTGCTGGCAGATCTTCGATCACGAGTGGCACGTTCAATGGCTTTTTGCCTTCCCCATACAGCGGACTGACGGCCATGGGCAGAGGCGGCCAAATCGGTGGCTCGCTCGGCGTACCCACCCAGCTTGCCATGTAATGCGTGACCGACATAGGCTTGTAGCCTCGCGTTGCCTGGCCGATCCCCAACTTAAAGAGAGACTCTGCTGGACGGCAGCCCCAGGAAATGCCATCTGCAATAATAAAGCGTTTGGGATCCTCCTGGCGTATGGCGCGGACGAGTGCGGTTGCAACGCGCTCGTAGTCGGCTTCACTCACCTCTGCTGGCTCATTGAAGAGATTGAAGCTTAGCTCTGTAGAGGGGATGCCTCTGTATCGCTTGGCAAAAAAAGCCCAGTGCTTGGCACAGACGCGTAAGGCCTCTTCATCCTTGAAAAGATTTCTCTTTTCCGGCGGCTTCGCGACGGTATACCCTGGTGCACGATGGAATGAAAGGTGGACATGGATGCCATACTGCTTCCCCCAGGCAACAGCCTGATCAATCGGCTTAATCTTCTCTTCGTCAATCTGCTCCCAGTCCCCGTCCTTCATCCAGAAGCGATAATCCAAAGGCAAGCGGACAAAATTAAACCCGAGGTCGCGAATCATCTGGAAATCCTCTTCTTCGAACTGTCCAGGGGTCGCTCCTTTCATAAACATGCCTAGTAGATTAAATCCGCGCCAACGCACCGTTGGCCGATTGTCGGCAGAAGCTCGCACAGGCTCTACACCTTTCACGTGCACTGCCAGTAATAAAACCCCAAGCAATAATCTGAAACAATACTTTTTCATATGGGACTGTTTGCTGTCTATTTTCGGGGACCTCATTTCGCAGCGGCCTTGAGTTCGGCAAAGCGGGCACGCATCTCGACTAGGCGCTGGGCCTGTGCAGGATCAGCAGCAAGGTCGTTCTCCTCAAAGGGATCGGCGGCAACATGGAAGAGCTGTTCGAGCTTGTACTCCGGCCAGTAGAAATACTTCCAGTCTTTCCGGACCAAGGCTTCGGAGGCAGGTATTCGGACACCGCTGGAGGCATGTTCATAGAAGTATTCAGTACGCCAGGTGGGTTTCTCCGTTGCGAGATAGAGCGGCGCGATGTTACAGCCCTGCATCGTGGCAGGCGCCTGGATGCCTGCGGCCCCCAGGATAGTCGGCGCAATATCCACATTGAGTGTGAAGTCATCATTGGTAGCGCCTCGCTTCTCCGTTGCCAAGCGAGGGTCACGAATAATTAGCGGCACGCGAATGCTCTCCTGGTGCGGATACCACTTGTCAGCAAGACCATGCTCGCCATGGAAGTAGCCATTGTCCCCGAGAAAGATAACGAGCGTGTTGTCCAACAACCCCTGTTGCTTCAACGCTTCAATGACTCGTCCGCAGGTAGTATCTACCTCAGTGGCGAGGCGGTAGTAATTTTTCATCATCTCCTGATACTTCTCCAGTGTATCAAAGCGCCAGTGCCAACGCACACGCCCCTCGTTCTTTTCGTTCGACAGGAAGGGCGGCAATTTGCGGAAGGCCTCATCCGTGGCGGTTTTCGGCAGAGGAATCGTCAGATCCTGATAGAGCGACATACTCTCGGGTTGAGGCATGAACTGTTTGGGACTTCCATCCACCGCATGGGTGGCGATAAAGGCCACGGTGAGACAGAAAGGTTTGTCCTTCGGACGCGCCTTGAGAAAATCCAAGGCATCATTTTCATTTTTCTGGGTGACATGAATCGGAGTCCCGTCTGGCTGCTTCATCCAGTGACTCCCATAATAGGAGCGCCCAAAGTCGAAGTTCTGAGCGGGAAATTTACCATTATGCCACTTGCCCACGTGACCGACGAAATAACCCTGACTGCGAAGCAATCCGGGATAGGTCTCCGCCCACGGAGTTTTAAACTCCTTCATCGCTGTATTGCCGTGACGCGACATCCACTGTCCAGTAAAGAGGCTTGCCCGGCTGACACCGCAGATGGATGTGGTGACGCAGTTGTAGGTAAAGCGCACACCTTCGCTGGCAAGGCGGTCTAAGTTTGGGGTCTTCACAACAGGATTACCCGCGACACCCAGCGTGTCAAAACGCCAGTCATCCGCATACAACACAAGAATGTTCAGCGGTTTGGCAGGTGCTGGTGCTGCACCTAACCAAGGGGCGGCCCAAATGAAAGCGGTAATCAGAGGTAGTGCTATTCTATTCATAGTATGTTGTTTCTTTGGTCGTGTTCACAAAAATGATGCCTCACATCATTGGATATTCCACAACTTGCTGGAAGTCGGTCACAGAGATATATTTTGCAACTTGGATCTTGACCATTGCACAGTTCGGTGTACTGACAAACTCTTTTAAAGACGGGTGTTTTTTGAGATAGCGCGCAAGTGCCTCCTCCCTCGACTCTGGCGTGACCTCCGCGGCTGTTCCTAAAACAGTCAGCGCGTGGGCCTCAAGGAGATCATTGGCTTGGTTGGTCTGGTTATTGACCAGAAGCGAAACCCGAGGAGAGGCGCAGATATTCCTGAACTTCTGAGTCTCGCGAATGGTTGGAAAATAAATGCTTTTGGCGTCCTCCGACACAACATAACCAACCAGTGAGCAATAGGGATACTCCTGCCCCTGCGTGGCCAACACCCCAAAGAGTTGCGCCTGCAGGAGGGCCTTAATTTGATTCAATAACGTTTCTTGAGCATCCATAATAATCCTTTCAATCAGCGGTCGAAGCGAAGCTTCAGGACATACGTTTCCCACTCTTTCTTAAACGCGGACATGTCTTTTTTGCCCAGCACGGACTGCAGGGTCTTATAGCCAGTCGGGTCTTCAACCTGGGCGGCAGTGAATGCATGGTAAAATTTTGTTAAAAGCCCCTTCTCCTGCAGATAGTAGCAGAGATAACGGGCCTGAGCGTAGTTGGTGCCGCGATCTTTATTGTAGAATTCGTGGGTCGTCGTGGAGGTCAGCGCCTGAAATGAGGGCACCTCCCCTTTTTGAATTGCCTCTTGTAGCCCAGCAAGGCGCCAGTTGGTCAAACCGATGATATCTTCCCCCTTGCCCTGCGATTGCTCATAAAGAGACCCCATCCCCTCGTTGAACCAGGAGGGACACTCGGGAAAGTTTGTATCCATAAAGGGATGGACGATCTCATGAACCAGCGTACCCCCGCCGGTGCCGATATTCATGATGAGGGCTTTGTGTTCGGAAGAGCTATAGCCATAGGGCGTATCCGGCTTATCTGAAAAAATCTCCCACGTGTATTTATCATAGCTGGCCTTGTCTTTGAAAAGCCAGATGTCAATGATATCCTCTGGATCCTTCTTAAAATACATCTTTTTCAACCGTGTAGTCGCCCATTTGACGGTCTGCTCTGCACGCAAGACAACGACTTCAGGGGGCTCATCGCCGATCACGACAAAGGGCTTCTGGATGATCACCCTGAAAGAGGTATTCGGTATCTTGCCCTTCAGCTTCATAATGTGTTGTGCGTAATCCGCATCAGTAAAACCTGCTTCACGTTTCGGAATCTTGATCGTCCCAAGCTTGAGTTCCATGCGGATGATACTCCAGCTCTTAGCGTCATACTTAAGCGGCCAGAGATCAAGGAAGGTATCAAGCTTCATACGGTGATAGGCGCCATCAGCCTGAGCAGGCTCATGGTAGATGAGTTCATCTTTTACAGCATCATACCCGAGGACCAGCCTGAAGTGCTCCGTCGCCGTGCGAGTCGTGTCGGTACGCATGCAGATGATGGAGGGAACACCTTTAAGGAGCGACGCGTGAAGTTTCACCCATTCCGCCTTTATTGCAGAAGGTGATCCCGCCGGGACATTCATGCAGACCGTGCCTGTTGCAAACCCGACCGCCAGCAGGGCACGGTTGAGTTCAGATGTATAACAACCACGGCCCTGCATCGGACTGAGTCCCGAGAGATTATAAATATCATCTTGGGAAATGGCGTGTCCAAGCTTTTTCAGGTACATTTCGGCACAGGCCTCACCACAGAAATCAGGTTTTTGCTGAACATGCGGAACCTTTTCGATACAAACTGAGGTGTTCGTTACAGAAGAACGCACACTTGTTGCTGCGACGAGCGACAGGAGTAATAGGGTAATAACCATTTTCATAAGCTTGTTTAGTATAGACGACTCGCCATCCCATTGTCCAACGGTTTCCATCGCGCGTGCACGTGAAAATGGGGAAAAAACGCAAATTTGCCCTTTTATATCCCTTACACTTTTAGTATGATTACCGCCTTTTGATTGACAAAAGGCTTTTATAGCTGGCACATGGCTCACGAGAAGGAACTACGCGTATGGATAAGAAAGGCACTTGGTTGACCTACAGACCTGACATCAAGATTTTAGACTGCACGATTCGCGATGGCGGATTGATGACAGATTGCCATTTTGACGATACCTTCGTCAAAGGGGTCTATCAGGCGTGCGTGGATGCCGGCGTGGACTACATGGAAATCGGCTACAAGAGCTCGAAGAAAATTTTTGCGCGTCCTCAATACGGCGACTGGAAGTTCTGTGACGAGGATATGATTCGTCGTATTGTGGGGGACAATCCCTCCTCGATGAAAATAGCCGTGATGGCTGATGCAGACCGCTGTGACTATCACACCGACTTCAGTGCGAAAAAAGATAGCGTGATTGACCTCGTCCGTGTTGCGACCTATATCCACCAGATCCCGATGGCGCTCGAGATGATCAAGGCTTTCAACGACAAAGGATATGAGACCACCGTCAACCTCATGGCTGTATCCGTGGTGAATGATGGCGAGTTGAACGAAGCCCTCGAGATTCTCTGCAAGAGCGAAGTGCAGACCATTTACTTGGTAGACAGCTACGGCTCGCTCTATGGCGAAGAAGTGCAGGCACTTACCCGTAAATATCGTGGTTATGCAGAAGCGGGCGGCAAGCAAGTGGGCATCCACACCCACAACAACCAGCAACTCGCGTATGCCAATACCATTGAAGCATTAATTCTAGGCGCCAGTTTCTTGGACTGCACCATCGGCGGTCTGGGACGTGGCGCGGGCAACTGTCCCACGGAGCTCCTGTTGGGCTTTCTCAAAAATCCGCGCTACCATGTGCGTCCTATTCTGAAATGCTTGCAGGAACAAATCGTGCCGCTTCGCAAAACGGTACAGTGGGGCTATGATATCCCCTATATGCTGACAGGCCAGCTCAACCAACATCCGCGCACAGCTATGGACTTTCTTGACGGCGAAACCCCGACGGATTACCTCACGTTCTACGATCAGGTCATCCAGTAGTCAGAGGTCAGTTGTCACAGGCTATGGCGAAGGCGGACTCTAATTTATCGAGCATCGCCTGTTCAGCATCGGATATTCGTCCAAAGCCGAGGAACCCCCCTGCTGCTTCAGCAATGCCACGGGCATCAGCCATCACATCCTCTTTGAGCGTTTGCCGCTCGTCTCGCGTCAACTGTCCAGATAGCGCCTGAATATAAAGCTCCCAAGCTGTCAAGAGTTCAGGGGATGGCTTGTTTACAATCCACGCCTGAAGGATCTCTGGGTCCACCTGACACGTATGCATCCCGGATTTATGCACGGAATTTAAGAGGATATCCCTTTCGTTATCGTGGAGTTCGCCATCCGCCCATGCTATTTCGATCAAGGGGATCATCAGCAACGTTGTGAGGATGTCCGGACGAATATCCAGATCAACGAGCTTCTGAAGAACGGCATCATCCGTGATACCTGAAACTGCTGAGAGATTCTCCTTGGTTTCCTGCATCAGCTCAAGCTTTTTTCGAGCTTCAGCAAGTTTCTTCTCCCGCTCCAGGAAAAAAAGGTCTTCCATATTCCGCGCCAATACTGATTGAAACATTTCTTCTCCTTCTCTAAAATCCTAAGCCAGCCAAACTGGATGGATACGCTGCATACGCTCCGGCAGTGCGTTATTGAGCAATCCGCAATACCAAAGGATCATCACCAGCACCATCAGGACAACGATCATAATCAAGCGATTTCGCGCAGTATTGTCGTCTGCAAACGGATCATGCAATTGACGCTCCGAGTGAACTGGCAACGTAGCCTCGGTTGTGAAGATTCGTCCCAGCTTGAGCGTGAGGCGCAGATTACGGTTAACCGCCCAGCCACACGCGTTTAAGATTGGGGCCACATTCCGAGCACGCAACTTGAACCAGGTCAAGATCATGGAGGGTCCAGAAATGATCAGCAGGAGGACGACAAGCCCCAATGCGGTTTTCCACAAGGGCATTCGCGAGAGGGCATTGACAAAGCCAGCCACCGCCGTACTGATCAAACCAACCGCAATACCCATGGCAGCCGCTGTCGAGGCAAGCGCGGCGCCTTCAGGCTTCTTCGGCACGTCTGCAGGCGACAAGGTCGTGGTTTCAATTCGCTTGGCCGCATTCAACATCGTTGCGTCCTGCTTGGCGGCCATCACCTTTCGAACCTGGGCACTGATCATCCCTGCCATCTTGTTCCAAGGATCCCAGAAAGCCTCTTTCAGGCTGATCGAGTGGTCAATCACCTTGATGATCGTGGCGTCCCAGTCTCTCCCATCGCGATCATAGAAGATTCCGTTGCGCCCCACCCACAAGGTTTTTGCAAAACCTGCTGTAAAGGTAGCGCAGATGGTTCGCGTCTCCTTGGTTCCCGGACGCGTCAACGTGCAATACGCAAGGCAGCATTTACTTGTTGAAGCTTGAACAGAATGAGACGTTGCATCCTCCACATGGAAGCAGAGTGAGGTCGCGCGTGCGTCCATATAAAGCGTTCCCACTTGGAAGATGGCCGTAGCCTTCGGATCATAAAGGTGGGCCATGTTCACAAAATTTCTCAACAAGGTGTAGAGAAAGGCATTGAGCCTGAGCACCTTTTCAACCTCGGCAATCTGTGCATTCTCTGTTGCCAACGCAGCATCTTGAGCAATCAATGCAGCAACAGATGCCTTCGCG
>CAMBQV010000015.1 GCA_945870145.1 Akkermansia muciniphila
AATAAGCATCCACGCCCAGGGCTCGGAAAAGGGTTTGGCTTGCTTATTGGCAACACAACGATCTCGAAGCATACGTCACAGATGCCGACCATTCCTACGCATCAATCGCCTGCTAGCGCTAGTTTGTCACCGACCGCTGTACCCTCGCATTCCATTCATGATATTCCGCCCGGAGAGATCGAGCGCTCTCCGTGGCAACCCCGCCACATTTTCGACGAAGAGTCGCTTGCAGAGCTCACCGAATCCATCAAGTCTAAGGGGATCATCTCGCCCTTAATTTGCCGTAAGAATGCCAACGGACGTTACGAGCTCATCGCGGGCGAACGCCGCCTGCGCGCAGCGCTTGCAGCGGATCTGAAAAAAGTTCCTGTGATTCTGAGAGAGGCAGAGGATCGCGTCGCTGCTGAAATTGCGATTATTGAGAACATTCAACGCCAAGACCTGAATATCATTGAAGAGGCGGAGGGATACCGAACACTTGCTGACCACTTCAATCTCACGCAACAGGAGGTAGCTGAACGCGTCGGCAAGCCCCGTACCAGCATTGCGAATGTTGTGCGACTTCTGGATCTTCCCGATGAGGTGAAGCAGTTTATCGCTGATAAACGCCTCTCAACTGGCCATGCCAAGGTACTCCTGGGGTTGACCGATGTCACCGAGCAGACCTTGTTAGGACGAAAGTGCGTCACCGAAGAGATGACGGTCCGTTCGCTTGAAAAGCTCATTCAGCGGCGCAAAGCTTCCGTAGATGGCACACAAGAGCGTAAGCGGGGCACCCCTGATCTTCCTGAGAGTTACTTGCGCGATCTGACAGACCGCATGCACAAGCACTTTGGCACGGCCGTACGCCTAACGCCAGGTGTCACACATGCTAATGGTAGGCACACCAAGGGACTGCTCGAAATTGACTTCTATGATAACGACGATCTTGACCGTCTGCTCTCGATCCTCGGTATTAAGATTGACTGATCATCCGTTTAAGCGATCGGATGGAAGAGATTAAAGAAGTTCTCTAGCAGGTGCTGGCTCCTAGACCTTAAACGCCACTGCGAGTACTCGATCTCCTCCGCATGATCCAAGTCATCTTGAATCACAAAGCGGAGCCTCTCGGCAAAGAGCGAATCAAAGATTGCAAGATTGGTCTCATAGTTGAGCTTCAAGCTTCGGGAGTCCATATTCGTACTCCCGACAATCGCAACCTCCCCATCAATGACCATAGCTTTCCCATGAATAAAAGGAGGTTTACGCTCAAAAATCCGCACACCTGCCATCAGTAGTCTCGTATAGAGTGCCCGCGAGGCAAAACGGATACTGGGATGATTATTGACAGCGGGAACAAGAATTTTAACATCTACCCCACGAAAAGCAGCCTGTTGTAAAGCCATCACGAGTGGCTCCGGAGGCACCAGGTAGGGCGTCACGATGAGAATCTGTTTGCAGGCCAGATTCGTCGCAGCAAAAAAGGCGTTCAAGGCTGCGTGGAGCTCATCACTAGTGGGACTACTATTCTGGACACATGCGGCCATGTTCCCTGAAACGTTGGGTCTCGGGAAATGGCTCGCGCAGAGCAAGTCTTCAGACGACTCATCGTTCATATAATACCAGTCCCGAAGGAACGTGTACTGAAGTTCCGACACGATCGGGCCTTCAACCCGAAAATGATAATCACTCACGCCAGCAGCCGTTCCCTTCGAGAGATAGACATCATGAAAATTAACACCGCCTGTGTAGGCAACCTTGCCATCCAGCACGACGATCTTGCGATGGTTTCTCAACGAGAACTGGAACTTCCGTTTAAAAATATTCGCCT
Organism: Akkermansia muciniphila; assembly: GCA_945870145.1. Taxonomy (GTDB): domain Bacteria; phylum Verrucomicrobiota; class Kiritimatiellia; order RFP12; family UBA1067; genus CAIZQW01. Next base: position 1,811 of record CAMBQV010000015.1, read on the forward strand.
GTGAGAACCCCGCCATATGGAGATTCGGCACCTTGCGGTACTTCCAAAAGAAGAGTCGAAAACTCGCCCCTGCAGACCCGAAGGCATCGTACATCACCCGTACGCGAACCCCTGCCCTCGCACGCTCGCACAAGACCTCCATCACGCGCCGCCCCACATCGTCATCGTTCAAGATATAGGTCGAAAGATGAATATGATCCTTTGCCTGTTGCATCTCTTTCAACATCGTCTCCAACACCTGTTCGGCATTTTCACAGATACGGATGTCATTTCCACCCAGCAGCGGAAAGTCCGGCGCATAGTGAGACAAAAGGTGAGCCAATCGCCCAGCACCAGAGTTGGGGAGTTGCATCTGAAATTTACTCCGATGAAAAACAGGGGCGACCTCCTCTTCCGCGCCAGCGACACCGCCACTCCAGCTTTCAAAAAAAGTACGATCTGAGGTCTGCTTCTTAAAGGCCTTACGCGGGGTGGTATTGATTCCGAAGAGAAGATAGACAACAAAGCCGAAAAGAGGGAAGGCTGTCACACCAAAGATCCAGAGCAGGGATGTACGCGCTTCGCGTGGTTTTGCAAGCACATGAAAGATGACCGAGAGGGTAAGGACGACATGCAAGAACGTTCCTAAACCAATGGATTCTGGTAAGGTCAGCGAATGAAAAAAATGGAGTATAGTCTGCATATTAGTTCAACGACAAATCACCAATAATCTTCCAGATTGCGTCATCTCGTTTCAACAAGAGGTCACTATACCACAAACTCACGATAAATCGCAAAAAAAATCCACTTTTTGCCGTGGCATCGCTTGACTGTCTATAGCAAGATTGAGTATTATTTAACCTTTCTGGATAATAGGATTTTCGATACTGACTTACAGAAAAACAAGGAGACCAAAATATGGCCACGTCGCTACACCCGCTTGCTCAAACGCTCAATCAGGATCTCAAGGCGAACAAGAGCTCCCTGTTCACCATGCTTTCGAAGCGAGGCACCCGTATTTTCTTCCCATCAAAAGGCATTCTTGGACAGAGTGCGGAAGCCAAGGACACGTCCATTAACGCAACCATCGGCACCGCCTTTGAAGAGGATGGTTCCCCTCTCTGTTTGGAGTGTGTTGAGAAGATGGTCAAGCTTCCCTCAACGGCCTTTCTCTACACCCCGAGCTATGGACTTCCTGGGATCCGTGAGGTGTGGCGCAAAATGCTGACCGAAAAGAATCCCTCGTTGGCCACAAAGTCATTTAGTCTTCCCGTAGTAACCCATGCTTTGACACACGGGTTGAGTGTTGCGGGATATCTCTTTTTAGATGCAGGCGATTCTGTGATTCTGCCAGATCTCTACTGGGACAACTATGAGCTGATGTTTGAAGAGTCATACGGTGCCAAGCTCAAAACATTTCCAATGTTTAAAAAGGGGGCCTTCAATACAGACGCAATGGAACGCATGTTACTCGCTCCAGGCAAAAAGAAGGTGCTGATTCTGAACTTTCCCAACAACCCGACAGGCTATACCGCCACAGAGCAGGATGCAAAGGCTATATGCGCTTCTGTGATGCGCGCAGCGAAAGCAGGTAAGAAGGTCATCGTCATCTTGGATGACGCCTATTTCGGCCTTGTCTATGAACTTGGCGTCAGCACGGAATCCCTCTTTGGCGAGCTGTCGGACATTCATCCTAACGTTTTGGCCGTGAAACTGGACGGGCCTACCAAGGAAGATTACGTCTGGGGCATACGTGTGGGCTTTATTACGTTTGGGGCAAAAGGTGCTACACCCGAACAATACAAAGCGTTGGAAGCTAAAGCTGCTGGCGTCGTTCGCGGATCCATCTCCAATGCGTCAAGCATCGGCCAGCATCTGCTCTTGAAATGCTACAATGATCCCTCATACGCCAAGCAGAAGCAAAAGAAGTTCGCCCTCCTGAAGCGCCGGTATGATCGAATCAAAGCTCTGTTCAACGAGCACCCCGAATATGCGCACTCTTTTGTCGCTATGCCCTACAACTCGGGTTACTTCATGTGTGTCAAGCCATTTGGCGTAGAACCCGAGGTGTTGCGGAAGCACCTCCTCTCCGAGTATAAGACGGGGGTCATTAATCTCTCTGGCCTCATTCGCGTGGCTTTCTCAGCCGTGCCCTGCGACAAACTCGAGACGCTTTTTTCAAACATCCATGCAGCCGTCCAATCGTTGGTCTCAAAAAAGTAGCCATCAGCGGAACCCCTAAACTGAAAGCATCCTATGCCAAAAGCTAAGACTCCTCCTAAACCTGAATTCGCCCAACTGACCTTTCGAGGCCAGACGGTTGATCTCCCCGTTATTATCGGGACGGAGAACGAGATCGCCTTTAACATCTCCAATCTGCGCAAACAGACAGGTGGTGTTACACTCGATTATGGCTACCTAAACACTGGCTCCTGCGAAAGCTCCATCACCTATCTCGATGGTGAAAAGGGAGTCTTGCGGTATCGTGGCTATCCTGTCGAAGAACTGGCGGCGAAGTCGCGTTTCACCGAAGTCGCCTACTTGCTCATCAACGGTCGCATGCCCGATGCAAAGGAGCGTGCTGGCTGGTCAGCCCTGCTCAACCAGCACTCCATGATCCATGAGGACATGAGCTACTTCTTCCGTCAATTTCCTGAGCATGCCCATCCGATGGCGGTTCTCTCGGCAATGGTCGTCTCTCTTTCAACCTTCTATCCTGAACTTTCGCAGCATCGTCCCAATGAGCCGGAAGAAGCCATTAACTTTGCTGCTACACGCCTCATGAGTAAACTGCGTACAATCGCAGCCTTCTCCTACAAGAAATCTATTGGAGAGCCCTTTGTCTATCCCCGTCATGACTTGAAATATTGCGCCAACTTCTTGAACATGATGTTCGGTTCCCCTGTCTGTCCTTACGAGATACATCCTGAGGTTGTAAAGGCGCTAGAGGTTCTGCTCATCCTACATGCAGACCACGAGCAGAACTGCTCAACCTCGGCGGTACGTCTAGTCGGTAGCGCACGAGTCAATCTCTATGCCTCCATCTCAGCGGGCATTTGCGCCTTGTGGGGACCCCTCCACGGCGGTGCGAACCAGATGGTGATCGAGATGCTGGAAGACATCATCTCCAGTGGCAAGAGCGTGAAGGAGTATGTTGAGGATGTCAAAACGTCCAAGGGCAAAACCTTACTCTACGGCTTTGGCCATCGCGTCTACAAGACCTACGATCCGCGGGCAAAGATTATTAAGAAAACCTGCGACCAGGTTCTCAAAACACTGAAGGTCAATGATCGCATGTTGGATGTCGCACTGGAGCTTGAAGCACTCGCGATGCAGGATGAGTATTTCACATCAAGAAACCTCTATCCGAATGTGGACTTTTACAGCGGCATCATCTATCGTGCCATTGGCATCCCGAAAGAGATGTTTACAGTGATGTTTGCTCTCGGACGGCTTCCAGGGTGGATTGCACAATGGAAGGAGGCTCGCGAAGATCCTCGATTCAAGCTTCAACGCCCTCGTCAAATCTACACAGGCCCCACGAAACGGCATCTCCTACCAGAGGAGGTCAGCACGGGCTTGGTCAAAGCACCGCGTGTCAGAAGGCAACCCCAGATCCAACCTATCGGACCCACCAATGGTTAAGCCCAAAAAAATAGAGGTACTGATGAAGCTGCTCAGGCTTTCTACAATCGCCCTGCTCTGCGAGGCCTTGTTTGCCAACGCACAAACAGAAGAAACTCCATTTCTTAACTACAAGAAGGGCTTCAACAAGGACGTTCTGACACTCCAGATTCTTCTTGATCGTGAGGATCTCTCTTGCAATATGATCGATGGCCGTTGGGGAAGCCGTACCGAGATCGCCCTCGTCACTTGGCAAACCCTTAAGGGCCTCCCTGTCACAGGAGTCCCCACTCCTGAAATACTCTCTTCCCTTGGAGGGAATTCGACAAACCTGTTTACCCGTTACTTCGTCACAACGAATGACTTAGCTCAACTTGGGACTTTCCCCGAAGACTGGGAAGAACGTGCAAAGCTTCCTGGACTTAAGTATGTCACGATCTTGGAGATGCTTTCTGAAAAAAGCCATTGCAGCCAAAAGCTCATCACCTTTCTTAATTCAATCGCAAAATGGCCCAATCCCGACCCCGGCACGGTGGTGATTATCCCTGACAGCACACCCTTTGCCTCAAAAAAATATGCTGGTTCCATTCGGATATCCCTGTCACGTATGGAGGTCACGGCCTTTGATATTGAAGGAAAACTGATCGCCCTCTTCCCCTGCTCGATTGCAAAGGACAAGGCTAAAAGACCTGTCGGTGAGCTGGAAGTCAAACTCCTCGTTTCCAATCCAACCTACACATACGACCCACAACTGTTTGTCCCTGGAGGATCCAACACCTCCAAACGGATCATCCCGCCTGGTCCTAATAACCCAGTCGGTCTCGCATGGATGACGCTTGCATTACAGAACGAAAGTGACAAACCCTTGCATGGCTATGGCATCCACGGCACCCCCTTTCCTGAGCGTATTGGGAATGCAGAATCCAAGGGTTGCTTTAGACTTGCAAACTGGAATGCTCAGAAACTACTCAAGATGGCAAGCGAGGGAACGCCCATTGAAATAGAGGATTAAACCTCGAAAGGCTGGCCTATGAAAACATGGAAAATAATCGCAAGTTTGCTCATCGTGGCGTATAGTTCGGTTGCTCAACAAATTGACGTCCGTCTCGAGTTATCCCATAATGTGTATATCCTTGGTGAGCCTATTGTGATCAAAGTCTCCCTTGCTAACAACAGTCGTAATGCACTGATTCTCGAAGAGGGCTCCGCTGACAAAGTTGAGATTGAGATTACCCGCGAAACCGACAAGACAGAACTTGATTCGCGAAACAGCGCCCCTTTCTTCCCTGCCATGAAGATTAATCCAGGGCAGATGGCTCAACAGAACATTGAAATTGACAAATGGTTTACGCTCTGCGATACAGGAAAATACCTGATACGAACAATAGTCATCAAAGGGGGTCTGCGGTTTGAGACACGAAAGAGAGCCTTTGATATCGTCCCTGGCATCCCCCTCAAAGAGGGCCTGCAAATGTTTGTGGACAAGCAACACTTACAGCGTAAATTTCAACTCGTCTATTGGATGCGAGAGCAGGCAAACAGACTCTTCTTGCGTATCGAGGATTCTCCAACAGCCCAGGCGTGGGATACAATCGACCTCGGTATTCTCTCCAAGGTGACGGAACCGAAGCTCGACATCTCCCCAAAAGGCGAGGTGACAGTCATCCATCGCTCAACCCAGGATGCCTTCATCCGAACCGTGATCTGGTCACTCCCCAACGCCATCGAAATTGCTGAGCGAAACGTTTTGGTTGACCCCGATGTCTCTTCCTCCGAGCGTGTACGCTCTCTCTACTCAGAGATGCAAAAGGAGGAGAACAAGGAAGTTAAGCCATGGTGGAAATTCTGGTAAACTCTTTATCAAAAGGATAAGACACTCATGATCTACTCTCAGACAGGCTCTTTGACTACACAGCTGGGCAAGGCCCAACTGCGGTCCCTTCTATTTGAGGCGCTTAACAAACTCGGGCCGCGTAAGCGTGTTCTTGTCATTCCACCCGATTTCACCCGCTTTCACTCACAAGCTGGCCTGCTCACTCAGTTTATGTGGGAGTATTACGGAGAGGCCCTCGTCGCGGTTCTCCCTGCACTGGGCACCCATTCACCAATGACCGAAAAGCAGATTCAAGAAATGTTTGGCAAGATGCCACACTCGCTCTTTAAGGATCACGATTGGCGAAACGATGTTGTGACCCTCGGAACCGTACCCCCAGAATATGTCAGCCAGCTCACCGAAGGGAAACTCAACTTTGACTGGCCCGTACAAGTCAACCGACTGCTGGTTGAGGGCAACTTCGATCAAATCCTCTCTGTCGGTCAAGTCGTGCCCCACGAGGTCATCGGCATGGCCAATTACAACAAGAATATCTTTGTGGGCTGCGGTGGCTCCATCGCGATCAATCGCAGTCACTATGTTGGCGCAGTCTACGGGATGGAGCGAATCATGGGACGGGCAGACACCCCTGTTCGCCGACTCTTTAACTATGGTTCCGACCATTTCGGCCACCTCCTCCCCCAAATCGTCTATGTTCAAACCGTGGTTGGACGAGCGGAAGAGGGCGGACTCGCTGTTCGTGGACTCTATGTAGGTCCCGACATTGAAGTGTTCAACAAAGCCGCAGCCCTCTCGTTGGATGTCAACTTCCAGATGGTCCCGAAACCCTTTAAAAAGTGCGTGGTCTATCTTGACCCCTCTGAGTTTAAGAGCACATGGTTAGGAAACAAGGCTATTTATCGGTCACGCATGGCCATGGCAAATGGCGGCGAACTCCTCATCCTCGCCCCCGGGGTCAAGGAGTTCGGCGAGGATCACCAAATTGATACGCTCATCCGGAAATACGGTTACTTCGGCACAGAAATAACCCTAGAGGCTGTACGAGCAAACAAGGAGCTTCAAGACAATCTCGGCGCTGCAGCTCATTTGATCCATGGCTCTTCTGAGGGTCGCTTCAACATTACCTATGCACCTGGGCATTTGACACGTCAGGAGATTGAGGGGGCTGGCTTTGCATACGCAGAGCTCAGCAAAACCCTTGAACGTTACAATCCAGAACAGTTAAAGGATGGCATAAACCAGATGTCTGACGGTGAAGAGATCTATTACATCAGCAATCCAGCCATTGGCCTCTGGGCCGTTCGTGAACGTTTCGCCTAAATAATCACCTCTTATTTTAAAAAAACAAATCCACCTTATTCGGAAAACTGGACTATGAAAAAGTTTTGGCTACTCTATATTCTTCTCTTGATCACAGGAAGCATGGCGATCTATTTGCAGGCACCCCTCATGTCAGAGCAAATAATGCCGTATGTCCCTTCCTACTTAAAACCTAATGATCCGAGTCTTGCAAAAACAACCTATGTTACAAATACTGTTGTTGGAACGATAGTGCCGAAGGATCCGTCAGAAAAAAAACCACCGTCCAAGAAAGTCGTTATTCCCGAGGAGGAGACCTTTGTATCCCCCGCAATGGAGGGTATCTATTTTGCACGCTCAACCGAACAACCTGAATGGGGGGTCACCCATCAAAAGACCTCCTATTACAACGAAAAGGGCGCAAATCGTGGACTCCTCGAGGGCGGCGAAATTTTTGTCTGCCGTAAAGGGAAGCTGAGCTCATCAAAGGGCGACCTTCTGGAGTGTCAGCTCCTCTCAGGAACCCTCACAAATAGCACGCTCTTACTTGCACGTAAAGATGCCCACTTTTTCACAGGCGACTACACAAAACTGGCGAAGAAGCAGATCGAAATGCTTAGTGAATACTATCAATTGAACATGAAGCTCATCGAACGCAAGAAGAAACTCCTAGAGGAGAGCGCCGCGCGGAATCCGCATTTCCAATCCAGCAGAACCGCTTACCTTGCGTTGAATAGGAATATTGAAGAGGCAAAGGCGACTCAGCAAAAGCTAGCAACAGCCACAGACGCTGTCAAGACAGCGCTTGATGAACAATTGAGGGCTTTTAAAATGAAAGAGACTCCCCTAAAGGCTACGTTTGAAGCTGAGCAAAAGAAATTTGTGGAATGGAAGCAACTACATGCAAAAGAACTTCCAAATCCAGATACAGACTCACAAATGAAAACGTGGCGCGACCAGAAGGCGAAACTGATCCCTGCCTTACCCGGACTAGCGTTTTAACAACCTTCTTTTGAAAAAGAACAACCCCCTAAGACGGGATACAACTATGCAACTCTCTGAGCAACAGCAACAAACCGTCCGCACGTGGGTGACCTCTGGTCTATCCCTCTCCGACGTGCAAAAAAATCTTAAGAGTGAATTTGGCATCACCATGACCTTTATAGATGTCCGACTTTTGGTGCTCGATTTAGGCGCCGCTGTACAGGACAAACCTAACCCCAAACCACTCCCTGTCAAAAATATCCCTGAGCATGTTATTGAGGACGAGGAGGCCTTTTCCGAAGAGGGAAACCACTCGGAGATCAATGACGAGCTACACCCGCAGGAGCCTGTAACGCCAGAAGATTCCACCGATACCCCTAGCTCCGTCTCGATGACCATGGACAGTCTCGTTGTCCCGGGCGCGATGGTCAGTGGCAACGTAACCTTCTCTGACGGAACAAATGCGCGTTGGCTCATTGACCAATATGGCCGCTTCGGGATCGAACCCGAAACACCTGGTTATCGTCCCTCTTCCCCAGATCTTCAAGCATTCCAAATTTTGTTACGTCAGGAACTCCAACGCAAAGGTTACGCATAAAAAAGGATAATATGAGAGTAGGTCTTTTAGGTGCCGGAAAGATGGCGGAAGCGATTGCCTCCGCTTTGATTCAAACAGAACTCTGTGAGCCATGGGATATTACCGCGTGCGACAAGTCAGAGGAGCGGCGGAAATTCATGGCCCGCGAGTATCAGATCGTGGCCACAGATTGCCCCCTTGAAACTGTCAACGACAGCGAGGTGATTATTCTCGCTGTCAAACCTCAGGATTTGAACATGCTACTGGAGGTGATCAAACCCAAGCTGACAGCAAAGAAGCTGATTATTTCGATCGTCGCAGGGAAATCCATTTCATTCATCCAGAAAAACTCCGGCAAGGCCTCCCGCATCATCCGCGTGATGCCCAACCTGGCGCTCATGGTTCAAGAAGGTATGAGTGTCTACTGCACCTCCAAGAAGGCGACCAAGCAGGATAAGGAGTGCGTGACCAAGATCTTTGGTAGTGCTGGCGCGGTCATCTCGCTGCCTGAACGCCACTTTGATGCAGTCACCGCATTAAGCGGTTCCGGGCCGGCCTTTATCGCCTATGTTCTTGATGCCATGATTGACGCTGCCCTCGCACTCAAGCTCCCGAAAGAGGCTGCGCGCCTGCTCGCGGAACAGACCCTGATTGGTGCGGGTATCTATCTTCAACATAGCGGACGTGACATCGGCGAGTTTATCAAGGCCGTAGCCTCCCCGAAGGGAACCACTGTCGCAGGTCTGGCCGTGCTGGAGAAGTCATCGCTTCGCGCAACAGTCATCAAGACCTTAAAAGCCGCCGCCAAACGGAGCGCTGAACTTTCAAAGGTTTAGCCTGCGCGATCAAAGCGACGATTGCGAAAGTAGAGACCGCAATCCATCGCCACCATCAGTGCGTTCAGCCCATACAAAAACAACACAGGGTCATTGGATTGACCCTGTGTTGTTTTATTGAGAATACCCGCTACATACCCCACCAGGATGACAAAGAGGAAATAGATGCTCTTTCCCTTGGCTGACCGCGACCGCCACGATTTCACGAGCGAGAAGGGCCATGCGGCGCCAAAGCAAATCAACATCACAGCTTCGTAAGGTGAAAAGTTCATGATCCCCTTACTCGACTACTCCTCCTTCATGAAGGGATAGGTAAAATCGGTTGGCGGTACAAACGTCTCTTTAATCGTGCGCGGACTCGACCAGCGATAGAGGTTGAGCATACTGCCAGCCTTATCGTTGGTCCCTGAGGCGCGCGCGCCACCGAAGGGTTGCTGTCCAACCACGGCACCCGTGGGCTTGTCATTGATGTAAAAGTTGCCTGCTGCATGAACCAGCTTACGTTCCATCAGGTGAATCGCTTCGCGATCCTGTGCAAAGACCGCACCGGTGAGCGCATATTTTGTCGAGCTGTCACAAATATCAATGGTCTTCACAAAATCTTTGTCATCGTAGACAAAGATTGTCATCACAGGCGCAAAGATCTCTTCAACCATGCTCTTGTAGTCTGGCTTCTTGGCCAGGATCACGGTCGGATAGATAAACCATCCCTTGGAATCATCATACCCGCCACAGAGCAACTCGGCATCTTTCGACTTCTTCGCATGCTCGATGTACTTGACCGTGTTCTTGTAAGAACCTTCGTCAATCACCGCACCCATGAAGTTGCGGAAGTCACAGACATCGCCCACCTTAATCTTTGCAACCTCTGCAAGCAATCCCTTCTTAACCCTGGGCCAGAGGCTCTTCGGGATGTAGGCACGCGAGGCGGCGGAACACTTCTGTCCCTGATATTCAAAGGAACCACGCACCAGGGCGCAAACCAGAGGAGCAACCTCTGCGGACTTATGCGCAAAGATAAAATCTTTTCCACCGGTCTCACCCACCAGACGAGGGTAGGATTTATAAGGCGTGATGTTGTCACCCGTCAGCTTCCAGATGGCATTGAAGACTTCGGTCGAACCTGTGAAGTGCACCCCTGCCATATCGCGACTGGTGAGCAAATATTGGCTCATATCTGAACCCGCACACGGCACAAAGTTGATCACGCCGGTCGGGATGCCAGCCTCTTCCAAAATTTTGAAGACATAGTAGTTGGAGAGCACTGCAGTCGAAGCAGGTTTCCAAACGATCGTATTACCCATGATCGCAGGGGCCGTGCAAAGATTGCCCCCGATCGAAGTGAAATTGAACGGAGAGATCGCAACCACGAAACCATCCAGCGGACGATGCTGTTGACGGTTCCAGACGCCCTTGGCGTTCTGAGGCTGATCCTTGTAGATCTCCTGCGCAAAGTAGCAGTTGTAACGGAAGAAGTCCGCGAGTTCGCAGACAGCATCAATTTCCGCCTGGAAGATCGTCTTGCTCTGACACAACATCGTAGCCGCATTCAGCTTGGCGCGATAGGGCCCCGTGAGCAACTCAGCAGCCTTCAAGAAGATCGAAGCGCGATGCTCCCAGTCAATGTCTGCCCACTTTGCCTTAGCTTCCATGGCGGTACGGGCTGCCAACTCAAGTTCCTTCTTGCCGGCAATATAAAATTTACCAAGGATGTGCTGATGATCATGCGGCATCCGAATGTACTTCACATTCGCCGTGCGGTATTCCTTCCCGCCAATCACGATCGGAACATCAACCACAATCGAAGCCTGACGCTTCAATTCAGCTTTGACCTCTGCACGCTCAGGAGAATTGGGAGCATAATTTAAAACCGGCTCATTGGTCGGTTTCGGAACTAAATAAAATCCATTGGCCATAGTATTACCTCTTATAAGATCAATTGTTCGCGCATCATTGTATCATTTCAGGTCGGGAAGTAAATGCCATTTAAAGGGGGTTGAAGAAAAAAGGGGCCGCAAAAGTGAAAAGTTGAAAGTTATACGAGTCCCAGGGGCATCCAACAGTACCGTAGTACCGAGGCGTTGACTGTGTGACTTGGGGCACTACGGTACTACGGAACTACGGTACTCGGTAGGCGTACGGGCGTCCCCGCCCGTACCGTGCTGGCGGGGGCCCTTGGACCGAACGTCGCGAATCAGATGCGACTATTTGCCGTCGCCCTAATCCGGCTTGTTATGTTCTGATACGTCTCGTTGGTATACTCTTACATAGTCCACATCCATTGATGTCCTGTCAATGGCATCTGTAACAGGTCCCGCCCACTTGATGATTGCGAGGCTGAGCCAGACAGGGGATTCCCCGTGACAGATGGTGTTCTTCTCTCGCCGGATTTCCTTCCCGTCAAAATACCAGTTGAGTTCGTCCTTGTTCCACTCAAGCCCATATGTGTGGAACGCGTCGGCCAGATTGGCGCCCTCGACCGTCATGTGCTTGCTTTTGGCCCAGTGTTCTCCTGACCAATTGTGGATGTTCATATTGATTCGGCCGGGATAGTGTCCCTCATTAATGTCGATCTCAAACCTGCCTGCGGCATCCTTGGGTATGTCCCGCGTCATCAGCCAGAACGAGTTGTTCGTTCCCTTGGCTTTGGCGTATTTGTAACGGCATTCAAAGTAGCCATACTTGAACTTTTGCTTCGTCCACATGCTGGCGGCAGTCCATTCTTGTCCGCCACGTTTTTCTTTTTTCGCATTTAACTTTAGGATTCCGTCACTAGTGATTGCATTCTCACGCCAGCGGCTACACAGAATATGCCCGCTGGGTCCGTTCTGAAACTCCCAGGCCTTGTCAAGAGCCTTGTTTGTTCCAGTGAACTCATCCTGGAATACAAGCTTCCATTTCCCGGTTGGTAGCATGGACTCCGGCTCTTCAGCTCGGATAACAACTCCAACAAACAGGAATACGACAGCCAGCAGGGTTATTGTGTGTCTGGCTTTCATTTATCTTTCATATCCAACGATTAGCGTTTTATGCACTGTGCGGCAAGTATAGGACGATCGGGAATTCAGCGCAAGCGGAAATGTTGTCGCTGCCAGAGGAGCCAGATCGTGATGCTTTTACCGTCGATGATTTGTCCGCTGTCAATCGCGGCATTGATCTCTTCAGCACTCATGATAACGGGTTCCAGATTCTCATCAAAATCCGGACGCTGTTCCATGGGTTCTTGAGCGATCTTGGCATAATAGTGGTAATGCCGCTCTTCGCTATACCCCGGACACGGCACGGTCACCGCAATAGGCTCCAAGGACAGCACCCTGTATCCACTCTCCTCTTCCATCTCGCGGCGAGCGCACGCCTCCGGCGCCTCTCCCTCTTCAAGTCCGCCTGCCACCATCTCCAGCAAGGTCTGCTCAATGGACTTGCGATATTGACGCACAAGGACGAATTTTCCGTCCGGGCGTTGCCCCAAAATCACAGCAGCCCCTCGATGACGTACAATCTCGCGCGTCGACTTGCGTCCGTTCGGCATCTCGATCGAAACCGAGTCAATCGTCAGCGCGCGACCCGTAAAGACCCGTTTCACATCTGTACTCTTCTCCGTTAAATCATTCATGCGCAGACTCCTTGCTTAGAACTTCTTTGGAATGGTGGAATATCGGAATGTTGTAATGATGGGGAATACGAAATACCGCTTCGGGAGGGGCACGCGCCTGCGTGCCTGTGGCGCAGAGGCCTGCGCCGCTCCCAAAAGAGTCCTCTTCCATTATTCCACTATTCCATCATTCCTCTCACAATACTCCTCCGTGAACTCCGTACCTCCGTGTTAAAAATAACTCTGCCCTCGCACTTTACTCGACACCATACAGTGTGACTGGCCCAAAGAGGCCGGAGGCGACCAAGGTCCTTCCGGGATTCGCCAAGCTTCTAACATTGGTCTGTGTCACACGCTTCGCCTCTGGTAAATCCTTGTCGCCGATCAAACGGTTATACCAGAAGTTTGTCACATGAATCTCCAGCTCATTAGCACCTGGCTTCAACGCCTCTGTGATATCCACCCGGAAGGGCGGCGTCCAGGTTATGCCGCAGGACTTTCCATTGACCTTCACCTCTGCGAGTTCACGGACATTTCCTAAGTCGAGAAGGAGTCGGGACTTGGAACCTGGGACTTGGGACTTGGGTTCAAAGGTACTGCGATACGCAGCAGTGCCGCTGTAATATTTGACTCCGAGATCCGAATGCTCGGTCCAGTCTGTGAGTTGCTGGAATTCAACGGGCTTCGCAGGTCCTCCCCACTTCGGATCAAAGGTGACTTGCCAAGGACCCGCCAGCGTCATGACTGGCTTGAAGACCTGCTTCTCAACCGGCTTAGCCGTTGTCGCGGACTTCCAGAGGACAACCCATGACCCGCACGGTGCAAACGCCAGTTGCAAGGAGCTTCCCCCCTGCCCTGCTTCATGCGCAATACTGCGGCGCTCGCCACTGACAGGGTCCCACAACTCGGCGACCTTCCCCTTCATGCGGAAGGTAACCTTGGTGTTCACCGCATTCGTCGAGCGGTTGGCAAGGAAGTAGATGTCCGCATCGCCATCCACACGGTGGATGAAATCAAACGACTCCTTCAATTCGGAGGGGATCTCGTATCTGACGTCTGGACCGACACCCAAGGCGGCCAAAGCCTCCTGTGTGCTCTTACCAGTCACCAGCTTGCCACCCTTCCACAGTTCGTCCGTGATGCGTTTCAATTCAACATCAGAGGCCGTGTAGTCCTTGAGTCCGAAGGTCTTCACCGGCTTGGCCTGTGCTACCACCGTCGCACCCTCGGCGACAAGCGCTTGCACCTTCTTCATCACCTCCAAGGAGATGATCTCATGCGGGGAGAGTACGAGGATACGGTAGCGCACCCCGTCCGGTGTCACAAGCTGTCCGTCCTTGACCGTGATGCGCGTCAGCAACGCCTGGGCATCAATCACATCATAATCATAGCCAGGGAGGACCTTTGTCGGATCCTTGCGCTTGTGCTGGGTGAAATTCGGAACATGACTCCCGTAGTAGTAGAGCACATCCGCACTGGACTTGCCACGCTGCATCATCGCATGGCAACGATTGAAGTAGGAGAAAATCGGCTCTGACTGCGACCACCAGGTCACGAGCGGATTCAAGTGGGTACCGGCGAAATATTGCTGTCCCGGAACACCTTGCGACGCCGGCGAACAGACAAAGGCATGCCAGACCAGAAGATTGAGCCCTTCGCAGATGGCTTTGTCAAAAGAAGGTTTCAGGTTATCCCAGAGCGTCTCCTGCCAATGGGGACCGATGGTTGTGAAACCTTCGGCCAAGACGAGCTTACGTCCATTCACATGGGCCGCGCTCGCGGGTTGCTTCACGAAGTAGCGATTGTCATCCCCCATGCGATGGCGCCAGGAGGTGGCCCAGAATTCACTCATCGGTGCATCGTTGTACCCGAGGCACTGCTGTGCGTCAATCGGAACGGCGTGGGGTCCGCCACTCTCTGGATGCATCTCCATCCCATGGCGATGTGCGCGCTCTTTGAAGAGCCGATAATGGTTGTCGATCGCCAAGTCACCCATGGTACGCCGAAAGTCATGCAGGAAGCGATTGCTCTCGTCACGGTTATTCACAATCTTACCCGCGAGCACAGGCAGCCAGGGGAAAATATCATACCCGCGGCGTTTTGAAAATTCTTCGCGCAGGGTCGGTGTCCAATTGGCCACTTCAACTTCCCAGCTGTCCGTGTGCAAATAGCGCAAGCTCTTGTAAGGCTTTGCATCCGCCATCAACGGCTCCACAACCGCACCCCAATAGCGTGTGAAGGCTCCGGCATCAAAGGGGTCGAGCGCATAACCGTCCCACCCCTGACTGCAGGTCGACACACGGTTATGGTCATTGAGCGTGCATCCCATCCGCAGAATAATCCAGTCGCCTTCAGGGGCCTCCCATGTCACGAGCCCGTCAACCATCTTAGAGGTCAAGTCCACAACCTCCGAGGCGTTGCAATGCTGTTCACCCAGCTTTGAAGGATTCTCTTCAAAAAGGGACGTGGTATCGGGCGCTGAAAAGGGACGGAGAGGAGTCTCCAAGGCCTTCTCTCCATGGCTCTTAAGCGTCCCAAACGGCTCTCCTCCTTTTTTTGTCCCTCCCTTCTTCGCGGCTGGCGCGGGCTTAGGGGGCGGCGTGACCTTTTCTGCTTTTGCCCGATAAGCGAGGACAAACAGGTCCTGATAGAAGTTGTCCCGCCCTTTAGGCTTATCCAGTTTACATGAGATACTCCCACCGCCTTTGACACGCTTCTCTGTCCAAATCAATTTTTTAGGGGCATCTTCAACTTTCACGCAGGGCCCACCCACATTCCATCCGCTCTGGATATTGAGGCTCATTTCGAGGCCCAGACGATCCGCCTCTTTCAAGGTAAACCGATAAAGGTCGCGCCAGGCATCTGACATGAAAACCGGCCCTGCTGGCACCCGCACGTTGCCCTGTTGTGCTGAGCCATCGGCATCGCAAATCAACGCCCCGCCAAAGCCTTTCGCCTTCATCTCCTCAAGATCGCGCGTAATGGCCGCCTTATCCACATTACCATTAATCCACCACCAGTACGCACGCAACTTTGCATCGCGTGGCGGATTGGACCAATCCTCTTCGATTGTAGTATTCGCACAACACACCGATGTCAACAGCAAGCCAGCCAGCAACCATTTAATCTGCATCTGCATATTCCCCTCTTTTTATAAGTCTTTTGATTGTATTCTTTTTCTACTCTTCAAAAAAGGCAAAACTCAGAAAAAAGAGAAGACCATCGACAGGGGCAACTACCCCATGATAATATAATGCCCATCAGCACCATGAATACTCCGTCCCTCATCCAACAAAAGCTGGCCGCTCTTCCGGATAAGCCCGGTTGTTACCTGATGCGTGACCGCAAGGGAACGATCATCTATGTCGGCAAGGCGGTCTCGCTGCGCAAGCGTGTTACGAGCTACTTCCGGGACTCCACCTTACGCAAGGCACCGCCCAAGTTGCGTAGCATGGTGAACAGCATCGCGGATATCGAGGTGATTATTGTCAAGGGCGAGGCTGAGGCCTTACTGACCGAGAGTAATCTCATCAAGACCTATCGTCCGCGATACAATGTGCTGATGCGCGATGACAAGCAATACCCGTCTCTCCGGGCAGATCCGCATGAACCCTTCCCCCGCATCACCACCTGCCGCATCATCCGCGAGGACAACGCCGTCTATTTTGGCCCCTTCCCCTCAGACTCTGTTGTCCGCACCGTCCTTGATTTTACCGAGAAGCGGTTTGGGTTACGCAAATGCACACCCATCCATCCAGATGCAGAAACCTACAAACACTGCATTAACGATATCGTACGGTTCTGTTCAGCGCCCTGCGTCAACCGAATCTCAGTAGATGAGTATCAAGCCCGTTTTGAAGAAGCTTGCGCATTCCTGCGAGGCGAGCGCATGGGGATCATCAGGGAACTCAAGGAGCAGATGCAGGAGGTTGCCCACGAACAGAACTACGAGAAGGCCGCCAACCTGCGTGACACCTGGCTGGCATTGGAAGAGATGGTGAAACGGCGCCGTGGTATTATCACAAGGGCTCCTGCCCTTCAGCTCGCTGATGCGCGTAAAGGCGTCAAAGAGCTGAAGGAGCTGATTGGATTGCCCCAACTCCCCAAACACATTGAATGCTTTGATATTTCAAATCTTTTTGGGACCCATTCCGTTGCAAGCATGGTCGTCGCGCTTGATGGAATTCCCGATCCACGCTTCTACCGTCATTTTAAAATTAAGACAGTCGAGGGCGCCGATGATCCCCGCTCCATTGCCGAGGTGGTGAAACGGCGTTATACCCGCGTACGGGATGAGGGAAAGCCCCTGCCGGGGTTGATCCTGATTGACGGTGGCATCACGCAACTGCGCGCTGCGCGCGAAGCCCTCGCCGAGATTGGGATGGAGACAATTCCCAGCGTGGGTATTGCCAAGCAGTTTGAAGAGGTTGTCGTGGACGACGGGCGTGAACCCATTCGCCTGCCTCTGGACTCACAAGCCCTGCGTGTCTTAACACGTCTCCGGGATGAAGCCCACCGCTTTGCACTGACGTATCACCGTTGGCTTCGTAACCGCACCATCCGTGAATCAGCATTGGACGCAATCCCCGGGATCGGTCCCGCTAAAAAGACCGCGCTTCTCCGGCACTTCAAATCCATCTATCGCCTCTCGCGTGCTACACTCGAAGAGATAAAGGCTGTTCCCGGTATTGACCAGGCACTGGCTGAGGCGATCACACGTGCGCTTGCCCATGACTAGAGAATTTTTGAGAAGTGTAGTCGCTTTATTTGACAGGATTTACAGGGTTGATGGTGATCGTCGCTTCAAAACGATCTTCACCTGTATTGTATCGTGACGATTCTCCTCCGGCACCGTAAACGTCTTAGCAAGTTTGCTCGACATGTACGCTTCTTTCGCTCCTGTAAAATCCTTTTCGACATTGACCTCCTGATCGTCAGAAACGCCGGCCACAATTGCGACTGTCTGCTTCGCCAGAGCCAGCGTCTCCTTGTCTACGTTGCAGAATGTGGCCGTTGCCTCCTCGTATCCCTCCGCCTTCACGCTGGCTTGCAGGCTGGGCTCAGGCATCTTCCCGTCATAAAAAAGCGTCCGTGCAAGAAGGATAAAGGTGAAGCGTGGGACATCCTTGAAAATCGCTTTGCCGCTTGCTCCGACGCGCTCCGTTTTCATCAGTGGCTCCCAATTGTCAGAAACCCGACCGTCGCTTTGTGCCATCTCAATGTCGCCGGAATCGGAGAACAGCCGAATCTGTTTCAGAGTGACCTGCGCGCCCACCACTGGCTGGCCACGTTCGTCTGCAACTGTGACTTCTAGTGATGTTGTATATCTAACTTTCAAACAAGTCTCCAAGTCTTTTGGAAACAGAGACAGATGCCTCAAGGAGATGAAATGGCCATTCTTGAACTGCGTGAGCGCCTTGGCAACTTCTTTTGGTAACGCATCGTCAAGGTTAGGAGGAAGCAAATCCAGAATGGCCTTCGGGAAGACAAAAGGCTTGATCGGCCGAGACGCTGCGATATCGTTGGCTGCCGCGTCATTTGCCACTTTTTCCTTTTCCGCCTTATCCTGCTCCGCCTTGGCCAGGCGCGCTCGCGCCTCGCTTGCCGTTTCGCCCTTTAAGAGAGGTTCCCAATATTTTTCATTGCCCGCGACATCTTCTTTAGTCAGTTTTCCGTCGCCAGAAAGACGCGCGACAAGCTGATAACTCGCGTTGAATACTATGTAATCGCTATCACCGTCTCGATCCGTTTTCTTGATATAATGAACTATCTCTCTCATCGGGAAATAGGCGACCTCTTCCGATTCCTGTGGCTTCTCATTGCCTTGAAAATACTTGTTTCTCTCTTTCCGTACAAGCCAGCCGTCTGCATCATAAACATAATCAGTAATCTCCCACCACGTCTCAGACTCATTAGTTGCCTTCATACGCTGGATCTTTCCTTTCGCTCGGCCCTCTAGGACTTTCTCCGTCTCTGTACGGTAGCCGTCCGAGCGTATGGCGATCTCCTTGGCATCCGCATTCGTGTAAGTGTAATCGACAGGCATGATGTGATAATTGTTTTTCTCCTTCTCCTTGAAGAGAAAATCCACGCCCGGATATGCGATGTGCATGCCGCCAACGTAATAAATCTGGTTCGTTGCGACGTAAGCCATGATTCGCTTACGCGTCGTGATCGCCTGCGCAGGATCAATATCGTAGGTGACCGTAACCTCGGGGTGCGGAATCTGGATGGGCGTCGCATGCGTGATGTCGCCCCATATGAGCAACTTCTGACTCTGTCCCTCCACGAGAAAGACCGTATGGCCTGGCGTATGTCCGTAGGCGGCAAAGGCGGTGATGCCTCGGATAAATTGCTCTGGCTTATCAGTACCAATCTCCTGGGGCTGAAAGAGGCAGACACGCCCCTTGTAGGCCTCAATGGTTCGCACCATATCATCGCTTTTCTGCTTCCAGTATTCGAACTCTGGGCGGGGGATATAGAGTGTCGCACGTGTAAAGACCGCCACACCGTCACGCAACAGGCCACCGATGTGGTCGCGATGCATGTGTGTGAGCAGCACGGCATCGATGTCCCCCGGGCCGATCTTGACTGCCTTCAGATTGTCGACCAACTTAAGTCCGAGTCCTGTGTCCACGAGAATATTCATCCTGTCGATACGTATGAGAAAAGCATTGAGCGCATTCGGTACGATACCTTTCGGCGCATAGCGTTTCAGGATCTCATCCGTCGCTCCGACAAGGATCTTCATATCAACGTTTTGTTGTCGCTCTGCGAGCGTCGTCACTGTCGCACTCCCAAGCGAGTAATCGAACGTCCCAGGCAACACCTGTTCTTCTGACCATACAGGTTGCCAAAAAAGACAGGCAATTCCGACTAAAATGCTCGCTTTCATCATACACCTCCACCTTACTTTGATCCTGACTTTCATGCACTCACGACAGCGCATGCGCGCTATTGTAGGGCTCTCTACTTCTTCCCAGGCGTCCCATACCAATCCACATTACGGGTGGCATACATCACGATACCAAGGGCTGCGAAGAGGCCGATGGTACCGAGGAGCAACGCATAATCCTGAAGCTGGAGTGTGGTGTACAAGAAGGTAAAGATGACCACAAGTTCCAACGCGATCAACTGAGCACGCTTAGCACCTTTGAGCACAGATGCGCTGTAGAAGGTAATCATTGCCCCCGAGCTGACGGCTCCGATGAAATAGGCATAGCCGAACGACATCAGTTCCGAGAGCGCGAGTAACAGCATGTAGAAGAGGCAGAGCGCGACACCGACGAGGATGTATTGCAACGGATGAATACGCAGTTTGCCGAGGGTCTCAAAGAGGAAGAAACCAGTGAAGATCATCACAATAAAGAGGATGCCATATTTGACCGCCCGTTCAACCAGACGATAGCTATCCACCGGCGTGTAGAGATCAACGCCGAAGCCAGATTTCTTAATCGCGTTACCATCCACATCCCGCTCCTCTTCCGAACCCGACAGCCAAGACTGCGGATAGCCGCGGCCATAGTAAGCGACCTTCCACTCTGCCGTAAACCCATTTTCACTTATTTTACGCTCAACAGGCGGGAACATCCCTTGGAAATTCGGATCGGGCCACTTCGATTCGATCGTCGTCGTAGTCTGCAACCCCAGAGGCGCAATCCTGACACCTCCACTGCCATTTAACCCTATGGACAGAGAGAAGGGAACATTACTCGTACTCGTCGTATCCTTCCACAGATCAATAGGCAATTTTGCACGAAGCGTATTGGAGAATCCAAGGCTGCTGTTGCCGGGCTGCATCGGCAGATTCTTCTCGCCAAACTGAATATTGAGTTCATTGGTGACACCGCGTAAATCGGTGACTGCAAAGACGACCGATGCTTCGTCCCACAAGACCGCCTTATCGTCAATTTTCCACTCTTGGAAATTCGGACGCGCAAACGTGCCCTTAAAGGTGAAATCTCCACGATATAAGACAGCCTTGTAGATTCCACGATACCGCTCGGAGGGCGCCAGTGAACATTTCACATCATAATCAGAGGGTAAAAACCAGGCATACCTTTTGATGATTGACGGTACATCCGTCTTGACCATCTTCCCATCAACATACACTTCTTTCCGCGTAATGATTGTCTTCTCATACGGAACCTGCAAGAGCGGACCTGCTACAAACTGGTCACTGCCCCAGGTCTGTGTGATTTCATTCACCGCCTGATTCCTCGTGGTTAAGCGCTCTCTCAGGCGAGATTCAAACATGAATAGCGGAATAAGTAAAAGAAGGACAAGAAATCCAATCACGCCAATTTTAAACATCGTTGCAATCCTGCTCCAGAAACTCGGCTCAACGGGGGCCGTATTTTGCTGCGGTGCGGGTTGTTGCTGTAGGACGGGGGGGGGATGACTCTGTGCTTGTTCAGGTGTATTCATGGTGTTTACCTCGTTTAGTGATGAATGCATGATTAAAATAGTGGAACTACGCTGGACTCAAGATACCAACCGCCGGAAACAATGAAGATGGCTTCCGGTCAGAAGCCATCGCATGTTTCGCGCGTTTGAGGACTTCTGAGAGTGCCACAAGATATTCGTCAAAACGTTTCAGCCCTTTTTCCGTGAGGCTCACGGTTGTGCGCGGCTTGACGCCCACAAAGGTCTTCTTGACGCGAACAATACCCGCCTCTTGTAAGGCCTTCAGGTGACGGCTCAAGTTTCCATCGGTCAACCCGCTGGCGGATTTCAGATCGGTAAAGGACATAGGACCTGTTGCTGCGCACAGGGTCGAGAGAATCGCCATCCGATTCGGCTCGTGGAATAAACGTTCTAACTGAGGCAGCTCTTCATGAACAAACGGACTCATCGGAACCTCCTTCTTGAATAATTGCATTGCTTCTTAAAATCCATCCCCCCACCATCTCTCCTGCAAAGAAGATCACTCCCATCGGCAAGGGATTTAAAAATGAAATCTCTGGTAACACAAGACAGCAAGCGCCAGCTACTTGGTAATAGAACCCGAGAAAAAGAATTCCACGTGGCAAGGAATGACGATAACCCATATGCGCAAGGCCAAAGAAACACATCCATGTGCCAAACAGAAGATCATAATCACCGCGCATCACTAACACGAGGGTGAACACTCCGCCAAGCGCAAGCGCAGGAAAGAGTTCCAACGTAGGCATCAGTACCTGCCAGCGACGCGCGCCAAAATGATTTCTCAAAAACCACCACGCGAGAAAACCATAATTCAGCGCAAGGCCTACGGCAAGTACGCCCCCCCATCCGATCAGCTGGAGTTCCAGCTTCTGAAGTCCTGGCACACGCGCAAGGACAACGGCACCTATAAGTGCAAACACTCCGCCTAGCATACGCGCCGTGCCTGAATAGCCACTAAAACGTTGGCGCTCAAGAATGAGACTGCGAAGCTGATTAACCTGTCCGAGAGCATCATGTATATGATTTGCAATCATCCTTTTTCTCCTGTTAAACGCCACCAGTATGACACAGTCGAAAGTACTTTGCAATACAAAGTTATTTGCTATTGTAACTGCTCAAAAAGATCTGTTATTTTTTTCAGGATCTCCATTCGTATAAATGGACTCCTCAAGAGCCTTAGTTAGATGCGAGTAATGTCTTGCTCTAACTCAGTAAAGGTAAGAGGCCAGACTGAGACAGCTTCTGTCTTTCCTTTGACCGTCACAGGGATCATTGCTTTTTCCCAGAGCTCTTTGGGGAGATGGATGCACGAATCAATACCCACCACCACATCCTTGCCCAAATTCCTAGTTTCGCTCTCAAACCGGAAGGCCATATTGACGGCATCCCCGAGTGCGGTGTACTCCCGGTACCCGCCACCGCCCAAACTGCCAAGCGCGGCGGCACCTGTATTGATGCCGACCCCGACTCGGAAGGGCTGTGGGAGGGTTGCTGCAAAAAGCTGGTTGATCTGAAGGCTCATGTCGTTGAGCTCTTTCGCGACCTTTAACGCATGAATCACACTCTCTTTGACATTCTTGTTGTTGATGGTCCAACGCACCATGACCGCATCGCCGATAAACTTATCAATCGTGCCGGATTGCTCTTCAATCACCTGCGTCGCCATCTTGAACCACCTGGCCATCATCTGAGCCAGATCCTTGGTCGGCATCTTCTCACTCAGACTGGTATAACCGCGAATATCGCACACCAGGATCGTGATCTCCGAGGTCAAGTCCGCCATGGAGGAGGCCATGGTCATCTGAGCGCAAGTCGCATCATCGCCGTCTTCATCCTCGACAACCGTCTCCTGCGCATGATACGTCAGGGTACCATCCTCGACCGCAATCACATCGCCATTCACCAACAATGTCGGCATCACAACGCGCTTGTTATTCACCAGGGTGCCATTCGTACTACCAATATCAATCACGTAATATTCGCCGGGCTGGAGCATGCGAATGATCGCATGGTTGCGAGAGACCTTCGGATGGTGAACAACAATGTCGTTTGGAGGCACACGTCCAATCGTCAAAAGCGGTGCGCAAGGAATCTCCTTCTCCTCTTCACCACGCTTGTAAATGAATTTTGCCACCATGCTCTATTCCTCTTGAAACTAACGGATAATATCGATACCACTGATCGAACCATACGCGACAGGATCGTGTAGATACCAGACAACCTTACCCTCAGCATCGAACTCGATCACCTGCCAGCCCGTTTTGCTATCATTGGCACCATGGCCTGTCCAGTTGGCAACCATCAGATTGCCGTTGGCCTGTTCAACGAGACCGCCAAAAAAATGATTTTTCAACCCAGCGGGTTGCTGAGCCTCAAAGGTCTTAATTACGTGTCCTGCGTCTGCATAGGCATAAAGCGCGCAGGCATAACCTCCACCTACCCAGAGTCCGCCCTCCTTGCGTAAAATAGCCTTATAGGCATTCTTCGCTCTGGGAAGCTTATAGCTCTGAACAATCTTCCTTTGTTCGGATCCTTCCGAGGCCAAGGTACAACGGGCAACACCATCATTGTGGGCCAGCAAGATCTCACCTGAGGGCAACACCGTCATCATGCGGACATTGTTAAGCCCCTCATAAACCGAACGAGCCTTCAATTGACGAGCCGCCGTGTACTGGTACACAACAACGCATTTCTTTTCCGACACCTCGCTCTTTTTTTTCATCGCTTCAACAGCTACAACAACAGGAGCCGCGTTTGTAGGAACCACAGCTTTCTGATTCGTCGCTGCTAAAAAGCCCCCGTCTGGCAAATCACACACGGAAGTCAAACCTGTCAGTTTGGTATCCGAGAAGGTCTCTACCTCCTTTCGTTCCTTTAAATCAACCACCGTAAAGCTGTTTCCGTGCACATAACGATACCTATTATCTGAAATGCGTTTCATGTCCCATACCGGGCGGTTCGCCTTAACTGAAAAATTGTTGTTGGTGTTAAACTGATCAAGATAATGGATAAAACCCCGAGACTCATCCCCCATCACCAAGGTATGACGAAGCGACTCTTCTGCAGTAAGTGTGTGAGCGATTATACAGGCCAAAAAAATAACAAAAATGAAGTTTTTCATAATAAAGCACTTGTAACTAGGTTTAAATAACAAACTGGTTAAAGTATGCCATACACCGAACCTCTTGACAAGGAGCAAACAAACCTCACGCGGAAGCTGCATCCCGTAATAACCTCAACACCCCCACTTCACTCCATATTGCTGTTTTAGCTACGCTTCCTCGTCCACGCTTTATGGGGCGATCACAGGGCCTACAGGGACGCTCTGATCCTTGAGACAGGCGATCTCGGCAACCTCATTGTTCTTCAATCCTAGAGCCTTGAAAACTGCGCCCTGCGCGCCGCCGAGAAATTTGGGGGCTTCAGGTCCGGTCTCGTAGCCCATCACCACCACCACGCGCTTTCCATGAGCGGTCATCAGAAACTTGGTACCGGGCTTGGGTTTACCCTTGGCGGACCAGCACATATTGGCGATCCATAACTCCTCAGCCACAGAAGGACGGGTATTGCCAACAGATCCCTGTCCTGGCTTTCCACTCTCAGCAGGTGTCCATTGTTTGACATAGCGGTTATCAAACAGTGTTTTGAACGGCATTGCAGGGAAGAATTTTCGATATTCCTTCCTTTCACGGACAAGGTGTTGCTGAATCCCCTCATCAGAACCGATGGGGCGCTTATTGATCGCAAAGGTGACGTTGGGGAAGAGCCGTGGCGTTTTACCTTTTCCTGCTTCAGGAAAAACATCTGCAGTTGTGGTCAGGTGAGACTCCAGAATGAATTGTCCCGACGCCGGCAAATGGACAATCCGGTTATTCAACTTCGCTTCAAACGGAATCGTGGAGTAGTCATGCGCTTCCCGGCCTGTGACACAACCCAGCTGGAGCAACATCAGCACTAACACACCAAGTGCCCCGAGATCGCAACCAGCTATTTTAAAACGTGGTGTCATTATTTTATTTCTCCGAAGATCCCGAGTGGGTTCTGCCACATTGACGATCATTCAGCATCTCGCGTTCAAGTATACTGTTTTTAAACTTTATTATTCAAGATTCAACTTGTTTGACCAAAGCTTCAATTTCCTTGCCCACGAAACACACGAAAAGCACGAAACTACCTTATTTAAAATTCGATGTTCAATGTTGGATGTTGAATGTTTGATATTCTCTCCCCGTTCACCCATGGGTTAAACACCTTATTGTTCGCTGACCTAGAAGTGGGATAACATGACGCTAATGAACAAGATAAACAATCACAAAAGGATATTGATCATGAAACATTCCACCCTGCTGTTAATGCTTTCGGCATTTATCGCCTGCGCGCCGTGCTATGGCGAAACCGCGTCTGACAAGGCGCCCGCCGAAAAGAAGTCATCTGAAGAACAAACGCACAGTCCTATCCACAAAATCGTGATGTTCATCCCGAACATCATTCTCGATTTATGTGACGTCGTGCGACTGCGTGTACGTGTCGGGCCTGGTATTGCGGCAGATGTCCGGGCGACCGAATTAGCTTCTGCGTTTGTAGGGTCCTACGGTTCGGTCTATGCAGGCCTGCCAGGTCCACGAAACAGAAGGAGACCTAAACTCCCGATCGGACTGGAAAGCCGCAGCGGACTTCAAGTCAGCGTCGCTGATGCCACTGCTGAAGGCAACATCGGTCCGGATTACGGTCCGACAGAGGTCGGCGCCGGCGTGCATCTCCTCGTCATTGGCCTCGATATCGGCTTAGAGCCCTTTGAACTGCTGGACTTTGTAACCGGCCTCGTCTTCATCGACCTGCGAAACGATGACCTCTAAAAGTTATCGTGTGCGTCCTGAGGTCAGAATCTCATCCAAGCGCTTGACCAACTCGATTGTCTTCGTCGGATTTGTGGCGCTCAGATCATTCTGTTCGCCCGGATCATCAGGCAGGTAATACAATGCCTCCGCGCGCTTAGATTGTTTCATTGGTTTCTTTGAGAGAGTCGCCTCGGTGACAACGGGTTGCTTTTGCCGCACGAGCTTCCAGTCCCCTGAACGTAGCCCGAAACGCCCCTTCGTCCCGCCAGCGCCGTTGTCCTGCTGAAGAAGCTCCGCACGGCCCTTGGCGTCCTTCTCGCCCAGCAAAGCAGGCAGGATGTTGAAACTGTCGAGGCAGGCATCCTCCGGAACCTTCACACCGACCAGCTCCGAAAGGGAGGTTGCCAAATCTATGGTACAGACGATCTGGCTCGATTCGCCTGCCGGGATGACACTAGGCCAGCGGGTGATGAAGGGAATGCGCGTCCCTCCCTCAAACACCGTATATTTACCGCCGGAGTAGGGACCTGCGGGAATATGCTGACCTAACTGGGTGACTGCTCCGTCTTTGTAGCCGTCATCCAGGACAGGTCCGTTGTCAGAGCACAAGACCACAAGGGTATTCTCCGTAAGCTTGTTCGCCTCGAGTATGGCCATCAACTCCCCTACGCACGCGTCGAACTCGAGAATGGAGTCACCACGGAACCCCGTCCCGCTCTTCCCCTGGAAGCGCTCGTGAGGCATGCGCGGCACATGAATGTCATGAGAGGCGAAGAAGAGGAAAAAGGGATGATCCTTGTTGGACTCAATGTACGTCTTTGATTCAGCGACCCACCTGTCCCCGAGATCCTCATCACGGAAGCGCGCCGTCTTACCGCCTGTGTAGTAGCCGATGCGGCTGATACCATTGTGGATCGTCCCATTGTGTCCATGCGACCAATCCATCTTCAGCTCCGAACGGTGCGAGACGCCTGTCGGTTCATCGGGAGAGATCGGTGAGTCGCTGACTGTCAGAGGATCTGCAGGATCAAGATTCAGGACCTTATGGTTTCTGACAAAAACCTGAGGCACGCGGTCATTCGTGGTCGGCAGGAGAAACGCCTCGTCAAACCCGATCTCCAAAGGCCCCGGCGAGAGCGTGCCATTCCAGTCGGGCCGCTGATCACCGAGTCCAAGATGCCACTTGCCAATGACAGCGGTACGGTAACCAGCCTACTTCAAGAGCGAGGGCAAGGTCGGTGTACCCGGACGGATGATCGCGGGTCCATTCGGCGGCGCAATGCCGGTGTTCTTTTTTCGGAATGCATAGGTGCCCGTGAGAAACGAATAGCGCGTCGGCGTGCAGGTCGAAGCAGAACAGTAACCCCCTGAGAAACGCTGGCCCTGCGCGGCCAGCTTGTCAATATTCGGCGTCTTGAAGACCGTCGCGCCATAACAGGAGAGATCCCCATATCCGAGGTCATCCGCCATGATGACAATAATGTTCGGTTTCCGAGGCTCTTTCGTCGCGGCCTCCGTTTGTTGGACCCCTAGGGCCATTAATCCAATCAGGAGAAAAGGTGTAATGACTGTTTTCATAATTAAGTGACAGTATACCTGTTTTCTTCTTTCGTCTTCAAGGCGCAATTTGGATTTGCGCCTTGTTCAATCTAGCCCAGAAGGAGTATGATTTAACGCATCACAACGATTTTATCGGATATCAATCCATGAAGAGATACGCTTTAGTTATTTGCCTGCTGGGTGCTCATCTAGCACTGGCGGAGGATACGCAGACGGGGATGGTGCGCGTCGCGGCCATTCAGTGTCCCTCCGTGATGGGCAAGACCGCGGAGAACATCCGTAACATCACGAACCTCGTCCGGCAGGCTGCGAGTATGGGGGCGCGTGTCGTTGTGCTTCCGGAATGCAGCGTGCAAGGCTATCTTGAACCCATCACATGGACAAGTTGGTCGTCCTCTGGAACCGATGGCATGGATGTACGTCAGGTTGCTGAGCCTGTGCCAGGACCGAGCACGAAGCTCTTCGGAAAACTTGCGGACGAGTTGAACATCTACCTGTGTGTCGGACTGATCGAAGCCGGCACCAATGGATTCTTTAATGCGCAGGTGCTTCTCTCGCCTGAGGGTAAGCTCCTGGCGCATCACCGGAAGAAGGCTCTCTGGACACCGGGTGACTCGAGTTGGTGTACCCCCGGGGATCGCCCGATTCAGGTCGTGAAGACCGAGTTCGGCAATATGGGACTCATGATCTGTTATGACTTCCATGCGCTGCCTCAATACCTCGCCAAGCGACAGGCGGACCTCGTGCTCTACTCCGTGGGATGGTACGGACCCAACGAGAAGAGCTGGTTCAGCAAGAGCTTTCCAGCCAAAGCGGTCATACCCTATAACTTTCATGTAATTGCGGCCAATTGGTCAAGCCCCACAGAGGCTGACGAATGGCCAGGGCGCGGTCATAGTTGTATCATTACCCGCGAGGGAAAGGTGCTGGCCATGTCCGAAAAAGTGTCCGGCAATGCGATTGTTATCGCCGACTTGGAGATCAGAAAACGTGAGAATCAGACACCCAAGGATGTGACACGTTAGAACGGTTATGGCCGACTTGTCTCCAAAGATTTGACAAGTCTATCCAATAGTTCAACCAAAGTAGGACCTTTTTGAGCTTTGCTTTTCAAGGTTCATCTTCGGACCCAGGACAACGGACGCAAGACGCAGGGGTTGTTTGCAAACTCGGGGCAGTAGTTCCACCTTCTACAAATAGAATTTCTACCTACGCCTTAAGCCCCT